>JBGAOK010000004.1:0-74942 GCA_044221805.1 Meridianimarinicoccus sp.
GTTCTTCACCCGGTCCGATCGGGCGGGAGACCGCTGGGCGACGGTCTATCTCGCAGCCGCCGCCCCGGACTTCGCGATGCTGAACCTCGCCGCCGGCAGCGCGCGGCCCGGCGCGCCGGCGGACTGGGCGCTGCCGTCAGGCGGCGCGCTGGAGCGGCTGGTGAACCAGACCACGGCCTACCTCGACGCGTTCGAGGGCACCCGGCCCGAGGCGGGCGCGCAACCGCAGCCTGTGGTCGCGCTCGGCCCTCCGCCGACGGCGATCCCGAGCGTCACCTCGCTGCCGCCGGTGGACGCGGTCGCCCCGAGCACCGGGACCGGCTTCTACCTCGACCCGCGGACCCTGATCACCGCCGCGCACGTGGTGTCGCAATGCACCCGCGTCACGCTCGCGGACGGGGCGGAGCTGCGCGTCGTTGCCTCCGACGCCGACCTCGACGTCGCGGCGCTGGCGGCGCCCCGCCCGTCGCCCCGCTGGCTGTCGCTCGCCGCCGGCGACCGGATGCGGCTCGGGCAGAGGGTCAGCGCCGCGGGGTTCCCCTACTACAGCATCGCCGGCACCTCGCTGCACCTGACGGGCGGGAATGTCAGCGCGCTGGCCGGCGTCGACGACGATCGCCGGTTCTTCAGCTTCACCGCGCCGGTCCAGCCCGGCAACAGCGGCGGGCCGCTGATCGACGCCCGCGGCGACGTGCTTGGTCTCGTGGTGGCGCGGCTGTCCGAGGACTTCATCGTCGAGGCGACCGGCAGCCTGCCGCAGAATGTCAACTATGCGCTCCGCGAGGGCGAGCTCGCCGACTTCCTCGCCGGCCACGGCCTGCGGGCGGCGCCGGAGGGGCTCGGCGGCTACGACATGGACGACGGCGTGCCGGACGGCTTCGACGCGGCGGTGGTTCCGATCCTCTGCGAGTAGCGCCGGGCGTCAGAACGCGTCCCGCAACGCAGCGCGCAGCCGGTCCTGATGCGGGCCGAGCCGGGCGGTGTAACCGAAATCGCCGCCCGCCGTCGCCGGGTCGAAACGGTCGGCCGGAACCGCGGAAACGTCCGCCCGGCCGATCGGCAGCGCATAGTCGCGGAACTTGAAGTCGCCGCCCTTCAGCCCCTGGTCGAACGCCACCCGCCAGTTCGGGATGCCGAAGGCGTCGGCTGCGACCAGCCCATGCAGGCTGCTCGAGACGATCCGCTCGCAGCCGGCAATCCGCCGCAGCACCGCCACCGGATCGTCCTGCGACACCGGGATCCGCACCGCGCCGAGCCGCGCGCAGAGGGCGTCGACCCGCGGCGACGCCTCGTCGCCATAGTGCGGCACGACGCCCCAGCCGCTGCGCACCGCCGGCCGGTCGGGCAGGAGGTCGGGAAACAGCAGCCCGGGATCGCCGAGCGGCAGCGAACGGTCGAGGCGGAAGCGGTCCCGCGTCAGCGGCCCCCGCAATGCCAGAGGCGCCAGACCCCACGGCCGGCGGTGCGGGCCCTCGGAGATGAAGCCCGAACCCCACAGCAGCAGCGGGTCCACCCGGCCGCGCATGAACCGCCACTTGCGATGCCGCAGGACCCGGTCGAGGATGCTGCCGATCGCCGCCATGTCGGCCTCCACGATCCGCGCATGCTCCACCGCCCGTCCGGTGACCGCGGCAACGACGAGCGGCGAGAGGTCGTCGCCGAAGTTGCGGCCGCCATCCTTCCGCCGATAGTAGTAAAGCCGGATCGGCCGCACCCTAGCGCTTCCCGGCAACATTGAGCGCGACGGCCGCCCGGATGAGCGCCGTGAAGGCCGCCTCGTCCGGCGCCTCGCCCTCGCGGATGTCGATCGCGCGCCGGACGTTGCCGTCAAGGCTGGCGTTGAACAGGCCTGCCGGATCGGGCAGCGCCGCGCCCTTCGCAAAGGTCAGCTTCACCACCGCCTTGTAGCTCTCGCCGGTGCAGAGGATGCCGGCATGCGACCAGACCGGCACGCCGCGCCATTTCCACTCCTCGGCCACCTGCGGATCGGCGGCGTGAATCAGCGCCCGAATCCGCGCCAGCGCCGCGCCCCGCCAGTCGCCGAGCGCGGCGATCCGCGCGTCGATCAGCGCCGAGGGCGTGTCCCCGCTCACAGCGCGACGCCCGGCAAGCGGCTTGCCTGCCGCACCAGGTCAGCGAAAAGCGCGGCGTCGAAGGCCCCTTCGGCGATGTCGTGATAGCGCACGCCGGGCTGTTTCGACGGGCCGGCGGGCATCGGGTCCAGCGACGTGCCGGCGAAGAACGCCACCCGCACGAACCCGGTGTAGCAATGCAGATTGAGGAACCAGCCCGCGCCGTCGCGGCCATAGAAGGGCGAGTTCCATTTCACCGCCTTCACGACGCCGGGCACCTCGGCGCCGATGATCCGGTCGATCTCCTCGCCCAGCGCCCGCTTCCATCCCGGCATGGCCGCGATGTAGGCCTGCACCGGCGCGTCGCCATCGCCCTTCGGGATCTGCGGATTGCCCCCGGAGAGAAGCCGGACACCAGCCGACTCGTCAGCCATCATGCCGCCCCGCATCTGCTGCGGCCGGCAGCTTCTCCGAACCGCCCCGCCGGATCAAGCGGCAAGGCGCGGACCGCCTCAAGCGACCCGCGCCTTCGTACCTCCGGCGAAAGGCCTCAGATCTCGAAGTCCTCCTCGGCAAACCCGGGATCGCCGCCGCCGGCGTCCTCCGCGGCTCCGGGCGACTCCGCCGCTTCCGCGTCGCCGGCGAACATCCCGGCGATCGCGTTGCCGAGCAGCACGCCGCCCGCCACGCCGACCGCGGTCTGTGCCGCGCCGGCGAGAAAGCCGCCGCCCGCCTGCCGCTGCTGCAGCGCCGCCGACGCGGGGCCGGCCTGATGCGCCGGCACCGGCCGCGGCGATGGTCCTCCGAACAGGCCGGAGAGAAAGCCGCCACCGCCGGCGCGCTGCCGCGCGGCCTGCTCCAGCGCGCCGATCCGCGCGTCCGCCCGCTCCAGCGCTGCCTGCTGCACGACGATCGTCTGCGCCATGTAGTAGGGCGCCCCCGGCTGCGCCGCGATCCGCCGGGCGATGAAGTCCTCCGCCCCGCCGTCACGCGCCGGCGCGCCGCGTTCGGCCTCGGCAAGCCGCTGGAAAAGCGCCTCGATCGCCTGCTGGTCGTTCCGGTCCATTGCCTGTCCCCCCTGCCCGCTCACTCCCGCTCGCCCGTGAAGGTCAGCAGGAGCTGGAAGATGTTGACGAAATTGAGGTAGAGCGACATCGCGCCCATCACCGCGAGCTTCGAGCGCGTCTCGCCGTCATGGTACTCGAGATACTGCTGCCTGATGTTCTGCGTATCCCAGGCGGTCAACCCGACGAACACCAGGATGCCGATCACCGAGATCGCGAACTGCAGCGCCGACGACCCGAGGAAGATGTTGACGATGCTGGCGATCACGACGCCGATCAGCCCCATGATGAGGAAGCTGCCGAACCCCGCGAGATCGCGCTTCGTCGTATAGCCCCAGAGGCTCGTCGCCGCGAACATCGCCGCCGCGATGAAGAAGGTGCGCGCGATGCTGGTGCCGGTGAAGACCAGGAACACCGAGGCGAGCGACAGACCCATCACCGCGCAGAACAGCCAGAAGGTCAGCTGCGCCGTCCCGGCCGACATCGCCTCGATGCGGAACGAGAAGAAGAACACGAAGGCGAGCGGCGCCAGCATCACCACCCACTTCAGCGGGGTGGAGAAGATCGGCACGTAGAGCGCCGGGGTCGAGGCGACGACCAGCGCGACAAGGCCGGTCACCACGAGGCCGAGCCCCATGAAGTTGTAGACCCGAAGCATGTGCGCCCGCAGGCCCTCGTCGATCGCGGCGCTCGTGGCATAGCCCGACCGGTAGGCCGGATTGGTGGGTGTCATGCGTGTTTTCTCCCGTTGCAGGACGATCAAAGGTGAAGCGCGCCGGTCAGCGAGCGCGCGAGCCCGGCTGCGGCCGCCAGGGCCGCGTCGGCAGGGCCGCCTGCGACCAGCACATAGGCGACGTCGCCGACCTGAAAGAACGCGGACGCCATCGGACCGTCCGGACCGGCCGTTGCCGCGACCACGTCGAAGCCGCCGGGCCGGACTGCGAAAAGAGTCGCCGCCCCGAGGTCGCCGGCGTCGAGCGCCAGCTCGACGCTGGGGCCGTTGGCGGAGGGAAAGACCTGCGCGTCGCGCACCGTCCAGCCGCGGGGCAGCGCCGGCATGACGATCCCGGTTGCCGAGCGGATCTCGGCCGGATCATAGGCCGGGGCCTGCGGCTGCGAATGCATCGTCGCCCGGAGCGCGGCCACCCCATGCGCCTGCAGCGCGTCGCCGACATAGGGCGGATAGGGCTGGGACGCCGACACCGGCCCGGGCTTCATCGTCGCATGGCCCGCCCAGCCGGCCGCCACCAGCGCCAGTGCCGCGGCGATCCGGCTCATCCGCCGCATCCGCCGGTCCCAAGCCAGCGCCCGGCCGAGCCGCCGCGCCGCCTCGGTCGTTTCCGCCGGGCCGCGCGTCGGAGCGCTGGCGAGCGCGAGCCGGAGTTCGTCGCGGATCCGCAGGTCCGCCATTGCCTGCGCCGCCAGCGCCGGGTGCGCGGCGAGATGCGCCTCGACCTCTATCCGGCGCAGCGGCGGCAGCTGGTCGTCGAGATAGGCGTCGAGGTCGGCGTCGGTGACCGGATCGGCCGCTGGATCAAACGTCATCGCGTCCTCCGACGATGCTGAGCCGCGCCCGCGGCCCTTCCTCCTCCAGCGCCCGCAGCGCCGCCCGCGCCCGCCCGATCCGCGACATCAGCGTGCCCACCGGTATGCCGAGCGCGTCGGCGGCGTCGCGATAGGCCATGCCCTCGATGGCTACGAGATGCAGCGCCGCCCGTTGCTCCTCGGGCAGCCGGAAGAAGGCGTCGCGTACCTGCCCGAGCCGCACCGCGCCTTCCTGGGGCGGCGGCACCGCCTCTCCCTGCAACGCCGCCGCCGCGCCGTCGCGCGCCTGGCCAGCCCGATCCGACCGGCGACCATCGACGAAGACATTGCGCAGGATTGCGAACAGCCAGCCGCGCATGCTGCCGCCCGCCCGGAAGGTCGCCCGCCGCTCCAGCGCCCGCACCAGCGTCGCCTGCACCAGATCCTCGGCGTCGTCGCGATCGCGGGTCAGCGTCCGGGCATAGCGGCGCAGCGGCCCGAGCTCGGCAACCATGTCATCGGGGCGGATCGGCAGTGTCATGCGAGGAATACGGAGCCATCGGGCCGGTTCATCCGCAAGCCGCGCAACTTTTTCCGTCGGCCGGTTTCATGCGGGCAGAAGCCCTGTCGGGGAGGGGCAGATGCCCCGAAGCCGCCACCGTCCGCGCTGCCGCAGGGGGCGCCCCCGCGGCAGCTGCCCGCGTCAGGACGCCCGGCTGAACCGGCCGCCGGCGTCGAGGTAGGCGTCGAACGCGCTGGCCATGATCCGCGCCAGCGGGACGCCGCCGCGGCGGATGGCCAGCCGGTTCGGCGTGACCGCGACGAACGGCGCGAACCGCCCGGCCACCTCCAGCGCGACCGGCCCGAGCGCCGCCACCGCGTCGCCGAACTCGAACGCGAGCGCGTCGAAATCGAGCCGCAGGTCGCACATCAGCATCTCGATCGCCCGCCCCCGCAGCCGGTCGTCGTCGCTCAGCCGGTGTCCGCGCGCGCCGGCGAGCCCCCCCTCCGCGACCCGCCGGGACCAGGCCGGCGTCGCCACGACGTTCTGCACATGGCCCGCCCGGAAGCGCGAGATCGCCGATGCGCCAAGGCCGATCAGGGTCGGACAGGCGTCGTCGGTGTAGCCCTGGAAGTTGCGCCGCAGCCGCCCTTCGCGCGCGGCCATCGCAAGGCTGTCCCCAGGAAGCGCGAAATGGTCGATGCCGATCCGCCGGTAGCCCGCCCCGGCGAGCCGGTCCGCGGCCAGCGCCGCCAGCCGATACCGCGCCTCGTCGTCCGGCAGCGCCGTCTCGTCGATCAGCGCCTGCCGCTTCGCCACCCACGGGACGTGCGCATAGCCGAATAGCGCAACCCGGTCGGGCGCGAGCGCCAGCACCTGCTCGAGGGTCGCGGAGAGCCGCGCGGCGGTCTGGTGTGGCAGCCCGTAGACGAGATCGGCGTTGAGCGAGCCGACCCCGGCGGCGCGGAGCGTCTCCACCACCGTCCGCGTCGCGTCGAACCCCTGCGGCCGGCCGATGGCGCGCTGCACCAGCGGGTCGAAGTCCTGGATGCCGAGACTTGCCCGCGTCATGCCTTCGGCGGCGAGCGCCGCGATCTTCGTCTCGTCGACCTGCATCGGATCGATCTCGACCGAGAACTCGAAGTCCGCCGCGGGCGGAAAGACCGCCCTGATCGCCGCCGCCAGCCGCCGGGTCTGGACCGGGCTCAGGATGGTCGGCGTGCCGCCGCCCCAGTGCAGCCGGCCCATCCGCACGCCTGCGGGCAGTTGGCCCGCGACGAGCCGCAGTTCGGCCTCAAGATGACCGACATAGGCCTCGACCGGGCCGGGCGTCCGCGTGCCCCGGGTGTGGCAGGCGCAGTACCAGCAGAGCCGCTCGCAGAACGGGATATGCACGTAGACCGAGACCGGTTCCGCCGGGTCGAGCGCGCGAAGGCAATCCGCCTGGAACGCCGCGCCGACCCCGGGCGAGAAGTTCGGCGCGGTCGGATAGCTCGTGTAGCGGGGCACGCGGCTGTCGAACAGCCCGTGCCGGCGAAGGCGGTCGGTTTCGTCCATGGCGCATCTTCGCAGGAAGCGGCGCGCGGGACCTTGCGCCAGATCAAGTCCGCGCGGAAGCCGTCAGGCGCGGACGCTGCCGTCGCCGTCGACGAGATACTTGAAGCTCGTCAGCTGCTCCGCGCCGACCGGGCCGCGGGCGTGCAGCTTGCCGGTGGCGATGCCGATTTCCGCCCCCATGCCGAATTCGCCGCCATCGGCGAACTGGGTCGAGGCGTTGCGCATCAGGATCGCACTGTCGAGCCGCTGGAAGAAACGGTCGGCGGCACCGTCGTCCTCGGTGATGATGCAGTCGGTGTGGTGCGAGCCATAGCGGCGGATGTGGTCGATCGCGCCATCCACGCCCTCGACGAGCCGCGCCGCGATGATCGCGTCGAGATATTCCCGCCCCCAGTCCTCCGGCCCGGCCGGCACCACGCCCGGCAGGCCGAGCAGGGTGTCGTCGCCCCGCACCTCGACGCCCGCGGCGATCAGGTCGGCGACGAACGGCGCGCCCTCGGCCTCGAAGAAGGCCCGGTCGATCAGCAGGCATTCCGCCGCGCCGCAGATGCCCGTGCGCCGGGTCTTGGCGTTCAGGATGACGCGGCGCGCCTTTGCGAGGTCGGCGGCACGGTCGACGTAGACGTGGACGATCCCCTCAAGGTGGGCGAAGACCGGCACCCGCGCCTCGGCCTGCACCCGGCCGACCAGTCCCTTGCCGCCGCGGGGGACGATGACGTCGATGAAGCCCGTCATCGTCAGCATCTCGCCAACCGCCGCCCGGTCGGTCGTCGGCACGAGCTGGATCGCCGCGTCGGGCAGGCCGGCGGCCGCGAGACCGGCAGCGAGGCCGGCATGGATCGCCTGGCACGACTCAAGGCTCTCGGATCCGCCGCGCAGGATCGCCGCGTTGCCTGCCTTGAGGCAGAGCGCGCCGGCGTCGGCGGTAACGTTCGGCCGGCTCTCGAAGATCACCCCGACGACGCCGAGCGGCGTCCGGACGCGCCGGATATGGAGGCCGGAGGGCCGATCCCATTCGGCGATCACCTGCCCGACGGGATCGGGCTGACCCGCGATCGACCGGAGGCCATCGACCATGCCCCTGACCCGTCCCTCGTCGAGCCGCAGCCGGTCGAGCATCGCGTCCGACAGGCCGCGCACCGCAGCCCCCGCCACGTCGCGGGCGTTGGCGGCCAGGAGCGCGGCGCGGCCTGTCCAGATCGCCTCCGCGGCCGCACGCAGCGCCGCATCCTTCTGTGCCGAAGGAGCGTAGGCGAGTTCGGCGGCGGCGACGCGCGCCCGCGTGCCGATCCGGCGCATCAGCGCGGGCACGTCCATGTCGGCGTCCAAGACCACGTCCATCGGCCCCTTCTCCCATCTCTCGAACGGCTGGAGGCGGAGCCGCCCGCCAGCCTTCCGGCCGGTTGGAAGAGCCCTATTGAAGCGCCGCGCGATTGTCCACAACCGGCCCCGGATGCGAGCCGCTAAAGCAGGAGGTCGTCTGCCTGCAAAGGCGGAGCGCCTCGCAACGCGATCTCGTAGTCCGGGCCGCCCCCGTCAAGATCGATGGCAAGCACGCCGTCGGCGTAGCGGACCTCGCCGGGCGCTCCAGAAAACGCCGCGGTGCCGACGAAGGTCAGGGGGTCGGTGGTGACGGCGGAGAGATCGATCCGGTCGGCGCCCGACTCGAAGTCGAGGATGGTGTCGCCGGCCCCGCTCACCGCAGCGCCGGGACCGAAGACGAAGAGGTCCTTCCCCGTCCCTCCACCAAGGCTATCGGACTCCGCTCCGCCCTCGAGCACGTCGTTGCCTGCGCCACCCATGAGCCGGTCCGCCCCTCGGCCGCCGAAGAGGTGATCGGCACCGCTCTTGCCGGCAATCTCGTTCGCGCCGGAATTGCCGGTCATCAGGTTCGCCAGACCGTTGCCGGTTGCGTCCAGGGCGTAGACGCTCAGCATCACGAGATTCTCCACATTGCCGGGCATCCTGAAGCTGGTCGCCGCCTCGATCGTGTCGGTGCCCTCGTCGGGACGCTCCACGACCTTGTCCCCACGGGCGCCGACGACATAGGTGTCGTCGCCGGAACCGCCATGCATTTCCGCGTCGTAGCCGATGAGGCGGTCGTCGCCCGCCCCGCCGATCAGCATGTCCCAGCCGCCGCCGCCCTCGAGACGATTGGCGCCATCGTTGCCGGTGATGATGTTCGCCAGATCGTTCCCGATCCCACTGAGGTCTGCCTGTCCGAGCAGCGTCAGGAACTCGACACCGGTGGCAAGATGGCAGTTCGCCCGTGCCAGCACGGTGTCGGTGCCGCCATCTGCGGGCTCGATCACCTTGTCGCGGGTACTGTCGACGACGTACGTGTCGTCGCCCTTGCTGCCGAACATCCGGTCGACACCATCACCGCCGTCGATGTAATCGTCGCCACCCCTGCCTGAGAGCCGGTCGTCGCCGCCGCGCCCGAGAAGACGGTCCTCGCCGCGGGCGCCATCGAAGACGTTCATGAAATCGTTGCCGGAAAAGCGGACGCCTTCCCTCGCCTCTCGGGCGAAGTCGACGTCGACATGGTCGGTTCTGACCGGCGTGCCGAACTCGACGCTGAGATGCAGGTCGCCGCGGACCAGATCCCTGATCTCGCTGATGCGGCCGGTGTTTTCGGCGGGATTGAAATGGCCCAGCCATTCCTGGATGAGTGTCCTGCCGGCCCACTGCCCCTCAGTGATCACCGCCCGGAAGGTGATCTTCCGGCTGGTCTCGGACGTTATCCGCCAGTTGGTCGCCTGGTAGAGCCACCCGAAGGTCTCACCGGCAGGGTCATAGGCGTCGAACCAAATCATTTATGCGGCTTCCCCCAGCCGCGTCGGCCCAAGTCGGGACGATCGCCAACTGGCGGACAGACTAACGCAGCCGCTACTGCCGAAAAGTCAGGCAAAGCACCGACGTCAGAGCGCCATGTCGTCGCGGTGCACCAGCGCCGCCCGGCCGGGATAGCCGAGCAGGCCGGCGATCCGGTCCGAGCGGTGGCCCATGATCGTGCGCGCCTCGGAGGCATCATAGCCGGCGAGAGCGCGGGCCACCACCGCCCCGTCCGGGCCGAGCACATCCACCGGGTCGCCGCGGCGGAAGGCGCCCTCCACCGCCGTGACGCCGGCGGGCAGCAGCGACTTGCCGCGGCCGAGCGCCGCCACCGCGCCGGCGTCGACGGTGATCCGGCCGCGGGCCTTCATCCCCGAGATCCAGCGTTTGCGCGCGACCCGCGGGTCGCCGTCCGGCTCGAACCAGGTGCAGGCCGCGCCGCCCGCGAGCGCAGTCAGCGGCCGGTCGACGGCGCCGAGCGTGATCGCCATCGCGCACCCGGCGCGCGTCGCCGCCTGCGCGGCGATGACCTTGGTCCGCATCCCGCCCTTCGACAGCGCCGAGCCGGCGTCGCCCGCCATCGCCTCGATCTCCGGGGTGATCGCCGTCACCCGCTCCAGCCGCCGCGCCGCGGGGTCGGTCCGCGGGTTGCCGGTGTAGAGGCCGTCGATGTCGGAGAGCAGAACCAGCACGTCCGCCCCGGCCATGCTCGCCACCTGCGCGCCCAGCCGGTCATTGTCGCCATAGCGGATCTCATCCGTTGCGATCGTGTCGTTCTCGTTGACGATCGGCACGACGCCGAGGTCGAGCAGCGTTCCGAGCGTCCGGCGGCTGTTGAGGTAGCGCCGGCGGTTCTCGGTGTCCTCCAGCGTCACGAGGAGTTGCCCGGTGGCAAGCTCGTGCGGCCCGAGCACGCTCTCGTAGGCCTGCGCCAGCCGGATCTGCCCGACCGCCGCGGCGGCCTGGCTCTGGTCGAGCGAAAGGGGGCCGTCGCCGAGGCCGAGCGCCCGCCGCCCGAGCGCGATCGAGCCGGAGGAGACGAGGATGACGTCCTTGCCGCGCGCGCGCAGTGCCGCGACATCCGCCGCGAGGCCCTTCAGCCAGTCGAGCCTGAGCCGTCCTGTGTCGACCGAGACGAGGAGCGCCGAGCCGATCTTGACGACGATGCGCCGGGCCGACTCGATCCGCTCGGCGGAGGTCACGACATGGTCGGGGTCGAGGGTCAGGGCTGCCATGGCTCCTCCGCCGGAGCGGCCTTCGCGACGCGCGCCCCAAGGATGGCCGCCCGGAGCGCGCGGAGCACGTCCTGGACGCCCTGCCCCGTGGCCCCGGACAGCCGGTGCACCGGGAAGCCGCTGGCCTCGGCCAGCGTGGCCGCAGCCTCGGCGAGTTCCTCCTCGTCGAGCGCGTCCACCTTGTTCAGGGCGAGGATCCGCGGCTTGTCGTCGAGTCCGGCGCCATAGGCCTCCAGCTCGCGGACGATCACCGCATAGTCCTCGGCAATCGTTCCGGAGGTGCCATCCACGAGATGCAGGAGGACCGCGCAGCGCTCGACGTGGCCGAGGAACATGCCGCCGAGGCCCGCCCCTCGTGCGCCCCCTCGATCAGCCCCGGAATGTCGGCGAGCACGAATTCCGCCCCGTCGACGCCGACGACGCCGAGGCCCGGATGCAGCGTGGTGAACGGATAGTCGGCGATCTTTGGCCGCGCGTTCGAGGTCGCGGCGAGGAAGGTCGACTTGCCGGCGTTCGGCAGCCCGACGAGGCCGGCGTCGGCGATCAGCTTCAGCCGCAGCCAGAGTGTGCGCCCGACACCTTCCTGCCCGGCATTGGCGTTGCGGGGCGCCTGGTTGGTCGAGGTCTTGAAGCGCAGGTTGCCCCAGCCGCCGTTGCCGCCGCGGGCGAGCAGCATTCGCTGGCCGACCGCGGTCAGGTCGGCAACCAGCGTCTCGCCGTCATCCTCGAGGATTTCGGTGCCGACCGGGACCTTCAGCACGATGTCGTCGGCGCTCTTGCCCGTGCGCTGCTTGCCCATGCCGGGCTGGCCGTTCTTCGCGAAGAAATGCTGCTGGTAGCGGTAGTCGATCAGCGTGTTGAGGCCTTCGACCGCCTCGGCCCAGACGTCTCCGCCCTTGCCGCCGTCGCCGCCGTCGGGGCCGCCGAACTCGACGAACTTCTCGTGCCGGAAGCTGACGCAGCCGTGCCCGCCGCTGCCGGAGCGGATCTCGACCCGCGCGTGGTCCAGGAACTTCACCGCGCCACCTCGCGCCGGTAGCGGAAGGTCGGCACCATGGCGCCGCGGGCCAGCGCATGCACCTCGCCGTCGCCGATATAGGCGAAGCCGTCGCGCACCAGCACCTTGGCCGAGCCGGCATTGTCCTGAAGCACCTCGGCAACGAGGGTGCGGAAGCCCACATCAGCCGCCCAGGCCGCCACCGCCTCCACCGCCTCGCTGGCGAAGCCCGTGCCCCAGAAGGCCGGCGCCACCCAGTAGCCAAGTTCGCCGACCCCCGGCTCGCGCCGCTTGACGCCGATCACGCCGACGAGGCCGTTCTCGTCGTCCTCGCCGGTGTCCATCGCCCAGACGGTTTCCCGGCTCTTCGGCGAGCGCACCCGCTCGATGAACGCCTCGGCCGCGCCGGGCGGATAGGGATGCGGGATCTCGGCCGTCATCCGCGCAACCCGGACGTCACTGGCGTAGAGCGCCACGAGGCCGGCGTCGGACGGGCGCAGCGGCCGCAGCCGCAGCCGCTCGGCGGTCAGGATGGGCTGGGGCGTTATCGTCTCCGACATGGTCGGGGAACCCTCGACTGAAACGAAGAAGGCCGGCGCAAACCGCCGGCCTTTCGGCATCGCGCCGATGAGGACGGGCTTACTCGGCGGCTTCCGCCACCGGCAGGACCGACACGAAGGTCCGGCCCTTCAGCCCGGTGTGGAAGGTCACCTGACCCTCCGTCACCGCGAAGATGGTGTGGTCGCGGCCGAGGCCGACGCCGGCGCCCGGCCAGAACTTGGTGCCGCGCTGGCGCACGACGATGTTGCCCGGGGCGACGATCTCGCCGCCGAACCTCTTGACGCCGAGCCGCCGGCCCTTGCTGTCGCGCCCGTTCCGGGACGAGCCGCCTGCCTTCTTGTGTGCCATCTCTCTCGTCTCCTCAGATCGCGGCCGGCTCGGCCACGGCGTCGGGCGCCGCCGGCGATGCCGCGGGAATCTCGGCCTCGGCCTTCGCCGCCGTCAGGCCGTTGCCGGAAATGTCGGTGATCCGCACCCGGGTCAGGTACTGGCGATGACCGCGCCGGCGCTGCGACGAATGCTTGCGCCGCCGCTTCTTGAACGAGATCACCTTCTCGCCGCGCAGCTGCTCCAGCACCTCGGCCGTCACCACCGCCCCGTCGATGAAGGGCGCGCCGATCGTCGGAGCGTCTCCGCCCAGCATCAGCACGTCCTGGAACACCACCGACTCGCCGACGTCTGCGGTCAGCTTCTCGACGATCAGAATGTCGTTGGCGGCAACCTTGTATTGCTTGCCGCCGGTCTTCATCACCGCGAACATCGCGTCTTCCTCTTCTTCGACCCGCGTCCTGCGGCCCCGGGAAGCCCGGTGTTCGTGCGGGGGACGGGCCCCCGCGCCTGCGGACAGCGCGCTTGTCACGTCATGCGTCCGCCGGAACCGGAGGCGCCGACGGGAAGCGCGTATATCGCGAAGTCGGGGGCGGGAGTCAACGGGTTCCCGGCATGGTGCGCACGCCGGTGTACGGCGCCAGAAGCGGGCTAACCGTAGGTCTGGGTCCCCAGCGAGCGGACCGGCGCGGCGGCGCAGTCCGCGAGCAGACAGCCGCCGACCGACGTCAGCTTTCGGCGAGCCTGTCCGCCGGGAAGCGGATCGCGCAGGCGACGCCTTCCGCCGGGAAGTCGAGGCGGACCTCGCCGCCCAGCGACGCGCCGGTCAGTCGCTCCAGCAGCAGCCGGCCGAAGCCGCGGCGGGCGGGGGCGTCAACCGCCGGGCCACCCTGCTCGCGCCAGTGCACCGCCACGTGTCCGTCCACCCGGTCCCAGTCGACCCGCACCCGCCCCTCGGCGACCGACAGCGCGCCGTGGCGCACGGCGTTCACCGTGAGCTCGTGAAAGGCGAGGCCCAGCGTCTGCGCCGCATCGGGATCGAGTTTCAGCCGCGGTCCCGCCATGCTGACCTGCGAACCGCGCGGATCGATGCTCGGCGCTAGGTTGGCGGCCAGCAGCGCGCCGATCTCCGCCCCCGACCAGGCCTCCTCGACCAGCAGGTCGTGGGACGCAGCCATCGCCCGGAGCCGTGCGGAGAAGTCGGTGACAAAGGTGTCGACGTCCGGAGCAAGACTTGCGGTCTTGCGGGCCATCGACTGGATGACCGCGAGCAGATTCTTCGAGCGGTGCGTCAGCTCGCGCATGACCGACCGCATGCGCTCCTCCGCCCGCCGCCGCTCCGTCAGGTCGAGCGCCGTGCCGATGACCCCGGTCGCCACGCCATCCGAATCGAGCCGGGGCTCGAGGTGAAGCTCGTAGAAGCGCGGAATGCCGGACAGCGTCACGTCCATCTCCAGCGTCTCGCTGGCCCTTGCGGCAAGGACACGCCGCTTCGCCGGCACGAGCAGCCGCCTGTCCGCCTCGGAAAACACCGTCTCGTCGGTCCTGCCGATGAAGTCCTCGGCCCGCGTCCCCGGCGGCGGGTTGTAGAGGAAGGTGAAACGCAGGTCGGTGTCCTGCTCGAACACCGTGATCGGCAGGGTGTCTAGCGCCAGTTCGAACCGGCGATAGGCCTCGCTCAGCTGGGCCGCCATCGCAGCCAGCCTCAACTCGCCCTTGCGCTGCTCGGTCACGTCGATCGCGGTCGAGAGCACCCCGCTGATCCGGCCGTCGGGCGCCCGAATCGGGCTCGCCGTCATGTCGAAATGCAGCACGCCGGCGTCGCCGACGACCGTCACCCGATCCGTCACCGACATGCCCGTCGCGAGCGCCCGGCGTTGCAGCTCGGTCGCGGGGGAAGCGTCGGGATCGGCGCCCGCTCCTCCGTTCCCCGCAGCAAGTCCCGGCCGCAGGTTGTGAACCCAGGTGAGCGCGAGCGAACGGTCCTGGGCAAAAGCGGTGATCGCCGGGTTCGCCAGCATCAGGTCGAAGCGTTGCCGGCTCTCGTCGCGTTCGTGCGTCCGCTCGGCCAGCCGCGCCTCCAGTCCGTCGCACTCCGCCCGCCCGTGCCGCCGCCCGAGAAGGAGCCCGACCGCCGCCCCGATCAGCAGCGCAGCAACCGCGACGGCGGCGACCGCGGTCACCGGCGCCGGGACTGAAAGCACGCCGAAAGCGGCCAGCTGACCGAGGGCGACGTCTATCTGCACAGGTTCAAGATGCACGGGCATGGGCGGACACGGCAAACGCGGAAACTCCCGGCAAACGTATGCCGAGCACAGGCGTTCCGCCCGATCCATGTTCCATCGCCTGCCCTGCCCGGCCGGAACCACTTCGAATCCGCGGCGTTGACCGGAAATCAGAGCCAGAAGGAGGATCGAACATGAACTGGGATCGTATCGAAGGCAACTGGAAGCAGTTCAAGGGCAAGGTCCAGCAGCAGTGGGGCGCCCTGACCGATGATGACCTCGACAAGATCGAGGGCCGTCAGGAAGAGCTTCAGGGGCTTATTCAGGAGCGTTACGGCAAGAGCAAGGATGAAGCCAGCCGAGCCGTCGATGACTGGCTGGCCAAGGTGAATTGAGTCACTGAAGGCGACGGCCCGACGCCTGTCGGGCCGCCGCCCGATCTCAGGCCGCCAGAGAGGCGCGGGTCCGGAAGAACAGGGCCTGGCTGATGGTCGCCTTGACCGCATTCGGGTCGTACGGCTTGGTGATCAGGAAGGTCGGCTCCGGTCGCTCGCCGGTCAGGAGCCGCTCGGGGAACGAGGTGACGAATATGACCGGAACCTCCACGAAGCCCAGCATCTCCCGCACCGCATCGAGCCCGGATGATCCGTCTGCCAGCTGGATATCGGCAAGGACCAGACCCGGGCTTTGGCCCCGTGCCGCCTGAACGGCCTGCGTCGCCGTGCGCGCCACGCTCGTGACCCGGTGCCCGAGGCTTTCGACGATCTCGCAGAGATCGAGCGAAATCAGGGCCTCGTCCTCGATGATGAGAACATCCGTGGCGGTCTGCCGCTCGATCTCCGCCACTGCCGCCGCAACCAGCCGTTCGATTTCCGGAACGCTATGCCCGGTGATGAGGCTGGCCTCCCGCGGCCGGAACCCCTCCAGAGTCGAAAGCAGCAGCACCTGCCGCCCCTCGGGCTCCATGCCGGACAGCCGCTCGCGGGCGGTCCTCTCGCCCTCGTCGACGATGCTGATCGGCTCCTGCACCGGACCGACTTCCTCGAAGCTGGTCCAGAGCTCATGGAACAGACGGTACAGCGCGATCCTGGCGCCGTCCTTCATGTCGAGCACCGCCGGATTGGCCACGACAGCCTCCAGACAGGCCATCACATGCGCGTCCCCGCTGGCCTGCGAGCCCGTCAGGGCTCGCGCATAACGGCGCAGGTAGGGAAGGTGGGGCGCGATTTCTTGAGAAAGCCGGGGGGACATAGTAGGTTTCAACCTCTCGGTGCAAATCCTGGTCCTTGGCAAACCGTCGCTCAGCGACTGCCGACGGACACGTCCGTTCAAGCGCCGAGGCGGCAAAAGGTTCCCGATGATCGGGAACCTTCGGCGGATCCGCGCATTTTGCAGGTGTGTAATGACTCCCGAAGGCAAGCCGAGCAAGGCGGAACGATCGGAAGACAAGGCAATGTCGGACATGGAAACCCCAGCCCAGGAAGCGTCGCCCACGGGCCGCTCGGCGGACGTCGGCCACAAGCGCGCAGCCGGCGGCGGCCGCCGTCCGCCCCAGCCCCCCGGTCCGGGAAATCGCAAGGAAGACTGGATCGCCCACCAGCTCCGCCGGGTCTACGATGGCGCGGCCGAGGAGGAGATTCCGAAGAGCATGCTCGACCTGCTGCGGGCGCTCGACGAGTCCGACGGGGAGGCAAAGGGGTGACCGCATCCTTCAGGGACCAGCTGGTCGAGGCAATCCCGATGCTTCGCGGCTTCGCCCGCTCGATCAGCGGCAACGCCGACCGCGCCGACGATCTGGTGCAGGAGACGCTCGCAAAGGCGATCGCCAACCGAGACAAGTACAAGATGGGCACGAACCTGCATGCCTGGCTCGTCACCATCCTGCGCAACCAGTACTATTCCGAGGGCCGGCGGCGCTGGCGCGAGGTGTCCGACGCCGAAGGCACGCACGCCGCCCGGCTCGTCGACATGCCGAGCCACTCCGCGCGGATGGAGCTCCGGGAATTCATGGCGGCGCTGCAGGTGCTCGCACCGGACCAGCGTGAGGCGCTGGTGCTGGTCGGGGCCAGCGGCCTTTCCTACGAGGAAGCCGCCGAGGTGCTTGGCACCCGCGTCGGCACGGTCAAGAGCCGGGTCTCGCGCGCCCGTGCCCGCCTTGAGGTCCTGCTCGGCGGCGGCGAGCGGTTCGACCGGGACGACGAGGCGGTGGCGAAGTCCGCCACCCGGCTGCGCCAGGCGCTCTCGGCCTGACAACACTGAGGAGTTCCCGAGATGCCGGCGAAATCCAGGGCCCAGCAGAAGGCGGCCGGGGCGGCGCTGTCCGCGAAGCGCGGCGAAACCAGCAAGAGCGACCTCAAGGGCGCGTCGCGCGAGATGGTGGAGTCGATGACCGAGAAGGAAATCGAGGACCTCGCCGCGACGAAGCACAGGGGCAAGCCGGAGCGGGTCGGCAAGGACTGATATCGGGAACCCGAAAAGAAACGCCCGCCAGTGTGGCGGGCGTTCTGGTCTGGTCGCTGAGTTCAGGTGCGGGCGTCGCCGACCAGCTTCCAAACGCCCGGAACGATCAGCGCGGCGAGGCCGAGCTTCAGGGCGTCACCGATCAGGAACGGCGTCAGGCCCCAGGCCAGCGTCTGATCGGTCACGGAGGCATACTTGCTCGGGTCGAACAGGCCGTTCGCCACCAGATAGCCGAGCCAGAGCAGGCCCGGAACATAGATGAGCACGTTGCCCGCGAGCAGTGCCGCGGCCATGCCGGGAACGCTGCGGTCCCAGCCCCGGCGTGCCGCGTAGCCGAGGGCGATCGTGGCGAGCACATAGCCCAGCAGGTAGCCGCCCGTCGCGCCCATCATGTAGGTAAGGCCGTACTTCTCGGCAGACGAGCTCTGGAACACGTCGAAGCCGAGGGCACCGATCAGCATCCAGGCCGCCATCGTGGCGAGTCCGAGCCGCGGGCCATAGGCCGCGCCGATCGTCAGGACCGCAAAGGTGCCGAGGCTGATCGCAACCGGCGACGGCCAGACCGGGACCTTGATCTTCGCGCAGATGGCGAGAACCGCGACGCCGACGACCACGAGCACCGCCCGCTTCACCCAGAGGCCGGCACCTTCCGCCGGCCAGATCGCCTCGGTCAGGACATTTCGGGATGCGGTTTCGGCCATGGTCGCTCCGGTCGCTGATGGGATGCTCACCCCCGTGATGCCGCAATCGCGAAGTCCTGTCCAGCACGGCGGCGCTGGCCGGTCATCGACGCGGCGAGAAGCGCGAGACCATGGCGTAGTCCTTGCGCGGCCCGGTGACGCGCCATTCCGCCTCCCAGCGCGGCCAGCGGGCAAAACTGTACCGGACGCGGTAGGTGTCGGGCGGGCAGTCGTGGGTGTCGGCCGGATCGCTCTCGTCCGGCAGGAAGCGGTGGAAGTAGCGCCCGTCCCCGAACAGGACCTCGATCGACCCGGCCCCGCCGTCGCGCCAGAGATAGTCCCGCGTCGCGGTCATCGGCGCGGCCTCGCCGAGCACGAGCATCCCTTCCTCGCGGTAGTGCAGGCCGTCGGGAACCGGCCGGAAGCGGGCGCGGCCGGTGAAGCGCCCGGTCTGGCCGGCGCGGACATCCTCGATCGTGCGGTCGATGTCCCAGTCGCCGGCGAAGGCCGCGAGATGCATGCGAGTCCTCGCTTGTCGCAGGGTCCCCGTCAGTCTATCAGACGGCCCGCTCCCCTTGAAGGCACCCGGAGGCCGTGATGATCCCGCGCTATTCCCGTCCCGAGATGGTGAAGATCTGGGAGCCCGCCACCCGCTTCCGCATCTGGTTCGAGATCGAGGCGCATGCCGCCGACGCACAGGCCGAGCTTGGCGTCATCCCGAAGGAAGCGGCCGCGGCGATCTGGAAGGCCCGTGACGTCGAGTTCGACGTCGCGCGGATCGACGAGATCGAGGCGGTGACCAAGCATGACGTCATCGCCTTCCTGACGCACCTCGCCGAGCATGTCGGCGACGAGGCGCGCTTCGTGCACCAGGGCATGACCAGTTCGGACGTGCTCGACACCTGCCTCAGCGTCCAGCTGGTGCGGGCCGCCGACATCCTGATCGCCGAC
Source organism: Meridianimarinicoccus sp. (assembly GCA_044221805.1). GTDB lineage: Bacteria > Pseudomonadota > Alphaproteobacteria > Rhodobacterales > Rhodobacteraceae > Meridianimarinicoccus. The sequence continues at coordinate 18,991 of JBGAOK010000004.1, forward strand.
ATCGACGCCCTGCTCGCCGCGCTGAAGCGCCGGGCCCTCGAGCACAAGATGACGCCGACCATCGGCCGGAGCCACGGCATCCATGCCGAGCCGACCACCTTCGGCCTGAAGCTCGCGCAGGCCTATGCCGAGTTCAGCCGTAACCGGGCGCGTCTCGTTGCCGCGCGGGCGGAGGTGGCGACCTGCGCGATCTCCGGCGCGGTCGGGACCTTCGCCAACATCGATCCGCGTGTGGAAACGCACGTGGCGGCGGCGATGGGGCTGACGCCCGAGCCGATTTCGACGCAGGTGATCCCGCGCGACCGGCACGCGATGTTCTTCGCCACGCTCGGCGTCATCGCCAGCTCGATCGAGCGTCTGGCGATCGAGGTCCGGCACCTGCAGCGCACCGAGGTGCTGGAGGCGGAGGAATATTTCTCGCCGGGCCAGAAGGGCTCGTCGGCGATGCCGCACAAGCGCAACCCGGTGCTGACCGAGAACCTGACCGGCCTTGCCCGGCTGGTGCGGATGGCCGTGGTGCCGGCGATGGAAAATGTCGCGCTCTGGCACGAGCGCGACATCAGCCACTCTTCGGTCGAGCGCGGCATCGCGCCGGACGCCACCGTGACGCTCGACTTCGCGCTCGCCCGGCTCACCGGCGTCATCGACCGGCTGGTGGTCTATCCGGAGGCGATGCTGCGCAACATGAACCGCTTCCGCGGCCTCATCCATTCGCAGCGGGTGCTCCTCGCACTGACACAGGCCGGGGTCAGCCGCGAGGACGCCTACGCGATGGTCCAGCGCAACGCGATGAAGGTCTGGGAGCAGGGCGCGGACTTCATGGCCGAGCTCAAGGGCGACCGGGAGGTGGTGGCGGCGCTCGGCGAGGCCGGCATCGAGGCGCTGTTCGACCTCGACTACCACACGAGGCAGGTCGACACGATCTTCGCCCGGGTGTTCGGCGCCTGACCGGCCCAGGCGGTGCCGGCGCGACGCCGCACTGGCAAAGCAGGCGGCGAAGCGGGTAGCCTGCTCCCGCCCCGCCCCGGGCTTCCGGCGGGAAGGAACGGGAAGCCGCGACTGGAGGAAAGCCCACGATGAGGAAAATGCTGGCATCTGCCGTGCTCGGCCTGACGCTTGCGGCCGCGGCGGTTGTGGGGGTGGCGCGGGCGGACGGCGAGCAGTTCGTCTGGATCAGCCACGGCCCGGACAGCGACAGCTGGTTCAACGTCATCAAGAACGCGATCAAGGTGACGAACGAGCAGATGGGGGTGAACACCGAGTACCGCAATCCGCCGACCGGCGACCTTGCCGACATGGCGCGCCTCGTGCAGCAGGCTTCGGCCGCCGGCGTCGACGGCATCATCGTGACGATCGCCGACTACAGCGTGCTGGAAGGCCCGATCAAGGACGCGGTGGCCAAGGGCATCCCGGTCGTCACGGTGAACTCCGGCACCGTCGAGGAGAGCCAGGAGCTCGGCGCCCTCCTGCATGTCGGCCAGCCGGAATACGAGGCCGGGCTCGGCGCCGGCAAGCGGGCAAAGGAGGCGGGCGTCACCTCGTTCCTCTGCGTCAACCACTACATCACCAATCCCGCCTCCGTGGAGCGGTGCCGAGGCTTCGCCGCCGGGCTCGGGATCGACCTCGGCAGCCAGATGATCGACAGCGGCATCGACCCGTCCGAGGTGCAGAACAAGGTCAAGGCCTACCTGACCGCCAATCCCGACACCGGGGCGATCCTGACGCTCGGGCCGAATTCGGCCGAGCCTTCGATCCGCGCCGTGAAGGACATGGGGCTCGACGGCACGATCTATTTCGGCACCTTCGACCTCTCGGCCGAGATCTCGGCCGCGATCAAGGACGGCACCATCGCCTTCGCGATCGACCAGCAGCCCTTCCTGCAGGGGTCGATCCCGATCCAGGTGCTGACCAACTACGTCCGCTACGGCGTCGCGCCGGCCAACTCGATCTTCACCGGGCCGGGGTTCGTCACGAAGGACAACATCGCGCTCGTCGAGTCGCTCGCGGGCCAGTATCGCTGACGCGGGACGGCCGGGGACCGGGGCGCCAGACCCCTGCCCCGGCAGTTCCCTGGGGAGGAAAGCCATGGCGGAACCGGGCGGCCCGGATCCTCGCGTCAAGCCGATGTCTCCGCTCCGGCGCGCGCTGATCCGGCCGGAACTCGGCGGGATCTGCGGGACGATCCTCGTCTTCGCCCTCTTCGGCGCGATCGCCGGCGACAGCGGCATGTTCGCGGCCGAAGGGGTGATGAACTGGACCGTGGTCTCGGCGCAGTTCATGGTGATCGCGGTCGGCGCCTGCCTCCTGATGATCGCCGGCGAGTTCGACCTCTCCGTCGGGTCGATGATCGGCTTTTCCGGGCTGATGATGGCGGTGCTGACGGTCCAGCTCGGCTGGCCGCTCTGGGCGGCGATCCTCACGACCTTCGCCTTCTGCACCGGGCTCGGCGCGGTCAACGGGTGGCTGGTGATCCGCACCGGGCTGCCGTCCTTCATCGTCACGCTCGCCTTTCTCTACATCCTGCGCGGCCTGACGATCTGGGGCGCGGTCTGGTTCACCGGCCAGACCATCATCAGCGGCGTCGGCGAGCACGCCGCGAACGATCCGGTCGCCTGGCTCTTCGGCGGCAAGATCCTGACCGGCTTCTTCCACTGGATGGGCGAGCAAGGCTGGATCGCCACCTATGCCCGCGGCAACCGCGTCGGACAGCCGGTGGTGGACGGGGTGCCGATGCTGGTCGTGTGGGCGCTCGGGCTCGCCGCGTTCGGCCACCGGCTGCTGACCCGCACGAAGTTCGGCAACTGGATCTATGCCTCCGGTGGCGACGCGCAGGCCGCGCGCTACGTCGGCGTGCCCGTAGACCGGGTGAAGATCCTGATGTTCATGATGTCGGCCTTCTGTGCCGTGGTGTTCGCCACCTGCCAGGTGATGGAGTTCGGCTCCGCCGCCGCGGACCGCGGGCTGCTGAAGGAGTTCGAGGCGATCATCTGCGTGGTGATCGGCGGCGCGCTCCTGACCGGCGGCTACGGCTCGGTGATCGGCGCGGCGCTCGGCGCGGTGATCTTCGGCGTCGTGCAGCAGGGCCTGTTCTTCGCCAACGCCGAAAGCTCGCTGTTCCGGGTGTTCCTCGGCCTCATCCTGCTGATCGCCGTGATCATGAACACCTGGATCCGCCGCATCATCACCGGGGAACGCTGATGGCCGCGCCGATCGTCGAGATGCGGAACATCTCCAGGCATTTCGGTGCGGTGATCGCGCTCGACGGGGTGTCGTTCGACGTGCGGCCGGGGGAATGCCACTGCCTTCTCGGCGACAACGGTGCCGGCAAGTCGACGTTCATCAAGACCATGTCCGGCGTGCACCCCCCGTCCGGCGGCGAGATGCTGATCGGCGGCCGGCGCGTCGCGTTCGAGAGCCCGCGCGACGCGATGGCCGCCGGGATCGCCACGGTCTATCAGGATCTGGCGATGATCCCGCTGATGAGCGTCAGCCGGAACTTCTGGATGGGGCGCGAGCCGCAGACCGGGGCATGGCCGTTCCGCACCCTGGATTTCCGCCGCGCCGATGCCGTGACCATGGCGGAGATGGACCGGATGGGCATCCCCCTGCGCTCCGCCGATCAGGCGGTCGGCACGCTGTCGGGCGGCGAGCGGCAGACGGTGGCGATCGCCCGCGCGGTCTATTTCGGGGCGAAGGTGCTGATCCTCGACGAGCCGACCTCGGCGCTCGGGGTGCGGCAGACGGCGAACGTGCTCGCCACCATCGACCGGGTGCGGAAGCAGGGGGTGGGCGTCGTGTTCATCACCCACAACGTCCGGCACGCGCTCGCCGTCGGCGACCGCTTCACCGTGCTGAACCGCGGCCGCACGCTCGGGACGGCGGTGCGCGGCGACGTGGACGCCGCGGCCCTGCAGGACATGATGGCCGGCGGGCAGGAGCTTGCGGATCTGGAGGCGTCGCTCGGCGGGACGATCTGACCTGCGGTGGTCAACCCAGCCGGTGGCTCCTGAGCGACCCCAGCAGCGTCTCCTTCGACGTCGCGAGATGGGCGCGCGCAGCCTCCGCCGCCGCGTCGGGATCGCCGCTCCGCATCGCGGCGATGAGCTGCAGGTGCTCGTTGATTGCCGCCTCGTTGCGGTTGCGCTCGCGGGTCTTGTCCCACTGGTAATGGTAGTGGAAGATCAGCGAGATCACCTTCTGCACCTGGGCGAAGAAGCGGTTGCGCACCACCGAGGTGATCGTCGCGTGGAACCGGCCGTCGAGCCGCGAGAAGTCGTGGAAGTCGGTCTCGATCCGGGCGAGAAGGTCGTGGTGCGCCCTCTCCAGCGCGTCCACCTCCAGCCAGACCGGGTGATCCGGCGGCAGGAGGGTCAGCTGCCGGACCGCATGGGTTTCAAGCAGCAGCCGCAGCTCCGACAGTTCCAGCGCGAAATCCGGCGTGAAGCCGAGCAGCCGCCAGCCGCCGCGCGGGCGGCGCTCGACGAGGCCGGAGGCGCTCAGCGTCGCGAGAAACTCCTGCAGCTGGTGCGGCGTCACCGAGAAGCGGCGGGCAAGGTCGCTGACGTTGAGCGGCGTGTCCGCCGGCACGTCGAAACGCAGGACCCAGTCGAGGAACCGCTGCTCCAGCTCCTCGAGTGACACCGAGTCGGCCCGCTCCGGCAGGCGGTCGCTGCCGGCCGGCAGGCGCAGCAGGTGACGGTCGCGGCGGGCTCCGCGCGCGATGAGGCCCTCCGCCTCCAGACGGGCCATGACGGCACGGATCACCGTGCGGCTCACCTCAAGCTGCCGCCCGAGGCCGGCCTCCGACGGCAATGCCGTGCCGACCGGCGCCCCGGCGAGCAGGTCGAGGACCGCGTTGTGCGTGCTGCGGAAGCGGGCATCCGTACGCGCCATCCCGACCCCTCCCCCTGTCTTTTTGTCCTTAACGATTAAAAACAGTTGTTGCCCGCTGGCAAGCCTGTCAGTGTACAAAATCAGAAAAACCATAAGAACGGCGCGGGGAGGGTTCGCGTGACACCGATGATGCGCTGTGGCGTCTGCGTCCGGCCAGGCGAGTTCCGGGTCGAGGACCGCGCCACCCCGCAGGATGCGCCGCCGGGCTGGGTGCTCGTGGACATCGCCGCCGTCGGGCTGTGCGGCACCGACTACCACATCTTCGAGGGCTCCCACCCGTACCTCGCCTACCCGCGGGTCATCGGACACGAGCTTTCCGGCGTCGTCGCGGAGTCGGCGGAAGGCTGGGACGCCGGGCAGCGCGTCGTCATCAACCCCTATGTCTCCTGCGGCGAATGCCGGGCCTGCCGCCGCGGCAAACCGAACTGCTGCGTCGCGATCGGTGTCCTCGGGGTGCACCGCGATGGTGGTCTCTGCGAGCGGATCGCGGTGCCGGCCGGCAACCTCTACGACGCGGCGGGCCTCGGCGCGCGCGAGGCGGCGCTGGTCGAGTTCCTCGCGATCGGCGCGCATGCCGTGCGGCGGGCCGGGATCCTGCCCGGCGACCGGGTGCTGGTGACCGGCGCCGGGCCGATCGGCCTCGGCGTCGCCCTCTTCGCGCGGATCACCGGCGGCGAGGTGCACCTGCGCGACGCCGCGGCCGAACGGCTGTCGGCGGTCGGGGCGGCCTTCGGCTTCGACCGGCTGCTGACACTCGCCGATCCGCTGCCGGAGGACGGGTTCGACGTGGTGTTCGACGCCACCGGCAACGCGGCGGCGATGCAGGCGGGCTTTTCCCACGTCGCCCACGGCGGCACCTATGTTCTCGTCTCGGTCGTGACGGGCGACATCACCTTTGCCGACCCGGAGTTTCACAAGCGCGAGATGCGGCTCGTCGGCTCGCGCAACGCCACGGCAGAGGATTTCGCCGCGGTGATGGCGGCGCTGCGGGACGGCGTCATCGACGGCGGCGCGCTGGTGTCCGAGGTGCTGCCGATCGGCGACCTGCCGCAGCGGTTTGCGGGGCTGGCGGCGGATCGCGGCGCGCAGATCAAGGTCATGGTGGCGATGCGGCCGGAGGTGGCGGTATGACCGAACTCGTCCGCATGACCGGGATCACCAAGGCCTTTCCGGGTGTCATGGCACTGAAGGGGGCGCAGTTCGACCTGCAGTCGGGCGAGGTGCACGCGCTGATGGGCGAGAACGGCGCGGGCAAATCGACGCTGATGAAGATTCTCGCGGGCATCTACCAGCCCGACGCCGGCACGGTCGAGGTGGCGGGCGAGGCGGTGACGCTGAACGGCCCGCGGGCGGCGCAGGCGGTGGGGATCGGCATGATCCACCAGGAACTGGCGCTGATGAACGACCTGACGGTCGCACAGAACATCTTCATCGGCCGCGAACCGCGCCTCAGCTTCGGCCGGCTGGACGAGGCGGCGCTGAACGCGAAGGCGGCGGAGCTTTTCGCCGGACTGAACGTCGCCATCGACCCGCGGGCCGAGGTCCGCACGCTGTCGGTCGCGAGGCAGCAGATGGTGGAGATCGCCAAGGCCCTCTCGCATCGCTCGCGCATCCTCATCATGGACGAGCCGACCGCGGCGCTGAACGAGCACGAGACGGCGGAACTGCACGCGATCATCCGGCAGCTGAAGGCCGAGGGCGTCGGCGTCGTCTACATCAGCCACAAGATGGACGAGATCCGCCGGATCTCCGACCGGGTGACGGTGATGCGCGACGGGGCCTTCGTCGCGACGGTCTCGGCTGCGGAGACCCCGATCGAGCGGATCATCGCGATGATGGTCGGGCGCGAGCTTGGCGAAAGCGTCGCCGGCATCCCGGATCTTGCCGACGCGCCGGTGGCGCTGGAGGTACGCGGCCTCTGCCGCGGCCGCGCGGTGCGGGACGTGAGCTTCACCCTGCGGCGGGGCGAGATCCTCGGGTTCGCGGGGCTGATGGGCGCCGGCCGGACCGAAGTGGCGCGGGTGATCTTCGGCGCAGACCGGCGCGATGCGGGCGAAATCCGGGTGGATGGCCGTCCGGCCACCATCGAGTCGCCACAGGACGCGGTCCGGGTGGGCATTGGCTATCTCAGCGAAGACCGCAAGCATTTCGGCGTGGCGCTGGGGCTCGACGTCCGGGCGAACATCGCGCTCGCCTCGCTCGACCGGCTGAGCCGCGGCGGTGTGGTGGACGAGGCGGCCTGCGCCGCCGCGGCGAACGACTACATCCGCCGCCTCGCGATCCGCACGCCCTCCGACCGCCAGGAGGTGCGGCTGCTGTCGGGCGGCAACCAGCAGAAGGTCGTCATCGCCAAGTGGCTGCTGCGCGACTGCGACATCCTGATCTTCGACGAACCGACCCGCGGCATCGACGTCGGCGCGAAGGCGGAGATCTACCGGCTGCTGCAGGCGCTCGCCGCCGAGGGCAAGGCGATCATCGTCATCTCGTCGGAGCTGCCGGAAGTGCTGCGCCTCGCCCACCGGATCGCGGTGATGTGCGAGGGGCGGCTGACCGGGTTCCTGCCGGGCGGACCGGCGACCAGCCAGGAGGAGATCATGCACCTCGCGACCCTCCGGCCAGACATGATCGAGGGAGCCGCCTGATGGCCAACGTCTCCGCCCCAGCCGCACCGGCCCGCCGCGGCGGCCTCGCCGCCCACCAGAAGCTCTGGGCCTTCGCGAGCCTGATCGTGCTGCTGGTGTTCTTCTCGGTCGCCTCGCCGAACTTCCTGCAGACGACAAACATTCTCGCGGTGCTGCAGGCGACGGCGGTCAACGGCGTGCTGGCGATCGCGGTGACGATGATCATCATCACCGGCGGCATCGACCTGTCGATCGGCACGCTGATGACCTTCTGCGCGGTGACCGCCGGGGTGGTGCTGACCTACTGGGGCATGCCGCTGCCCGTCGGCGTCGCGGCGGCGATCGCCATGGGGGCGTTCTGCGGGCTGGTCTCGGGCACGCTGGTGTCGCGGATGCGGATCCCGCCCTTCATCGCCACGCTGGGGATGATGCTGATCCTGAAGGGCCTGTCGCTGGTCGTGTCGGGCACCAAGCCGATCTATTTCAACGAGACGCCGGGCTATACCGACATCGCCCAGGGCTCGCTGGTGGGGCTGGTGCTGCCGACGGTGCCGGTGCCCAACGGGGTGCTGGTGCTGTTCGTGGTCGCGGTGGTGATGGCCTGGGTGCTGAACCGCACGATGCTGGGCCGCTACTGCTTCGCCATGGGCTCGAACGAGGAAGCGGTGCGCCTGTCGGGTGTCAACACCGGCTGGTGGAAGACCGCGATCTACGTCCTGGGCGGCGCGATCTGCGGCATTGCCGGGCTGCTGATCTCGTCGCGGCTGAACTCGGCGCAGCCAGCGCTGGGGCTGGGCTACGAGCTCGATGCCATCGCCGCGGTGGTGATCGGCGGCACCTCGCTGGCGGGGGGCCGCGGGTCGATCCTTGGCACGGTGATCGGCGCGCTGATCATGTCGGTGCTGCTCAACGGCCTGCGCATCCTGTCGGTGGCGCAGGAATGGCAGACGGTGGTGACCGGCCTGATCATCATCGCTGCCGTCTATCTCGACATGCTCCGCCGCGGCAAGGCGGCGGGCTGAAACAACAAATCTTGCACATCAAGGGAGGACGACAATGATCGCAAGACGGACCCTCATCGGCGCCATCAGCGCCGCCGCATTGATCGCCGGGGCTGGCTTCGCCCAGGCCCAGGACAAGATCTACATCCCGCTGATCTCGAAAGGATTCCAGCACCAGTTCTGGCAGGCGGTGAAGGCCGGTGCCGACAAGGGTGCGGCGGAATTCGGCGTCGAGGTGACCTTCGAGGGGCCCGATACCGAGGCCCAGGTCGACAAGCAGATGGACATGCTGGCCGCCGCGCTGGCGAAGAAGCCCGCCGCGATCGGCTTTGCCGCGCTGGACAGCCAGGCGGCGATCCCGCTGCTGAAGCAGGCGCAAGCGGCCGGCATTCCGGTGGTCGCCTTCGACTCGGGCGTGGACAGCGACATTCCCGTGACCACCGCCGCCACCGACAACATCGCGGCCGCGGCGCTGGCCGCCGACAAGATGGCCGAGCTGATCGGCGGGTCGGGCAAGGTGGCGCTGGTGGTGCATGACCAGACCTCGCGCACCGGGATCGACCGGCGCGACGGCTTCGTGAACCAGGTCAAGGCGAAGTATCCGAACATCGAGATCGTCGACATCCAGTACGGTGCCGGCGACCAGCTCCAGTCGACCGAGATCGCCAAGGCGATCCTGACCGCCAACCCCGACCTGAAGGGCATGTTCGGCGCCAACGAAGGCTCGGCCATCGGCGTCATCAACGCGGTGACCGAGTTGAAGCGGCCCGAGGTGGTGGTGATCGGCTATGACAGCGGCGCCGCCCAGAAGGACGCGATCCGGTCCGGCAAGATGGCGGGCGCGATCACCCAGAACCCGGTCGGCATCGGCTACGAGACGGTGAAGGCCGCCGTGGCCGCCGCCAAGGGCGAACAGGTGCCGCCGCAGATCGACACCGGTTTCTTCTGGTACGACAAGACCAGCATCAACAACCCCGAGATCGCCGCCGTTCTCTACGATTGAGCGGTGCGGTGCGGGCGGCGGGGGTTAGGCCATAGGCCCCCGCCGCCCGGTCCTGACCTTCCTTGCTGAACCCCAGTCGCCCTTGCGCGACGCCCCGGCCGCCGGCCGGGGAAGCTGCCGGAATGACCAGAATGCGACTGCTCCGCCACGGCCCGAAGGGCCAGGAACGCCCGGGCCTGATCGATGGCCGGGGCGTGATGCGCGACCTCTCGGGCCATGTCCCGGACATTGCCGGCGCGGCGCTGCTGCCCGACAGCCTGGCCCGGCTGGCCGCGCTGGACCCCGACAGCCTGCCCGCGGTCCCCGGAAGCCCGCGGATCGGCGCCTGTGTCGGGCAGGTCGGCAAGTTCATCTGCATCGGCCTGAACTATGCCGACCACGCCGCCGAATCCGGGCTGCCGGTGCCGGCCGAGCCGGTGGTCTTCGCCAAGTGGACCAGCGCCATCTGCGGCCCCGACGACGATATCGAGATCCCGCGCGGATCGAGCAAGACCGACTGGGAGGTCGAGCTGGGCGTGGTGATCGGCCAGGGTGGCCGCTACATCGCGGAAGGCGATGCCCTGTCCCACGTGGCCGGATACTGCGTGATCAATGACGTCTCGGAACGGGAATGGCAGCTGGAGCGCGGCGGCACCTGGGACAAGGGCAAGGGCTGCGACACCTTCGGGCCGATCGGGCCGTGGCTGGTGACCCCGGACGAGGCCGGCGACATCGACTCTCTGGCCATGTGGCTCGAAGTCGAGGGGCACCGCTTCCAGTCGGGCAGCACCGCCACGATGATCTTCCGGGTGCCGGCGATCATCGCCTATCTATCGCGCTTCCTGTCGCTGCAGCCCGGCGACGTGATCTCGACCGGCACGCCGCCGGGGGTCGGGCTCGGCCAGAAGCCGCCGCGCTATCTGAAGGGCGGCGAGACCATCCGCCTGGGCATCGACGGGCTGGGCGTGCAGACCCAGAAGGTCGTGCGCGCATGACCCGCATCACCGGCCTGCGCAGCCTCGACGTGCGCTTTCCGACCAGCCTGTCGCTGGACGGATCGGACGCGATGAACCCCGACCCGGACTATTCCGCGGCCTATGTGATCCTCGAAACCGACGGTCCCCACGAAGGCCATGGCCTGACCTTCACCATCGGCCGCGGCAACGAGATCTGCATCAGCGCGATCGAGGCGCTGCGCCCGCTGGTGGTGGGGCTGGACATGGGCTGGATCGCGGCGGACATGGGCCGGTTCTGGCGCAACGTCACCGGCGACAGCCAGCTGCGCTGGATCGGCCCGGACAAGGGCGCGATCCATCTGGCCACCGGCGCGGTGGTCAACGCGGTCTGGGACCTGTGGGCCAAGCTGGAAGGCAAGCCGGTCTGGCAACTGGTCGCCGACATGACCCCGGCCGAGATCGTGCGCTGCATCGATTTCCGCTACCTGACCGACTGCATCACGCCCGACTGGGCGCTCGACTTCCTGACCCGCGCCGCCGAAGGCAAGGCCGGCCGCATCGCCACTCTGCAGGCCGAGGGCTATCCCTGCTACACAACCTCGGCCGGCTGGCTCGGCTATGACGACGCCAAGCTGAGCCGGCTCTGCCGCGAGGCGGTGGAGGCGGGCTTCCGCCACATCAAGATGAAAGTCGGGCGCGACCTTGCCGACGACATCCGCCGCCTGACCATCGCCCGCGACACGGTCGGCCCGGACGTCAGGCTGATGATCGACGCCAACCAGGTCTGGGAGGTCGACCAGGCGATCGACTGGGTCAGGAAGCTGGCCTTCGCAGACCCGTGGTTCATCGAGGAACCGACCAGCCCCGACGACGTGGCCGGGCACCGCCGGATCCGCGCGGGCGTCGCCCCGGTGCAGGTGGCGACCGGCGAGATGTGCCAGAACCGGGTGCTGTTCAAGCAGTTCATCATGGAAGGCGCGGTCGACGTGGTGCAGATCGACGCCTGCCGGCTGGGCGGGGTGAACGAGATCCTCGCGGTGCTGCTGATGGCGGCAAAGCACGGGTTGAAGGTCTGCCCCCATGCCGGGGGGGTGGGGCTCTGCGAATATGTCCAGCATCTGGCGATGATCGACTACCTCTGCATCGCCGGCACCCGCGAGGGCCGGGTGATCGAATATGTCGACCACCTGCACGAGCATTTCCTTGATCCCAGCGTGATCCGGAACGCCGCCTACCTGCCGCCGACCGCGCCGGGCTTCTCGATCCAGATGAAACCCATGAGCCTGGCCGCCTATCGCTTCCGGGCCGGTTGAGCGGGCGGCGCCGGCCCGGAACCGGCAAGCGGCCACGTTCCGCTTCCGGATCCGCCCGGAAGGGTCTATGCGGGACCGATCCAGCCCGAGGAGCACCCGATGGCCGACGAAGACTATGTCTATGACGAGGCCACCGGCGAATGGCGCCCGGCAGGGGCTGCCACCGAAACCACCGTGGCCCGGGTCGTGCGCGACTCGGCCGGGACCGTGCTGGCCGACGGCGACTCGGTCACCCTGATCAAGGACCTGAAGGTCAAGGGCAGCAACCAGACCCTGAAGCAGGGCTCGGTGATCCGCTCGATCCGTCTGACGGACAACGAGGACGAGATCGACTGCCGTCACGACACGATCAAGGGTCTGGTCCTGCGCACCGAATTCGTCCGCAAGCGCTGAAGCGCCCCACAGCGCAGGAGCGACATCGGCGGCGGCGGACCTATCAGGGCGCGTCCCCGCGCTGCTTCAGCACCGCCGCCACAGCGACGCGGAACAGGTGGACGTCGGGCGTCGGCGTGTCCTCGGGCCGGGCCAGAAGGCCGACCGGTCCGGTGGTCAGGCTGGTGTCGAAGGGCAGGGCGACCAGACGGCCATCGGCGATCTCGTTCGCAACCACGCCGCCCGAGATGATCCAGACCGCATCGCTGATCCGGGTATAGACCCGCCCGAAGGCGCCCGAGACGGTTTCCAGCCGGTTCGGAATCTCGCCGATGCCCGCGGCGATCAGGAAGCGCTCCACGATCGGGCGGATCACCGCCCCTTGCGGCGGATAGAGGATCTGGAACCCGGTGATCCGGTCGATCTGCGGATCCTGCAGGATCGGGTGCCCGGGCCGCACCACGAAGACCACGGTTTCGTTGTAGATCTGGGTGAAGCTCAGCCCGGTCAGCATCTCGGGCGTGCCGAGCCGGCCGATCACCAGATCCAGCAGGCCGCCGCGCAGCCGGTCGATCAGGAAATCGTGCGGCCCGTCCACGATCCTGAGCGTGGTGTCGGGCGCGGTCAGGGTGAACTCGGCGGCGACCCGCGGCATCAACCCGGCGGCGACGCTGGGCAGCACGCCCACGCTCAGCCGGGTCTTGCCGCGGCGCGAGACCTGGTCGACGCTGTCGGCGCCCTGGCGCAGCGCGGCCAGGCTCATCTCGGCGAAATGCAGGAAGACCTCGCCCTGCCGGGTCAGGGCGATGCCGCCGCGGTCGCGGTACAGCAGCGTCGCCCCCAGCATGTCCTCAAGCTCCTTCAAAGTCTTCGAGATCGCCGGCTGGGTCAGGAACAGCCGTTCGGCGGCCGCCTTCAGGCTCTGCTGCCGGACGATTTCCACGAAGCTTTCGATATGGCGCAGCTTGATCCGGCGGTCGAGCATTTGATTGCCTAATTGGGAAAGTAAATCGAACTATTCATCATTTTACATCTTCGTTTGATTATATCAACCTCTGCGCATCAGGGGGGAGACAGAATGCGCACACAGGTGGCGATCATCGGCGGCGGGCCATCGGGCCTGCTTCTTTCGCAACTGCTGCACCAGCGCGGCATCGACAGTGTCGTGCTGGAACGCAAGACCCGGGACTATGTCCTGGGCCGGATCCGCGCCGGGATCCTGGAAACCGGGCTGGTCGCACTGATGCGCGAGGCCGGCGCCGCCGGGCGGCTGGACCGGGAATGCTTCATCCATGACGGCACCCGGATCGCCAGCGGCGAGGAGATGTTCGGGATCAACTTCACCGAGCTGACCGGCACGCCGGTGGTGGTCTATGGCCAGACCGAACTGACCCGCGACCTCTATGACGTCCGCGAGGCGGCGGGGGGCACCATCGTCTTCAATGCCGAGGACGTACAGATCGACGGCGCCGACACCGCAACGCCCTGCGTCACCTACCGGGTGAACGGCAAGGCGGAACGGCTCGACTGCGATTTCGTCGCCGGCTGCGACGGCTTCCACGGCGTGTCGCGCCAGACCATCCCGCTGGATATCCGCCGGGAATACGAGAAGACCTATCCCTTCGGCTGGCTGGGCATCCTGTCGGAAACGCCCCCGGTCCATCACGAGCTGATCTATTCCAGCTCGGACCGCGGCTTCGCGCTCTGCTCCATGCGGCATGCGAAGCTCAGCCGCTACTACATCCAGTGCGCGCTCAGCGACCATGTGCAGGACTGGACCGACCAGGCCTTCTGGGACGAACTGCGCCGACGGCTGCCTGCCGAGGTGGCCGAGGCCGTGGTGACCGGCCCGTCGATCGAGAAGTCGATCGCGCCGCTCCGGTCCTTCGTGACCGAGCCGATGCAGTGGGGCCGGCTGTTCCTGTGCGGCGACGCCGCCCATATCGTGCCGCCGACCGGCGCCAAGGGGCTGAACACCGCGGCCTCGGACGTCAACTACCTGTATCGCGGGCTGGTGCAGTTCTATCACGACGGCGACCGCGCCGGGCTGGACGGCTATTCGCAGAAGGCGCTGGCCCGGATCTGGCAGGCGGAACGCTTCTCGTGGTCGATGACCAACCTGCTGCACCGCTTCCCCCATCAGAACGAATTCGACCTGCGGATGCAGCGCGCCGAGCTTGCGCTGCTGCGCGACAACGCCGCCGCCCAGCGGGTGCTGGCCGAAAGCTATGTGGGGCTGCCCTACTGATGCCGATGCTCGACCTGCCCGGCGTGCGGATCCACTGGCGCGAGGACGGCGATCCCGACGGCCGCCCGGTGGCCTTCGCCAATTCGCTGGGGACCGACCTGACGCTTTGGGACGCCGTGCTGCCGCTGCTGCCCGGCGGGCTGCGGCTGATCCGCTTCGACACCCGCGGCCATGGGCAAAGCACGGTGCCGCCACCGCCCTACGGGCTGGACGATCTGGTCGGCGATGCCGAGGCGCTGCTCGATCATCTGCGCGTCCGGGGCGCGGTCTTTGTCGGAGTGTCCCTTGGCGGCATGATCGCCCAGGGGCTGGCCGCCCGCCGGCCCGATCAGGTCGGTGCGCTGGTGCTGTCGAACACCGCGGCGCGAATGGGCACGCCCGGGATGTGGCAGGACCGGATCGCTTCGGTCGAGGCCGGCGGCATCGCTGCGGTGGCCGAGCCGATCCTGGACCGCTGGTTCGGGCCCGCCTTTCGCGCCTCGGGCGCCGTGGCGCCGTGGCGCGCGATGCTGACCGGCACGCCCCGCGCAGGCTACATCGGCTGCTGCGCCGCGCTGGCCGGGGCCGACCTGACCGCCTCGACCGCGGGCCTGCGGCTGCCGGCGCTGGCGATCGGCGGCTCGGCCGACGGCGCCTCGCCCAGCGAAATCGTCCGCGCCACCGCCGCGCTGATCCCCGGCGCCCGCTTCGTCGAGATCGACGGCGCCGGCCACCTGCCCTGCGTCGAGACGCCCGCGGCCCACGCCGCGATCCTGTCCGCGTTCCTGAAGGAAACCACCGATGTCTGAGCGATACGAGACCGGCATGCAGGTACGCCGCGGCGTCCTTGGCGATGACCACGTGGACCGCGCCGAGGCCGCCAAGACCGAATTCGACGCGCCGTTCCAGACCCTGATCACCGAAGCGGCCTGGGGTACGGTCTGGGCCTCGGACCGGATCAGCCCGCGCGAACGCTCGATGCTGACCCTGGCGCTGCTGGCGGCGCTGGGGAACTTCGAGGAGATCCCTATGCACATCCGTGCCACCGGCCGCACCGGCGCCAGCCGCGCGGACGTGCTGGAAGCCTTCCAGCACGTCGCCATCTATGCCGGCGTGCCGCGCGCCAACCACGCCATCAAGCTCGCCCGGGAGACCTATCGCGAGATGGATCAGGACCGGGCCGGCAACACGGCCCCGGAGGAGGACAAGCAATGACCCCCGCAGAATTCTACCAGCGCGACCGGACCTGGCATCCGCCGGCGCTGACGCCCGACTACAAGACCTCGGTCGCGCGGTCGCCGCGTTATGCGCTGATCAGCCTGCAGAACTCGAAAAGCGAGGTCACCGGCCCGGTCTTCGGCCACAATGACATCGATCCGCTGGACCGGGACCTGATCCACAACTACGCCAAGACCGGCGAAGCCGCGATCGGCGAGCGGATCATCGTCCATGGCCGGGTGCTGGACGAGAACGCCCGCCCGGTGCCGAATACCCTTGTGGAAGTCTGGCAGGCCAACGCGGGCGGGCGCTATCGCCACAAGAAGGACACCTATCTGGCGCCGATCGACCCGAATTTCGGCGGCTGCGGCCGGACCCTGACCGATGCCGAGGGTTACTACTACTTCCGGACCGTCAAGCCCGGCGCCTACCCGTGGCGCAACTGGGTGAACAACTGGCGCCCGGCGCATATCCATGTCTCGGTCTTCGGCACCGGCTTCGTGCAGCGGCTGATCACCCAGCTCTATTTCGAGGGCGACCCGCTGATCCCGCTCTGCCCCATCGTCAAGACCATCCCCGATCCGCGCGCCATCGAGCAGCTGACCGCGAAGCTGGACCTGAACGCCACCATCCCGCTCGACTCCATCGCCTACAAGTTCGACATCGTGCTGCGCGGCCGCCGCTCCACGCTGTTCGAGAACCGTCTGGAAGGGAACTGACCGATGCCGCAGGAGCTGGACTATCTGAAGGAATCCCCGTCGCAGACGGCCGGTCCCTACGTCCATATCGGCCTCGCGCCGGGGGCGGCGGGCTTCGACATCTACAAGCGGGAGCTGGGCTGGGATATCGCCGGGCCGCAGGCACAGGGCGAGCGGATCCGGGTCGAGGGCGTGGTGATCGACGGCACCGGCAGCCCGATCAAGGACGTGCTGCTGGAAGCCTGGCAGGCCAATGCCGCCGGCCACTACGCCCATCCCGAGGGCGGCGGCCCGGTCGAGGACGGCTTCCACGGCTGGGGCCGGGTGATCACCGATTTCGAGACCGGCGAATGGGGCTTCGACACGGTGAAGCCGGGCCCGGTGACGGGGCGGAACGGCCGGATGATGGCACCGCACATCACCCTCTGGATCGTGGCGCGGGGCATCAACATCGGGCTGAACACCCGGCTCTACTTCTCGGACGAGGAGGCCGCCAACGCCGCCGACCCGGTGATCAACCTGATCGAATGGGAACGCCGCCGGCAGACCCTGATCGCCAAACGGGGCGAGCGCGACGGTAAGGTCGTCTACCGCTTCGACATCCGCATCCAGGGCGAGGCCGAGACGGTCTTCTTCGACGTCTGAGCCCCGCCGTACCGCTCGGCCCGCCGCTGTGCGGCCACCGACCCCGGACCCTGACGGCCCGGGGCGCGATCACCTTGCGACCGGAGGAGACCCCCGATGTCCAAACCCTGCATCCTGTGTTGTGCGATCACCGGGTCGCTGCCCACCAAGGCCAACAATCCGGCGGTGCCGATCTCGATCGCCGAGCAGGTGGACTCGAGCCACGAAGCCTTCGAGGCCGGCGCCAGCATCATCCATTGCCATGTCCGCGCCGATGACGGCAGCCCGACCAGCGACCCGGACCGCTTCGCCCTGCTGAAGGAGGGCCTGGAACGGCACTGCCCCGGCATCATCGTGCAGTTCTCGACCGGCGGCCGCTCGGGCGCCGGCCAGACCCGGGGCGGCATGCTGTCGCTGAAGCCCGACATGGCCTCGCTGTCGGTGGGGTCGAACAACTTTCCGACCCGGGTCTACGAGAACCCGCCGGATCTGGTCGACTGGCTGGCCTCCGAGATGGTGAAGTATGAGATCACGCCCGAGGTCGAGGCCTTCGATCTGAGCCACATCCTGCAGGCGATCCGGATGCATGGCGAAGGGCGGCTCTACGGCCGGCTCTATGTCCAGTTCGTGATGGGCGTGAAGAACGCCATGCCCGCCGACAGGGAGATCTTCGACCTTTATGTCGAGGTGATGAAGAGGCGCGCCCCGGACGCGGAATGGTGCGCCGCGGGCATCGGCCCGGCGCAGTTCACCGTCAACGAATGGGCGATCGCGGCCGGCGGACACACCCGCGCCGGGCTCGAGGACAATGTGCGCTTCGACCGTGACCGGCTGGCGCCGTCAAACGCGGCGCTGATTGCCAGGGCCGCGGATCTCTGCGCCAAGTATGGCCGTCCCGTCGCCACCCCGGCCGAAGCCCGGCGCATTCTGGGGCTCAGGGCCGCCTGACCGGGCCGGGCGCCTTCAGCCGGGGCGCAAAAGCCTTGCAAAGGCTTTTGGCAAAAGTCTTCGGAAGACTTTTGCGGCTCCCCCGGTGCGGCGGCGCGGTGCGCAGGCGTGGCTCGGGCCGCCCCGCCGATCCGGGTGTGCCGGCGAGCAGCTTCCGTCTGCCGGGGCCCCGCGGTCAGAACCCGGGTTCGACGGCGCGTTCGCTGTAGAGCACGCTCCAGAGCCGGACGTCATCGGCCAGGGTACGGCTCAGGTCGGAAAGGGTGCGGCGCAGCACCGCGCGCTGAACCGAATCCCGCTGGCGGATCAGAGATTTTCGCAGCCCGACCAATTCGCGCACCATGCGCCGCGACTGTTTCTCGGCCATGCGGAAATCCCCGGTGGCGCGGATCCCGAACAGGGCCGCCCCGCAGATCGGCAGAACGCCGCCAAAGTAGGTCACCACTGGCTTGACGCAGAGCTTGGCCCAGTGCTCAGCCACATCGTGACCAACGCCTGCGGGAGCTTTGGGCGGGGCGGCATTGTGGTCGAAGAGATAGAACAGCCAACTCACAAGGAAAGCGCCACCGAAGACCAGAGTCATGAACAGAAGCCGGATGGCCACCCGCTCCATCCCCTCGTTCAGCCGTTCCGATGTCTCGGCGTTTGCCCGGTGATAGGCAATCTGCGGGTCGATCTCGTAGCGGATCGCGGTGTCGATGACCTTGACGAGCTGGTCCCGGCCGATCCTGGCCGTGGGCGGGGGGATCTCGCGCAGGGCGCTGCGCGCGTACCAGGCTACCCAGGCCTCTCCCGGGGTCGTCGCGGAGACTTCACCGTGGCGCACCGGAGAACCGCCTGTCAGCAGGGCCAGTCGGACCGGGCGAAGCGCCTCCGCGAGGCTCCGGTAATCCAGCCATCGCTCATGCCAGCGCCGGCGTTTGGCGCGCCGTGTCGTCCCGAGGACGACGCCGATACAGAGCAGCTCGAATAACACCAGAATGGCCTTCGTCAACATGAGGCTGTGGGCGTTCACGGCGATTGCGGCCGGCACGATCAACAATCCCAGGATCACGGCCAGCGCGGCCAGACCGTAATTGCTGATGAAGGCGGTCCGGTACAGGCTGGAGTAGTGCAGCGCCAGGTTGTCCGCGGCGAGGCAGCGGGCTTGAAGGCTGCGACCGATCTCGTCGGCCAGTTGCGGGCCGCCGATCTCAGCCGCCGCATGGCGAATACCCGACCACTGCCTGGTGGCCGCCTCGGCTGGCGCGGTGTAATCCACCCAACACCAGTACCACGCGCCACCGGCGAAAATCCATTTCAGGAGGTTGAAGCCGCAGGCACGAGAGCCGGTGCGCGTCCGTTCCTTCTGGAAGCCGTGCAACCGGCGAAGCGCCGAGACGACCGGCGCATGTCCCGGATCCTCGCCATGGCCGGGGTCGTCTTCCGGGAAGCGCAGCAGCGGTGCCACCCGGGTCTCAAGCGCCAGATCCATGGCCGCAGGGTCGGTTCCCGGCGCCAGCGGCAACCAGGTCTCCGGCAGCTCGATGTCCAGCGCGAAGGGCGCGGAAAGGAACCGCGTGCCATCCGGTGCGATCCGGACCACCGGGATGCCGGCCCGCAGGGCTTCGCCCACGACCTCGGCCGTGCCGCCGATCCCGGCGGCAGGTCCTCCGTCCCAGATCGCCAGAAGGATGTCGCAATGTGCCAGCATCAACTGCCCGGCGGCGCGATAGGCGCCCTCGTCCGGGTCCGCCGCGCCGGGAACGAGTTCCAGGCGCGCGGTGCTGTCCGGGTCGTGCTGCCAGAGCCGGTCGAAGGCAGCCACCTGCTCCGGCGTCCAATGCTGCTTGAGGATATAGGTCTCGCGCGGGAACGGCAGGATCAGGTTCAGCGCAAAGCCGAGGTCGGCGGCCGCGGTCGCCGCGATCGTGTCCGCTCCGGCGGCCAGGGCTGTCGTGAAGCGCAAGGCGGGCCGCACACCCGAGGCATAGGGCGCTTCGGGTGCCTTCAGGTCATTGGCGTCCTGCAGTCGCTCGGTCAGCATGGCAAGGCTCGCCAGAACCTCGCGCGTGCGCTGGTACAACAGGGCGGGGTCGGCATCCTGCAGTCGGTTCGGCCGGTGACCGGTGATGGCGACCCGCAGGGTCAGACGCGGCGGAATGAACGGCGAGGTTCCGTATTCCATGGACACTCCGGTTTCACGGCAACAGCCGGTGCAAGTCGTAGACGGCCGCACAATAGGCGCGGGCGATATCGTAGAGCGGCCGGATCAGACCAGGGTCGTCCAGCCTCTGGAACCTCTTCAGGTCGCTCTCCGGCACGGTGATCCCGTGTTCGGCAAGGGCTGTCCCGTCGAACGGCACGTCAAGCCCGAGATACGAGAACAGCGGCACGTCGAACAGGGTGTCGCCGTCAAGGCTGCCGATCTCGCTGTTGTGGCGGGTCGGCACGAGGGGCTTCCCGGCCCATTCGAACAGCAGGGTGGACAGATGCGCATTGTCCACCATCAGGCCCATGAGCGATGTGACGGCGAGGCGAAGCGGGCGGGCCCGCGCTGCCTGGTCGGGCGGGACCTTGATGCGATACCGGCCGGTGCCGATGGACAGGATGAACAGTTCGTCGACACCGGTGGGCCACGCGAGGCCGAATGCCCGCATCCGCGCCAGCATCAGGACCGCCAGCGCGGGGTTGTTGTAGGGGCTGATGCCGCCATCGACGAAGACGCCGGGCAGCATGCCTTCGGCGATCTTGATGGTCTCCTGCTGGAACAGGGTCGGCGCGGCGGTCGAGGCCCGGAGCAGGCGGGCGACTTCGTAGTGGCGGTTGCCGACATACCGGCCGTCGGGAGCATCGTCGTAATAGGGCGCGGTCGGGATGTTCGACACGATCCATGGGCTGCCGGTGTCGAGCCGCTTCATCAGGATCGCGAGATAGGTGCGCAGTGCCGGGTCGCCCAGGCGGACATCGCCGATTTCGGTCCGGATCTCGGCTTCCAGCGCAGCGGCATCGAAGATCGGCGCGAGGCCGAAGGTCCAGCGCCGGCCGCTGCGGAAGAACCGGACGGCCCGGTCGAGGTAGAACTCCCGGATCATGGACACCGGCTTGCCGAGGGCGAGCCCCGCGGCTATCAGCGACCCGGTCGATGTGCCGCCGATCAGGTCGAAGACGTCGCTCAGACGGGTCTCGGGTCCGCGACGGGCCTGATAGACCTGTTCCACGGTCTCCAGAAAGGCGATCTCGATGATCCCGCGGACGCCGCCACCGGACAGGGCCAGCAGACGCCTCATCGCGGCGTCTCGCCGGGCACCGGGGCCAAGGGCAGATGCCGCGGCGGGATCAACGCGGGCAACGCGGGCAACGGGGGCAACGGCTGCCGCTCCGGGTCCGGGGGCCGCCGTCTAGTTGACGTCATAGGGCAGTGCCGCCATGCCGAACGAGATCTTCCGGTTCTCGCTGTCACCGTGCCAGACCCCGTTCACCTGCGCCATGAGGTCCCCGAAGAAGGCCATCGGATCGGCGATCGGACGCATGTCCCGGTTTTGTTCGGACAGCCTGTCGACCACCCCCCTGTCATTGACGACGAGGGCCACGAGGATGCCCTGGCCTGCGGGAATGCGGAAGCGCGCCTTGTGGTAGGCGTCCGGCAGGCGCATCAGCTCGCCGGCGGCGAGCGGGGTGCGCTTGGCAATCGCGTCGCTCGGGTAGAGCTGGTGGACCAGCCCCCCGTCGCGGAGATCGAACAGCAGAAGCTCGCCCTCCCGGGTCGATGTGACCTCGAACGCCACGGTCTGCCCGGCATGGACCGGGCCGGAAACGCCGGTTTCGTAGGGCACCATGGCAAGGCTCACATCGGCGCGGCCGCCAGCGAGGGATCCCAGCATCGTCTCGGCGGCAAGGGGCGGCCTTCCGGTTTCGCCGGTGTCCTCGGGCCAGTCGACGATGGCAAGGGCCCGGGTCAGGGGCGGGGCCGTCAGTTCCGGTGTCAGGCTGGAGCATCCGTCCCAGCCGGCGCAGAATTCGTCGGAGGATTCGCGGACCATGGCAAGGACTTGCTCGCGGCTGCCGCTGTCCGACTGTCCCGAGATCGCGTCGTGAAACGCCTTGGTGAAGACGCCGTGCGGCACGCCGCCGAAAGAGGTCTCGTAGGCGACCTGCTCGGCGGCCGCGGCCGTCCAGACTTCGTGGTTGCGGGCGGCCGTTCCGGTTTCGTGGACACCGCTGTCTTCGAGCCGCTGCCGCCCATCGCCGGCGGCGTCCCGGGATGCCGACCGGCTCTGCCCGTCCAGCGGTGGCACGAACCGCGGCTTCGGCACCGGCTCCGACGAAACCCCGGCCCGCGAGATCGTTCCCGAATGGCAGGCGTCGATCACGAGGGTCACGTTCCTGTCGGCCAGCTGGTCGAGCACCGCCCGGATGTCGTCATCGCTTACCAGTTCCTCAGGGGCGTCGGGACCGTAGCCGACCATGACCAGCGCCTCGTCCATCCCGTCGTCGATTTCGTCCCCGTTCCGGTCGGCGATCTGGGTGCCATGCCCGGAAAAATAGACAAGCACCTTGTCTCCCGGTGCCGTGCCGTCGACAAGCCATGACCTGAACGCCGACAGGACGCCGCTCCGGGTCGCTTCGGTGTCCGACAGGACCAGGACGTTGCCGGCCGCGAAGCCCATCTTCCCGGTGGCAAGGGCCTGCATCGTGGCAAGGTCATTCGGTGGTCCGTCCAGGCGCTGCTGGGCTGCATAGGCGCCGATGCCGATCAGCAGGGCGCGATCTTCGGCCGGAGCAGCGCAGGGGACCAGCCCGAGCAGGATGGCGGCACTCAGGATGCGCATGTCATTTCTCCCTCGTGACCAGACTCTGATGGGCGAAGGCAACCGAATCGCCGGCCAGCAGCCGCGACAGGATCGGCAGAAGCTCGGACGACGGCAGCAGATAGCGCAGGGCATCGCGCAGGTCGGACGGCGGTGTCGCCGTCGATATGGCGACGATTTCGTCGGCACCGAACGGGGGCTGGACCTCGGCTGCGAAGCGCTGGATCCCGCCTTCGGGCATGGGGCCGCTTTCCTTCGCGTCGATGGGAAAGATCGCCTGGACCTGACCATTGTTCGCGAGATTGAAGACGGTCAGATAGGGGAAGGGCAGGGGGCCGACCGCAATCTCGAAACCCTGGCCGCCGACAAGCTCGCGGTGCCAGGGCTGTCCGTCGACCACGAGGCCCATGTCGAAGCCTTTGCGGACCAGTCCCTCGCGGGCGAGAGCAAGGGTTGCGAACTTGTCGTTGACCGAGCCGAGCGCGTCCTCGGGCAGGCCATAGCCCAGAACCTCGCCGCTGGGGTCGATGATGTTGCCCGTGCGCCGGTCCCAGTAGGTTCCGGGCGCCGCGGCAAGCTGGACCCGGTCGAAATCGATGGCGTCGGCTGCGGCCGGGCTTGCCGCGTCTTCCTCGGGTCGGGCGGCAGCTGCGCTCGCCGCGGCGGGGTCCGGTCGCAGCACCTGAACGTCGGGACCCGCCCGCGCCACCAGTTCCGGCAGATAGCGCGCGCCGTTGAAACTCTTCGCCGTGCGCGGGATGAAGACGGCCAGCTCGCCGCGGCTGAGGGCCCCGTCCCCGTTCGCATCGCCGTTCATGGCAAGGCTGCGCGAGAAGGCATAGCTGAGCGCACCGTGGGACCGGCCCTCGATCTCGACCTCGATCACGACTTCGGCCTCGCGGGCGCCGGCCATGAAGACGAGGTTCTCGAGGGTGTCCTCGTCGTTTTCGGGAACCCGCGGTCCGGGGCGGCGCCGGGAACTGTCGGCAAGGGCAACCAGTTCGGGAAGCACCCGGGCACGGCCGCCGCGCGTGACGGTCCCGGAATAGCAGCTGTCAGCCACGAAGACGACCATGACCTGCCTGTCCCGGGCCCGGGTGAACCACTGGTTGAGTTCATCGTCGAGGATCATCTCTTCGCGGCCCGCCGGGGATTGCGCGTCGAATCCCGGCAGCACCAGCATCTCGTCCACGCGGTCGTCGGGCTGGCCCGCCGTGGCCTCGTCGCCGCTGTCGTCCGGCCACTGGGCGCCGTGACCGGAATAGGTGAAGATGATCGTGTCGCCGGACGCTGCGCCATCCAGCAGGCTGTTCCACGCGGTCTCCAGTGCGGCGCGGTCGGCGGCGCCGTCCAGCAGGACGTCCATGCGGCTCACGCCGAAGCGCCGAAGCGCCGAGGCGATCAGACGGGCATCGTTGACGGCGCCACCCAGATCGGGCTGGTGGGCATAGTCGTCGATCCCGACCACGAGCGCGAAATTCGCCGCCCCGACCGGCCCTGCCGGCGCAAGGGCAAGGACCCCGGCCAGTGCGGCGAGACCGGTGCTGCCGACCCCGGCCATCCGTCAGTCTCCGGTCCGCACGACGTCGACCTCGACGCGGCGGCTCATCTGCCAGAGTTCCTCTTGGGTATAGGCCACGGCGCTGTCGGGCTGGAACAGCTCACTCTCACCCCGGCCCTCGACCTTGAGCGGGATTTGCAGGCCGCGGGATTCTAGATGCGCCTTCACCGCCTGCGCCCGGCGGTTCGAAAGGTCGCGGTTGTACTCGGCCTCCCCGCGCTCGTCGGTATGGCCGATGACGGTGACCGAGACGATCTCGGCCGGATCGAGCGACGACAGGCAGGCATAGAGCTCGTCCGCGGCCTCGGCCCCGGCTTCGGTGAAGCTCACCTCGTCGGTGACGAAGCGGATCGGCGCGACGATCTCGGCGGCCCACATCCCGAGGCTCTGGATCTGGCAGGCCGGGCGTCCGGGGATCGAGACGAAGGAACTCGAGACAAGGCGCATCTCGTCGGTCTTGCGGCGGAGATCGCGGACGGTAGCCTCGTCGGGGGGCAGATCCCAGTAGGCGGAGGCGGGATCGGACAAAAGGATCACGTCCTGCAAGGCGAGCTGATAGCGTTCGGCGGCGCGGGCGAAGTCCCGCCGCGCCCGTGCGGCGTCGCCGGCCGCGGCCAGCACCTGCCAAGGCGTCGCGATCGCGAGTGCCTGATCGAGGATCGGCTCTGCCTCGGCATAGTCCGCGCTTTCCTGCGAGGCCTTGTACAGCATCCCCAAAGCCAGCCAGCGCGCGATCTGCTGGCGTTCGTCCGCGCTGCATCCGGCGGCTTCTGCGGCATCGTTGGCGGCCATGAGGGCGTCCAGGCGCATCCCGCCCTCGGCCGCAAGCGCCGCGTCCGCGTCCAGGATCGGCTGGCAGGATGCGGCGGCGGACCCGGAATGGAACGACCCGCACGCCGCGATCGCCAGCGCGAGGATGGCGGCCGCACGCTTCAATGTGTCACCTCCATGATCCAGTCGATATACGACGAAACCCGTGTGAAGACGCCGAAAGATCCGGCGGCGGTGCAATCCTTGTTGCCCCAGCTGACGACGCCGACCTGAACCCACCCGGTCGGGCCCTCGCGGATCACCAGCGGACCGCCGCTGTCGCCGTTGCAGGCATTGATGGGCTCGCGCTTGTATCCGGCGCAGATCATCCGGTCGCTGACGCGGGGCGAGAATTCAAGACAGTCCTGCTTCGGCCGGATGTAGAGGTCGGCAACCTGCAGCTGGTCGCTGGTCTTTCCGTCGGATCGCTTGCCATAGCCGGTGACCCGGGCGCAGGTGAAATCCGCCATCAACGCGCGTTCCATCGGCGCGGAGGCCAGCGTCACGATCGAGGTCTGCGGCAGATCCAGCGTCTCGGCCAGCCGGATCACGGCGATGTCGTCCGGAAAGGGAACCTTGTCCCGGTATCCGGGATGGACATGCACGGCGGCGCCGAGCGTGCCATGGCCGGCGTCCAGCATCGTATCGATGTTGTCGCCGTTGTAGAGAACCACGATTTCTTCGGCGGGAACCACCGCGAGGGAACCGTCCGCGCGGGTATCGGTGACGCAGTGTGCCGCGGTCAGGACATGCCCGCGACTGATCAGGGACCCGCCGCACAGGATGGTGTCCTCGCCGTCGAAGATCAGGAGGGCAACCTGGTAGGGGGCTTCGGACCGGTCGATGGCGGTTCCTCCCACCACCCGGCTCACGGTCCGGCCGCCCTCGTCGATGCAGGTGAAGGATTCGGCCGCAAGCTCGCCGGCAAGGCAGAGCGCAAGCATCAGGCAGGGAAGCAGCGGTCGCGGCAGCATGAACCCTCCTAGGGTGCAACGACACGATACGACAGGACGGTGGCGCTGTAGCCGGGATTTGCCGACCGCGATCCCGGAGGCGAACCGGGGTCGGGAATGACGGGGATTTCGGTCGGGTCAAACTGGCCGGCGATGTCCGGGCTCCAGTGCAGATAGACCTCCGAGCCGCCGAGCGGCGGCGAGACCCGGAACCCGTAACCCTTGCCGCCGTCACCGATACACAATTCCTCGCCCGGTTCGACACGGCCCCCCTTGGTGGCCCGGTCTGCGGGGGTCAGGTCGTTGGGATAGACCCGGACCGGCAAGGCCCCGTCCAGCGTTCGCGACCAGATCGAAACGTAGCCGGCCTGTTTCGACACCACACAGACCGCAATGATGCTGCCGTCGGTCAGGGCCGGGTTTTCGGGCTGGATGCGGGCCCATTGCCGGGATCCGGGATCGAAAAGCTTGAGATAGCCGGTCAGCTGGGATCCAGCGGCGCGGCTTACGGGTACGCCCGCGGTCCGTTCCTGGGCCGGCGCCGCGGCGCCGGCCAGCACGGCCGCAAGGACAGCAAGAAGGCAGGGCGCAGCAGGGATCATGGCCGGGCCACCGGGATCACGGCGCATCGGGGCCGCGCACCGCGGCGGCGATGATGGCGGTGGGCTGGCCCGGAACCGAAAGGAAGATCAGGAAGGGCCGGTCGAAGCGAAGCGTCTCCGGCGGATCGAGTGGCACCGACCGCGTGCCGGTCGCGGCGGTGGCGGCGGCCGCTTCGGCACCGGCTTCATCCACCTTCAGGGCCACCGACTGGACGATCGGGCCGGGGACGAGCGCGGAAGGGGTCAGGCTGGCGATCCCCTCGGCAAGGCTGTCGCCAAGCCCCAGATCGGCGATGGTCTGGCCGAGGTCGAGGCTGGCCGACAGGTCGAGCTTCGGCAGCGCGATCCGGACCGGGCGAGCCTGTTCCAGGGCAAGGGCGCGGCCGGCCCAGCCCGGGTCCGCGGGGGGCGGCACCGTCTGGCCGGGCGCCGGAAGGATCAGGATCGCCTGTCCACCACCCGCAAAGCCCAGCGACACCACGGTGGCGTCGTCGAGGATCCAGCGCGGATAGGTGCCCGCGCCGGTCATGAAGGTCATTTCCACGACCGATCCGGCCGCGGTGGTGAAGGGACCCGGTTCCGACCTGTCGGGGTCGAAGGGCACCGTCCAGGCATCCTTGAACAGAAGCGCCGTGGTGACGACCAGATCGGTGTTGACCAGCGGCGTGTCGATCAGGGCGCCGATCCGACCCCCGGTCGCCTCGCTGGCCCAGTGGTTGATCGCCTGCTGTCCGTCGGCTGCCAGGTCCAGGCTTTCGGTGCTTGCATCCCAGTCCGCACCCAGTCGGGTGCGCGCCCGGTCGGTCGGTGAAAGGCCGGTGTTCAACCAGAGGGCGAACCAGGCCGACAGTCCGGAGGCTTCTTCCGGGCGATGTGCCGGTTCATCGAGTCCGGCGCGCGCCAGCGCGACCACCGCAGCCAGGCTCCAGGGCGAGATCAGGGCCGGCGCATCCCCGACCTCCGCTGCAGACGCCGAGAGCGCCCGGAAGCTCAGCTCGTCCGGCAGAATGAGCGCCGGCAGCTCTTCCGGAACCGCGTCGGCTGCGGCCGTTGGACCGCACAGGGCGGCCGTCGCAACCACGATGGCCATGGCCAGCCATCGGCCCGACGCCGAGCCCCTGCTGTGGCGGGCGTCCCCGGTTCGGCTCATTCGGCCACCGTCACGGTCAGGCGCGCCTCGGCCGGTTGGGTTCCATCCGGCGCCGCGGCGAAGCTGGCGGGAGACTCCGGACCGGCGGCATCCGCCGCGGCGCCGGTGTCGCCGGTTGGCACGCAATAGCCGAGCAGCAACTGCGAACCGGCAGCAGGGCCGGCGATGGCACCTGCGACGGCCTGTTCCTCGTCCGCCTGCAGGACGAGCGCGGGAAGCCCGGCATTGGGAATCAGAAGGTCCGGATCGCCGCCGGCCGGAATTGACAGCAAAATGGCCGAGCATGGCCGGGTCGCGGTCAGGGTCAGGTCGATCGCGTCCCCCGGTCGGTAGGTATTGCGGTCGGCGGCAAGGACGAGACCGAAGGCCGGTTCGGCCGCTGGCACGGATGGCGCCGGGGCTGCGGGGGTATCCTCCTGCGCCTGCGTAACCAGCCGCAGGGTCATTTCGGCCCAGGCGCCGATGTCGATGCCCGGCTCCGGGTTCTGGCCGTCGGGGCTCTCGCCGTCGGGGGCCTGAACCACCGGAGTCGAGTCCGGCGGCGGTTCGATCGCGGGCGGCGGCGATGCGGTCTCTCCGGCCATGGACTCGACACGCAGGGCACGGGCAAGGCGACCGGCAGTTTCGGGTTGCGAGGTCGCGAAAGGCCCGGCCGGAACGAATTGCGCGGCGGCTTCCAGCGGGACCGGCTTTTCTGACGCGATGATCTTGATCAACTCGACCCCCGGCGGCCCTGCCACCACGATCCGGGCTCCGGTCCCGGGAATCTTCAGATCGGTCCCTCCTGCCACCAGCGGTTCCGTCTGATAGGCATTGGGGTAGAGCCGCGTCACCGCGCCGGCTTCATCGACATTCAGCACCAGAAGATAGGCGTCGCGGTCGAGCCGGATGCTGAGATCGACCGTTTCCCCGATCCGGTAGGAGCCGGAGGCATTGCCCAGGGTCGCGGCGATCGTGAAGTCCTGCTCGGACGGCCGCGTATCGGCGAGTGCGATCTGCTCGACGCTCAGGGCGCGCTCGCTCTGTCCCAGCGCAGCTTGGGCAACCGTGAGAAGCGCCGCCAGCATCGCCAATGCGCTTCGCTTCATCGGACCTGACATTTTTTCAGCGATGGTTGTATGGGTTTTCGGGCAAGGTGGAAGGCGATCAATGCGTGTCTCGGTCTATTAGGATACGCTCGTCTCGCTCAACTGCACAACAGTCCGGGCGATATTGTCAATCACGGGATTCCAGACCGGCCAGGGACGCCGCGCGCGTTGCCTGTGCCTGGCCGTCGGCCGCGTCCGACGGGCGTTTCTAACGTGCTGAGAAATCGGGATCAATTCCCTGTCCGGGAGACTACGTAAGTTTCCATCGTCCGGCGACGGGCGTTTGTGACAGCTCTGTGAAGACTCTCGCGTCGTGATTGTCGGAAAGACTCAGATGACAGAATGGGTTGCATCCCTTAATCTTGTTCGGGAATCAGCATTGATGTCTTCCTCAGGTAAAGCCCTGATCGATATATTCTCGTGCAAGCATCCTTGAGTTTCGGCCAGCAGCCTTGAGTAGTGGTGCCCCGATGACCCTATTTCGCGCCCTTTCTGCAATCTTGATGGTCCTCGGTTCCGGCCTCGCGCCTGTCGGTGCATTCGCGCAGGCTCGGACGGTTCAGGACATCATCGACGCGCTGGCCGCTCCGGCTTCCGTTTCGGCGGCCGATCGGGGTGTCGCGCGACCGCAGGGCGGATCCGCCGGTACCGCACCGATGGAGGGGACTGGCCAGCCGCGGAAGGTTCAGCTGGTGGTCGGGTTCGATGGCGATACCCATCGGCTGACGGTCGAGGGCATGAAGACCCTGAGAATGCTGGCCTTTGCCTTGAAACAGCCAGAGTTGCAGGATGTGCGGCTGGAAGTCGTCGGGCACGCCTTCGTCGCCGCTGCGCCGACGACATCGCTGCCGGTGTCCTCGCGCCGGGCTCAGACCGTGGCCGAACACCTGTCAGGATTCTACGGCATGGCTCCCGCGCGCTTGACCGCACGAGGTGTCGGGTCGCTCGAATACGCCTCGCCGGATCCGGCCGATCCGATGAACCAACGGATCGAGATCGTAAACCTCGGACCGGCCTGAGAGACAGGGGCGGCACAATGGCCGCGACAATCTGAAGGATCGAAGCATGATTGCGGGACAGCCTTCCGTTCGACACGTCCGCACCGCCGGCAGCTTCGCCCTGGCGGTCTTCCTGCTGGCGTCAGCGCCGCTTCAGGCCCTGGCGGGCAACATCGCGCTGGTGATCGGCAATGGCGCCTACGAGCATTCCGCGCCGCTCGCCAATCCCCGCAACGACGCGACGGCGATCGCGGCGAAGTTGCGGCTTCTGGGCTTCGAGACGGTCGAAGGCTATGATCTCACGCGGGACGAAATGGCAGACAAGGTTCGGGAGTTCTCCGGCCACGCGCGGGAAGCCGACCTGTCGCTGTTCTTCTATGCCGGACACGGCTTGCAGGTGGATGGCGAGAACTATCTGCTGCCCGTCGATGCGGTGATGGTCGACGAGACGGCAATCGACTTCGAGGCGTTTCCGGTCGAGATGATCACCCGACAGATGAGCTACACCAAGGGTGCCAACATCATCATTCTCGACGCCTGCCGCGACAACCCGCTGGCCGAACAGCTGAGCCGGTCCCTTGGCGACAGCAGCCGTTCGATCGGCAAGTCCGGTGCCCTGGCCGCGATGGACGTGACCGATAACGGCCGCGGGACCGGCATCGCCTTCGCGACCAGCCCCGGAGAGGTGGCCGCCGATGGCGACGGCGAGCATTCCCCGTTCACCGAGGCGCTTCTGCGCCATATCGGAACGCCCAACCTGCCAATCACCTCGATCATGAGCCGGGTGACGGGTGAGGTCTACGAGGCCACCGGACAGCAGCAGCGTCCGTGGTTCAACCAGTCCTTCACCGGCGACGTGGTTCTCTATACTGCCGCCCTGCCCGAGCCCGAGATAGCGGCGGCGGAGCCCGCCGCCGGGTCGGCGCCTGCGGCCCAGTCCAGTGAAGACGAACGCTTCATGTTCGAGACCGCGCGCGACTCCGGGCATCTGGAGGACTACCAGATTTACCTCGAGTTCTACCCGAACGGCCGGTATGCGCCGTTTGCTCGGTCGGCCATCGAACGTCTCGAGGCAGAGGCCCGCCAGGATCCGGTCGCAGCGGAACCTGCCGTGGCGACGGCGTCGCGATCCGTGCCGGCGTCAGGCGCGGCCGAATACGATCCGAACGCGCCGCTCGTCCTGGTCGTGACCGCCGAGGTCCGCAACGCTCCGGCCACCCAGGTGACCGAACAGGGCCTGTTCCTTGATCGCGAGAAGTTGCGCGAGGTGCAGGCCCGGCTGAACGCCAGCGGGATCGATGTGGGCTGGCCCGACGGGGTGGTCGGCCCGAATACGCGGAGTGGCATTTCCTCGTGGCAGATGACCAACGGGTTGCCGCCGACCGGATACCTGAACGCGCTTCAGTTCCAGTTGCTGACCAGCCAGACCGAAGCCACCTTCGCGACTTACCTTGCGGCACCGAAGGCAGCAGCGCCGGTGGCGGCTGCCTCGTCCAATCGTCCGAAAACCGCCTCGACCCAGACGACTGCGCAGAAGAAGACCAGCAATACGAGCCAGGGCCAGAGCCAGACTTCAGGTAGTTTGCCACAGCCGATTCAGAACTTCCTCAACGACTTCGGGCAGCAGTCCGGTCAGAATCTGGCCAACCGGATCTTCGGGAACTGACGCCGAACCGTGCAGGCGGAGGCGGCAAGTCTGCCCGTCTCGCCGAGGGCGATTGCGCCTGAGCGGGGCAGCGAGGTTGCGGCTTCGGCGCTGGCCGGCAAGCCGTTGTCCCGGTCGCGCTGTCGGGCACCGCTTCGCGTCCGGCGCCATCTCCTGCGGCGGGCCGGTCTTGCCCGGCCAATTCAGCGAGAATTGTGCAATCTCCCCGATGCGGACCGGCAACGGGCTTGCGCGATGGCCTGCACTGGCGTGAAGTCGCGTTGGTATTCAAAGACTGGCCACTGACGGGAATCGTCGCAGCATGTCTTACGTTCCCGGCTTCAAGAATGACGTTTTCATCAGTTATGCGCATGCGGACAACGAGGAGAATCTCCAACGCCGCCGGACCGTCACGACTTTCGTCCAGGAACTGGGAAAGTTGCTGCGGACACGCGGATTGTCCAGCGACGGCGTCAACATCTTTCTGGACCGCAAGAACCTCGGCTCCAATCGGGTCGTCAGCGAAGCGCTGGTGGACGAAGTGCGGCAGTCGGCCATGTTCGTGGCCATCTCCTCGCCCGCCTATCAGGAACGTGAGTACACCATTCGCGAGCTGGAGGCATTTCTCGAACGTCCCGGCCCGCGCGACAGCCTCTTCATCGTCGAGCTTCTGCCGCTGACGATGTCTGGCCGCCCGCATCCGGCGATCGAAAAACGCCTGCGGACAGCGTTCTGGGTTCATGACGACGATCAGCACATCACCCTGACCATCGACCCGGATCACCACCCGAAGCTCTATACCCAGAGACTGACGAAGTTTTCCGACGAACTGGCCGAACGGATGAAGCAGATCCGGGCCGAAATCCTGTCCTTCCAGACCCCGTCCTTCCCGGCGCCTTCCGCCCGGCCCCCTTCCGTCCAGGTCCAATCCCCGGCGCCCTCGCCCATCGCTGGCCCGGCGTCGTCGCAACCCGCGTTCCCGTCCGGCCGGCAGAAGGTGGTGCTGGCGCAGACCACCGACGATCTGGAATATGAGTCGGCGCAGGTGCGGGCGACGCTGACCCAGTTCGGCATCGAGGTTCTGCCAGACGCCGACTACCCGCAGGGCGGCGTCGACTTCCGCAGCGCCTTCTCGGCCGATCTGGCGGCGGCCGACCTGTTCGTTCAGCTGCTGGGACGCTCCGCCGGCCGCATGCCCGCGGACATGCCCGAGGGCTATCCCGCCTTCCAGTTCCAGGCGGCCAGAGCGGCCGGCAAGCCGATCCTGTCCTGGCGACACCCCGAGCTTGACCTTGAGACGGTTTCCAACCCGGCCCATCGCACGTTCCTGGCCGGAGAGACCGTGATGGCGACCGGACTGGAGGCGTTCAAGACCGCCCTCCTGAAGATGCTTGAAGACCTGCGCGAGCCGCCGCGCAAGGGGCGGGCGCCCTCGATGGTCTATATCGGTGCCGACCGCAGCGACCTGCCTTGGGCGGAACAGCTGCATCAGGCGCTGAAGGATCTGAAGGTGCCCGTCGCCCTGCCTTATTACGGCGAGTCGATCAGCGAGGTTCAGCAGGACCTGATGGACAACCTGATCGACAGCGACAGGATCGTTCTGCTGCACGGCAATGCGCCGGTGATGTGGGTGCGCAGTTTTCTGCGCCGCCTGAACCAGTCGCTTTCGGTGCGGCCGGAGCCGCACGAGCTGACGGCGCTGGTCAAGGTGCCGCCGCCCAAGACCGAGGATATCAACCAGTCGCAGCCGAACCTGAAGGTCATAGACTGCTCCGGCGGGTTTGACCTGGCCCGGATCGTGTCGGCGATGGACGCCCGTCCATGACCGCCGAGGCCCGGCGCCTGCCGTATCCCGGCCTGCGTGCCTTCAACCGAGACGAATCCGACCTGTTCTTTGGCCGGGACACCGCGATTTCGGACATGATCGCAAGCCTTGCACGCACCCGGTTCCTGGCAGTCCTGGGGTCCTCGGGGACGGGAAAGTCCTCGGTGGTCAAGACCGGATTGTTCGACGGGCTCGAGCTTGGCTTCCATCCCGCCGGCTCGAACTGGCGGTTTGCCGTCATGGTCCCGGGCGGGCGGCCGATCCGTAACCTGGCCGCTGCGCTTCTGGACCTGTCGGGCGGGGACTCGCTGGCAGCGGAGAAGCTGGAGGACCTGAATGCCCTTGAATGGTTCCTGCGCCGGGGGCCGCGCTCGCTGGTCGAATGGATGGCCGCCGGGCATCTGCCACCGGACACGCATCTTCTGGTTCTCGTCGACCAGTTCGAGGAGCTATTTCGTTTCGCCAGCTATGACAGTCGCGAGACCGCCGAAGCCTTCGTCAAGCTCCTGATCCAGGCGAGCGAGGAGCCGCAGTCGCGGGTGAGTGTGGTCCTGACCATGCGGTCCGAGTTTCTCGGGGCGTGCTCGCTGATCCCGGGCCTGGCCGAGAGGATCAACCGGGGCTTCTACCTGACACCGCGAATGACACGCGACGAATGCCGACTGGCCATCGTCGGCCCGGCCCGGATGGTGGGGGCCGAGCTCGAACCGGCGCTGCTGAACCAGATCCTGAATGATCTCGCCGGTTTCGCACCCTGGGGCGAGGATGCCTCGGCCGACCAGCTCAGGTCGCTGTCGCGGCGGGCTGACCAGTTGCCGGTGATGCAGCATCTGCTCAACCGGATGTGGCAACGCGCGGCACAGGCCGGCAGCGCACCGGTGCGCCTGGCGCTGGAAGACTACGCGGTCATCGGCGGGCTCAAGGGCGCACTCGATTCCCATGGCGAAGAGATCATGGCCGGCCTCGACGAAGGCCAGCGGGCCATCGTGCCGAAGCTGTTCCGCGCCATGGTCGACGGCGCGTCAGTGGCGACCGCGACCCGCCGGGCGGTCCGGCTTGGCGATCTGGCCGAGGAGATCAGCGTCCCCAGTGGCGACCTGGTGCCGATCGTCGAGGCCTTCCGCGCGCCATCGGCAAGCTTCCTGCGGCCAGAACCGCCGGCCCCGCTGACCGCGGACACAATCCTCGACATCAGCCACGAGAGCCTGATCCGGCAATGGTCCCGCTTCACCGGCTGGATGAACGAGGAAGCCCGAGCGGCCAGTTCCCTGCGCCGCCTCGGGAACGCCGAGGCGCGGTTCCGCAGCGGCGAAGGCGACCTCCTTGCCGGTCTCGATCTTGCGAACCTGTCGGACTGGTGGCGCAACGACCGCCCGAACCCGGTGTGGGCGAACCGTTACGGCCAGGACTTTGCCGCCCTTGAGGCGTTTCTCGAACGAAGCGAACAGGCTGCGCAGGAGCGGAGCAGGGCCGCCACCGCGGCTCAGCGCCGGTTCAACAGACGGATGATGGGCCTTCTGGGCCTGACTACGGCGCTCGCCCTAGTTGCCGGGGGGCTTTACTTCGATGGACACACCCAACGGATCAAGGCCGAGGAGAGCTTCGCGCGTTTTATCGGAGCCATCGAGGCGCTGGCGATCGACCAGGTGGAACGGCTGGACGGCAACCAGTCGATCCCGGCGCAATCCAAGCTCGACCTGATCGGCGATACCGAACGGGTCCTCTCGACGCTGGCCGGCGCCGTGGACCATCAGGACAGCATGGCCCGCCAGCAGATCGAGTTTCACGTCGCCGCGGTCGAGACCTTGCTGGATCTCGGCTACAAGGACCAGGCCCTGAGCCATGCCAACCGGCTGGTCGATCAGGTCGGCCGCGCCGCCGACCTGCCGTCCGGGGACGGTCTGCGCGCTGCGCTCGGTCTCGCCGCCGCCTATGCCGAGGTCCAGGATGCGGATGCCTCGCGCCGCTGGGCGGCGGCAGCCGCCGACCAGATCGAAGCATCCGCAGCGGCGCCGGTCGACGCGATGCTCGACGAGGCGCGGCTGCTGCGGATTCAGTCACGACTCGCCCAGTCGTCGCGGGACCATGCGGGCGTGATCGCCGCGGCCGATGCGCTCTGGGCCGGCTTCGAGGACCTCGATCCGCTGCGCTCCGAAGCCGACGCCGATCCCGACGATCCGTCCGGGGGCACGGCAACCACGCTGCAGATTGCCCGGGCGTCCTTCGCCGCATCGATCGACGCGGCCACGGCGCTGAGCGCCCTCGATCTCGACTCCCGCGAGGGGATGATGCCTGCCGCCTATGTTGCGCGGGCGTCGCAGGCCGATCGGGCGATGAGCAGACTTGCGCCTGCCGACAACCGGCAGATCCGGCACCGGGAGGTGCAGCTTCGCCTGGCCGAGGCGAAAATTGAACGGCGCGACAATCCCGGCGCGTTGCGCGCTTTCGAGCTGTCATCGACGGCTGTCGATCTCGCCACCGATCTGGCAGCCGAGGATCCGAGCCACATCCTTTACAAGGAAGACCTTGTGAAGGCGCTGATCGCGCGGTCGGGCGTGGCGGCTGAAAGCGGAAACCTGCCGCAGGCCCGGGCGGATGCCGAGGCTGCGCTGGCGCTTCTGGCCGATCTGCGGCTTCTGGGGCTGTCGGATTTCGACCGGATTGCCCACGAACATCTGGCCCTTCATGCCCTGTGGATGTCCCTGGACCCGAGCGAGGACGCTGTCGAACGGGCACTGGCGCGGGCCCGGCTGCGGTCGCTGATCAGCCAGGGTGAACGGGGTCCCGCGGCCCTGAGTGCCGATCTTGCCGAAGCCCGGCTCTATGCGCTGTTGCAGGGGCCAGACTCGGGTCTGGCCGCGGCACAGGCGGCGGAGGACTACCTTGCCCTGGGCCGGGTGGTGCTGGACGGTTTCCCCACCCTGACGCCGACCGGCGAACCGGACTATTTCGGCCTGTCGTTGCGCTACTACGCCCATGTCTCGCTGCTCGGTCTCCCGGTCCGTCAGGTCGGCCGGGATAGGTGGTTCGCGCTGCACGACCAGGCCGTGTCCGAAGCGCGCCGGCTTGTCGATCTGGCACCGGGCGTCAGGGACAACCAGGCCAACCTGGCCCTGCTGATGTTCAAGGCCGGCCTGGCACATGGCGCCCTCGGTGAGACGGCGCCGCGTCGCGCCGCCTATCTCGCGGCGCTGGAGCATGCCCTGGCGGCATTGCAGCTGGATCCGGAATACCAGCCTGGCTTCGCGAACGCGCTGCGCTATGCCGCGGCCTATGCGGCGGCCAGCAGCCCGCCCCTGTCCGGGCCTGAGCTTGCCACGCTGGACGCCTATATCGAAACGGTGGTGGCCGCGCCCCGGAACCAGGCGATGCTGTTCCGTGCGCAAGACGATGCCGGGCTGCTTCGACAGGCACTGGAGCAGCTGATCGGGCCGAACGGCGCGCCACCCGCCGCGCTGCCGGGGGCGGCGCCCGAGGCCCTCGTGGCCGAGCTCGACGCGGCTTTGATCGCGGCGCAGGCGCAGGCCCTGGCAGACCCGGTGCTGCACGGTCAGGCCCTGCGGGACGGCCTCGGCCGGGCCGGCACTGGTCAGGACATGCTGCGGGCGCTGCGCAGTATCGAGATCGGAAAATGGACCGACAGCGGCGTCGACGGGCTGGGATGGGCCTGGCCGCCGCTTCTGCCGGGGGTCTGGCAGGTGCTGGACGGTGCGGAATTTGACGCCACGCTGGCCATGATCCAGAACGCCGCGCCCGGCCTGCCGGCGACCCCGATCCAGTACATCCGGCAGATTCCGCTGGGGTTCTATCGCGATGGCCGTCTGGTCGAGGCGCAGTTCGGCGTGGGTGCCGGTTCTGCCATCCGCAGCTTCCTGGTGATCGACGGGCAAAGGGTCTTTGCCCTTGACGGTCAGATCGGCGCGATCGACGCGGCGAACGCGGCCGGCGCCCTGACCATCACCGATGCTGCCGCCGCCGGCCAGTACCTGATGTTCCTGACCCACCACGTCGAAGGCGGGGACGGCCCGTTCCTGATCGTCGAGCATGTGGACGACATTCCCTGGAAACGCGATGCGCCGGTCACCCGGATCGAGGACACCCAGCGGTTCCTGCGCCCGTTTCTGGTCTGGGAAGACCCGGAAAGGTCCGGCGTCTGGCGGGCCACGGCGTCGGTTCTGCACGGCGGCTCGATCTTCCATGCCGGCATCAGCGTCACCCGGGACGGGAAGCTGGACTTCCGGGGCGACGCCAAACTGGCTTCCGGCCTGCCCGTTCGCGGCCACGGCGTGTCGGATCGCGCTACGGGCGAGGAACGCCTCGATCTGCCTGTCCGCCCGGTCGACCTGGCCCGGCTTGGCACCATCGCGGCCGGCGACATCGGTGCCGAAGCTGCGGCAGTGGTTGCCCGAAGCGCGGCGCTTCCCCCAGAAGCGGGGGATCCGCTGCGCGCGCAATATGCTGAACTGCTGCTTGGTGCCGAGGCTCGGGCGACGGTGGCCGATTATCCCCGTGTGCTTGCGGATCTCGCCGACAGCATGCTCCGGATGAACGCGAGTGCCGACGTGGCCCTTAACCTGGCGCGGCAGGCGCGGGCCGAGCTCCCCGACGATCCCGGCCTTGCCGGAACCCTCGGCTGGGCCCTGGTCCGCACCGGCAACCTTCAGGAAGGGCTCGACCTACTCCGGAAGGCGGTCAGTGATGCCCCGGCCGAGGCCGCGTCAGAGGCCCGCCTGGCCGAAGCGCTGCGGATGGCCGGGCAGACCGACAAGGCGCGCATTGCGCTGGAACGGGCGCGCAACCTCGGTCCCGACACATTCTGGACGCGCTTCATCGATGACGAAGTGGCACGGCTTGCCTCCCAATGATCGCGACGGCACGTCCCTGCGCACCCTTGCGACCGTCCTTCACCCTGTCCTTCGGTCGATCCCGCGCATTGAATCATGAGTGATTTCCCGCTGTCCGAAGCTCCGGTCTATCCCCTGAAGATTGCCGTCACCGGCGCGGCGGGCGATGCCGCCGGCGCAGAGGTGATCGCGGCCCTGTCGGCGATCCGTGCAATTGTCGGCGGCGCGGTCTGCGAGGGCGCGTTCTGGATCGAAGGCCCGCCGCCACGCTGGCTGGAAGACGAAGCCCGCGCGGTCGGGTTCGGAATTGCCAGCTGGGGCCCCGAAGGCAGCGGAGATGGACGCGAACTGACCGGGCCGGCAGCCTGGCGGGGGCTCCGCCAGCTGGTCGGAGACGACCCCGATGTCCTGATCACTGTCGATGACGAGGCCGGCGTGGCCACCCATGTCTATGACCGCTTCGCGGCCAGGGTTCCCTTGGAAGACGAGGCCGCAGCTCTGATCCTGCGCAACCGGTGGCAGGGACTGGCCGAGATTGCGGCAACCGGCCGTGCCGGCGGCTCGAATCCGGCGCGGGCCGAAGGGGCCGACAGGGGCGGCCGCGCCATGCGGCCGGTGTCGTGGTTCACCTGGATCCGGCCGGTGGTCGAGAAGATGATCCTTCTGGGATGGCGTCCCTCGGCCGGATCGGCAGGGTCCCAGCCGCCCCTTCCACCCGAGTACGAGCGACACGATCGGCTTGCCCTGCGCTATGGCTCGGTGTTCCGGGCTGCCGGAATCTGGCGGTTCCTGCTGCCTCTGATCGCCACGCTGGGACTGTTCGTCGGCTCCTTTGCGGCCCAGCCGGCGGTCCGGATGGCCGGCTTCGGGGTCGACATCCTGGCCTGCGGGCTCGTCCTGCTGCTGGCCTGGTCGGTCCGGCGCGGCAAGTGGGCCGAACGCTACGCCATGCATCGGCGCGCGGCCGAGGCCTACCGTTTCATCGACTGCTTCGCCCAGCTCGGTGTCGCGCGAATGCTCACCCGGGCCCGGGACGCCAAGGAGGATTGGCGCCTTGGCCAGGCTCTCAGGGCGGTCTCGCGGCGGCGACTCCTGGCCCATAACAGGATCGACACCGAGGCGGCGCGTGCCGATCTCTTCGCGCAGCTGGAAGGTCAGATCGCCTATCATCGGGCAGCCGCGGCGCGCACGCGGACGCTGTCCGAACGGTTCGAGCGGCTGGGGACGATCACCTTCGCCGTCGGTCTGGTGCTTTCAACCTCGCGCTTCGGGGAATACCTGGTCTCGGAGTTCGTGCCCGGCCTGGGCGGACTGACCGGCCGGCCGCAGCGCCTGCTGGACCAGGCCGCGCTGATCCTTCCGGCCCTGGCAACCACGCTCTATGCGCTGAAGGACCGGAGCAGCTATGAGCGCCTGCGCCGCCACCATCAGTCGGTCATAACGGATCTGGGCGAAATCCTCGTTCGCCTGCGCCGTGCCGCCCCGTGGAGCCACGACGAGACCATGGCCATGGACGACCTTGCCGCGCTGCTGCATGCCGACCTGAAGGAGTGGCGTTCGGCGGTGCCGGACATGGCGATCACCTATTTCTGACCCCGCTGGCCGCCGGCAGGGCCGCTTCCGCCAGCGGCTTCGGTCCTGACAGGCCCGTCCCCGTCGGCGGGTCCGGCGGTCCGGGGTGACGTGGTGCTTGACGGAACCGGGGTGGAGGCATCGTATCCCGACAGGCCTCGTTACAGGCCCCGTTCGACTCTACAGGAC
The DNA here is from genome assembly GCA_044221805.1 of Meridianimarinicoccus sp. Taxonomy (GTDB): domain Bacteria; phylum Pseudomonadota; class Alphaproteobacteria; order Rhodobacterales; family Rhodobacteraceae; genus Meridianimarinicoccus. Next base: position 58,871 of record JBGAOK010000004.1, read on the forward strand.
ACCTCGCATGCCTTGCCGTCCGTCCGGCCCCGTGCCGTCGTTCCGTTTCCTCCTGCGTAAGTGCAAGTCGGGCACAAGGGCGGCTTTCCGGCCCGTCCTGCCCGCCCTGACTGTCCTTTTCGGCCTGCTGGCCGCGGCACCGCTTGCGGCCGACGGGGCCGGGCCGGTGCCGCCGCGCCGGGTGGTGGCCGAGGCCGGCACCGACTTCTATGGCGGCGACATCCGGTCGATCTACGGCACCTCGCTGGAGCTGTGCCGCACCATCTGCCTCGATTCCGCCGAATGCGGCGCCTTCACCTTCAACCTGAAGTCCAATGCCTGCTTCCTGAAATCCGGCGTCACCGACCGGGCGCCCTTCGCCAATGCGCTGTCGGCCGTGATGGTCGAGACCGCGCCGGGCACGTTGGCGCTGGCTGCCACACGGGCCGCCGATCTTGCCTTCCTGCCGTCGATGTATCTGGACGCCGCCCGCGCCGCCGCGCTGGACGGGGCGGCGCATCCCGCGAACGGGCTGGACGCGCAGGGGCTGGCCGACCGGGCCACCGTCGCGCTGGCCGATGGCAACCCGCTGGCCGCGCTGGACGCGCTGCAGGCGCTGGCGATCGCGGCGGATGCGGGGACCGACTGGCTGGCGGTGGCCGATGTCGCCGGCTCGGTCCGGTCCGAGGATTACGAGGTGCAGAACCGGGTCCGGACGCTGGCGGTGGCGGCGGCGGCGAACGCCTATCTGCGCGCCTCCGATGACGCCCTGCGCGGCCGCGCAGCCCGGACCCTTGGCACGGCGCTCGAGGCCGCCGGCTATGGAAGGCCGGCCCTGTCGGCGTTGCGGCTCGCGGCGGCAGTCACACCCGGGGCGGAACTCGATGCCGAGGTGAGCCGGCTGCAGGGGCTTTACGGCTTCCGGCTGCTCGACCGGCAGGTCGAGTCCGAATCCCTCGCCCCCCGGGCCTGCTTCGAGTTTTCCGAGGACCTGGCGCCGGGCGGGGTGGACTATGCCGATTTCGTCCGCATCGAGGGCGGCAGCTTCCCGGTCGAGGCGAAGGACCGCCGGATCTGCGTCGAAGGCCTGAGCCATGGCGCCAGCTATGGCGTCATCCTGCGCGCCGGCCTGCCCTCGGCAGCGGGCGAGACCCTGCCGGCCTCGGTCACCCAGGAGATCTATGTCCGCGACCGCAGCCCGGCGGTGCGCTTCCTCGGCCGTGCCTATGTTCTGCCGAAATCCCCCGATGCGGCGATCCCGGTCAGTTCGGTCAACGTCGCCGAGGTCGCGCTCAAGGTGTTCCGGGTCGGCCAGCGCAACGTGGCCTCGGTGATCCGAGACGGCGGCTTCGGTCGCGCCCTGTCCGGCTATGGTGAGGCACAGCTCGCCGACCAGTTGGGTGTCGAGGTCTGGGCCGGCACCGGCACCGTCGCGCCCGAGCTGAACCGCGACGTGGTGACGGCGTTGCCGCTGGGCCCGGCGGTCGCCGGGCTGGAGCCGGGGCTCTATGCCCTGACCGCCCGGGTGGCCGGCGCCGTGCCCGACGAGGGCGAGACGGTCCCGACCCAGTGGTTCGTGGTCACCGACCTGGGCCTGGCCACGCTGAAGGGCGCCGACGGGCTGCATGTGTTCCTGCGCGCACTCGGCTCGGCCGAGGCGCGGCCGGGGGTCGAGCTGCGGCTGCTCGCGCGCAACAACGAGGTACTGGGCACCGCGACCACCGATGCCGATGGCCATGCGCGCTTCGATCCGGGCCTGCTGCGCGGCAAGGGCGGTGCCGAGGCGGCGCTGGTCACCGCCGAGACGGCAGGGGATTTCGTCTTCCTCGATCTGGGCGAGCCGGGGTTCGACCTGTCCGACCGCGGCGTCGTGGGCCGCCCGGCGCCGCCGCCGGTGGATGTCTTCGTCGCCACCGAACGCGGCGCCTATCGCCCCGGCGAGACGGTCTTCGCCACCATCCTGGCCCGCACCACCGAGGTGGCCGCGATCGACGGCCTTCCGCTGACCGCGATCGTCACCCGCCCGGACGGCGTGGAACATGCCCGCCTGACCCTGCCCGATCAGGGCGCCGGCGGTCGGGCGCTGAGCCTGCCGCTCGACCCCGATGCCACAAGGGGCGGCTGGAAGCTGGCGATCCACACCGACCCCAAGGCGCCGCCGCTGGCGACCGCGGGCTTCCTGGTCGAGGATTTCGTGCCCGAGCGGGTGGCGCTGGACCTGTTCCTGCCCGAAGGCCCGGTGGACCCCGCCACGGGGGCCGAGCTGTCGGTGCGGGCCGATTACCTCTACGGCGCGCCGGGCGCCGATCTGGCGCTGGAAGGCGAGGTCACCCTGGGTCTTGCCCGGTCGGTGCCGGGCTTCCCGGGCTATGTCTTCGGCCGCGAGGACGAGCCGTTCCAGTCGGGCTATCTTGCGCTGCCCGCCGGCCTGACCACCGCCGCCGACGGCACCGCCCGGATCGCGCTGGCCCTGCCGCCCTTCGGCCCGGTCAGCCGCCCGGTCGAGATGACCGCGACCCTGCGCGCCAGCGACGGGTCGGGGCGCCCGGTGGAACGCAGCCTGACCCGGCCGGTGCTGCCCGCCGCGCCGCTGATCGGGGTGAAGCCCCTGTTCGACGGCGCGGTCGACGAAGGCGGCACCGCAGGGCTGGAACTGATCGCGCTGGACCCGGCTCTGGCGCGCGCCGACCTCGGCCCGCTGGACTGGACCCTGTCGCGGGTGGACAACTCGTATCTGTGGTACGAGGTGGACGGCAACTGGACCTATGAACCGGTCACCCGGCGCGAGCGCGTTGCCAGCGGCAGCGTCATCCTGACCAGGGGCGCGCCGGCGCGGCTTGACTTGCCGGTGGGCTGGGGCCGCTACGAGTTCGAGATCGCCGCCACCGACCCGCGCTTCGAGGGGCGCTATATCGCCACCAGCCTCGGCTTCTCGGCCGGCTGGTACGCGGCCGGAGGCGCCCCGGACACGCCCGACTTTCTCGACGTGAGCCTCGACCGCGCGTCCTATGCCGCAGGCGACACCGCCCGGCTCAGGATCGAGGCACGCAATCCGGGGCAGGTGCTGGTCGCCGTGATGACCGACCGGCTGGTGGCGAGCCAAAGCCTTGCGGTGGCCGAGGGCGAGACCGTCGTCGACCTGCCCGTCACCGCCGGCTGGGGGCCCGGCGCCTATGTGGCGGCGACGCTGATCCGGCCCATGGACATTCCCGCCCGGCGCAACCCGGCCCGGGCGATCGGGCTGGCCTGGGCCAAGGTCGACCCCGGTCCGCGCCGTCTGGCGGCCGCCTTCGAGGTGCCGGGCGAGGCCGCGCCGCGCTCTACCCTGCCGGCGGTCCTGAAGATCGAGGGGCTGGCGGCGGGCGAGACCGCCTTCGCCACCATCGCCGCGGTCGATGTGGGGATCCTGAACCTGACCGGCTACACGGCCCCCGACCCCGACGGGCACTATTTCGGCCAGCGCCGGCTGGGGACCGAGATCCGCGACGTCTATGGCCGGCTGATCGACGGCATGCAGGGCACGCCGGGGCAGGTCCGCTCGGGCGGGGATTCGGGCGGCAGTTTCCGCGCCCCGCCGCCGACCGAGGATCTGGTGGCGGTGTTCTCGGGCCCGCTGACCGCCGATGCCGATGGCCGCGTCACCGCACCGGTCCCGCTGCCCGACTTCAACGGCACCGTGCGGCTGATGGCGGTGGTGTGGAGCGATCGCGCCGTCGGGCAGGCGGCGACGGACGTGCTGGTGCGCGACCCGGTGGTGGTGCAGGCCAGCCTGCCGCGCTTCCTGGCCCCCGGCGACCGGTCGCGGCTGCGCCTCGACCTTGCCCATGCCTTCGGGCCGGAAGGCCGGGTGACCACCCGGATCGCCGCGACCCCGCCCGGGCTGGTGCCCGACGGCGATCCGCTGAGCGGCGAGCTGACTGCGGCCGGGCGGCTGACCCTCGCGGTGCCGCTGACCGCGGGCGCGGTGGGGAACGACCGCATCACGATCACCACCACCGCGCCGGGGGGCGCGGTGCTGGACAAGCGCCTGACCCTGCCGGTCCGGGCCAACGACCCGGTGCTGGCCCGGCAGAGCCGTTTCGATCTGGCCGCCGGCGCCACCCTGACGCTGGATGCGGCGGTCTTCGACGGGCTCAGCCCGGGCACCGCCAGCGCCACCGTCGCCGCCGGTCCGCTGGCGGATTTCGACGTGCCGGGCCTGCTGGCGGCGCTGGACGCCTATCCCTTCGGCTGCACCGAGCAACTGGTGTCCCGGGCGATGCCGCTTCTCTATTTCGGCGCCATGGCCGAGATGCTGGGCCAGCCCGGGGAAGGCGACATCGACGACCGGGTGGCGGCGGCGATCCGGGGCGTGCTGGCAAACCAGACCGGCACCGGCAGCTTCGGCCTGTGGCAGCCCGGCGGCGGCGAGCCCTGGCTCGATGCCTATGCCACCGACTTCCTGTCCCGCGCGCGGGCGCTGGGGCACGCGGTGCCCGACCGGGCTTTCCAGGCGGCGCTGACCAACCTTGCCAACCTCGTCAACGCTTATGGCGATTTCGAGGCGGGGGGCGAGGATCTGGCCTATGCGCTGATGGTGCTGGCGCGCGAGGGCCGCGCCTCGATCGGCGATCTGCGCTATTACGCCGATACCCGCGCCGGGGATTTCGCCACGCCCTTCGCCCAGGCCCAGCTGGGCCTGGCGCTGGCGTGGTACGGCGACCAGCCGCGGGCCGACGCGATGTTCCGCCTGGCCTCGGACGGGGCGATGGCGGGCGAGCCGGAGACGGTCTGGCGCGCCGATTTCGGCAGCGGCCTGCGCGATGCGGCGGGCGTCCTCACCATGGCGGCCGAGGCGCGCACGGGCGCCATCGACACCGCCGGTCTGGTCGGCATCGTCACCGCCCCCGGCGCGCTGCGGTCGACCCAGGAAAGCCTGTGGACCCTTCTGGCCGCGCAGGCGCTGATGGATGGCACCTCGGAGTCCGGGCTGAACGTCGACGGGGCGCCGGCGGTCGGGCCGGTGATGCGGCGGCTGGAAGCGGGCGCGCTGGCGGCAACGCCGCTGCGGCTGACCAACACCGCCGCGACGCCGACCACCGTCGTGGTCACCGCCTTCGGCGTGCCGACCCAGCCCGAGCCCGCCCAGGGCAACGGCTATCGCATCGCCCGGGCCTATTACACGCTGGACGGCCAGCCCGCCGATCCGGCGGCTGTGGCGCTGAACACGCGGCTGGTCGCTACCCTCACGGTGACGCCGGAACGCGACCTGCAGGCCCGGCTGATGGTGACCGATCCGCTGCCGGCGGGGCTGGAGATCGACAACCCCAACCTGCTGCGCGCCGGGCAGACCGGGCAGCTTGCCTGGCTCGCGGCGGATGACGTGGCGAGCCACACCGAGTTCGGCGCCGACCGCTTCCTCGCCGCGGTGGACTGGCAGGGCACCAAGCCGTTCCGGCTGGCCTACATGGTCCGCGCCGTGTCGCCGGGCACGTTCCACCACCCCGCCGCCAGCGTCGAGGACATGTACCGCCCGGCCTATCGCGCCCGCAGCGATGCCGGCCGGGTGGTCGTGACCGAGACGCAGACCCGCCGCCGCTGGCTGGGCTGGTCTGGGGATGTTGGCTGGCGGCGGCCGCTGCGCTGGTGGCCGGCCTCGTCGCGCCGACCGCTGGGTCGCGCGCACCGTGCTGCCGCCACTGGCGCCGGCGACCTCGGTCACCGTGCTGGACCGGGACGGCGTCTTGCTCCGCGCCTATACGGTCGAGGGCAAGTGGCGCCTGCCGGTCAGCCTCGACGCGGTCGATCCGGGCTATCTGGCCCAGCTGGTCGCCTTCGAGGATCGCCGCTTCCGCGCCCATCCGGTGTCGAGATCCCTGTCGCGCTGGCGCAGGCAGGGCGGCCGTCGTGCATGGTGGCGTGGTCTCGGGCGGATCGACCCTGACCATGCAGGTGGCCCGGCTGCTGGAACGGGCGCCGACCGGCGACTGGGCGGCCAAGCTGCGCCAGATCCGCCCGCGCTGGCGCTGGAGCGCCGGCTCGGACAAGGACGCGATCCTTGGCCTCTACCTGACGCTGGCGCCCTTCGGCGGCAATATCGAGGGCGTCCGCGCGCCGCTCTCCTCGCGTGGTTCGGGAAGGAGCCGCGCCGCCTGACCCCGGCCGAGGCCGCGCCGCTGGTGGCGCTGCCCCAGTCGCCCGAGGCGCGCCGCCCCGACCGCGACGCGATGCCGCCGCGCCGGCCTGGGACTGGGTGCTGGCCCGCAGCGCCGCGGCGGGGGTGCTGCCCGACAGGGCTGCGGCCGCCCGGCGCGACGGTGCTCGCCCTGCGCCGGACGTCCCGACGCCGGGCCGCGCATCTGGCCGACCGGCTGGTCGCGGCGGCGCCGGGGCAGGGGGTGCATCGCACCACGCTGGATGCCGGGCTGCAGGCGCGCGTCGGATTCTGCTGCGCGCCAATGCCCGGGCGCTGGGGCGGGGATCAGCGCGGCCCTGATCGTCGCCGACCACCGCAGCGGCCAGATCCGCGCCCGCGCCGGGGCGGCCGATCCCGCTCGACCCCAGCCGCGGCGGCTTCGTGGACATGAGCCGCGCCACCCGCTCGCCGGGGTCGACCCTGAAGCCGCTGGTCTATGGCCTCGCCTTCGAGGCCGGTCTGGCCCATCCCGAAAGCCTGATCGACGACCGGCCGATGCGCTTCGGCAGCTATGCGCCGCAGAACCTCGACCGCCGCTTCGTCGGCACGATGACGGTCCGCGCGGCGCTGCAGCAAAGCCGGAACTTGCCGGCGGTGGCGCTGCTGGACGCGGTCGGCCCGGCGCAGCTGGTCGCCCGGATGCGCCGGGCCGGGGTGACGCCGGAACTGCCACCTGGTCGGGCGCCGGGACTGGCCATCGCCCTTGGCGGTGTCGGGGTGACGCTGGAGGATCTGGTGACGCTCTATGCCGGGATCGCCCATGGCGGGGTCGCCCGGCCGCTGAGCGCCGATCCCGCGGCACCGCCGGCCCGTGGGGCGCAACTGTTGGCGCCGAATGCGGCATGGCAGGTGGCCGACATCCTGCTGGGGGTGCCGGCGCCGGTCAATGCCGCGCCGGGGCGGATCGCCTTCAAGACCGGCACCAGCTATGGCCATCGCGACGCCTGGGCGGTGGGCTTCGACGGCGCCCATGTCATCGGTCTGGTTCGGCCGCGCCGATGGGGCCGCGCTGCCGGGGGTGATCGGGCTGGACGTGGCGGCGCCGACCCTGTTCGAGGCCTTCGCCCGGCTGGGCGGCGACCCGGTGCCGCTGCCGCTACCGCCGGCCTCGGTCCTGACCGTGGCCAGCGCGGATCTGCCGCCGCCGTTGCGCCGGGTGCAGCTGCGCGGCATGGCCCTGTCCGCGCCGGGGCCCGAGATCGCCTTCCCGCTGACGGCGCCCGGGCTGGATCTGGGCCTGGCCGCGCGGGTTCCGGTGCCGCTGGTGATCCGGGTCGGCGACGGCACGCCGCCGTTCCGCTGGCTGGTGGACGGCACGCCCATCGCGGCGCCGTCCGGCGCATGCGCGCGAGGCCGAACGGCAACCCGCGGGCGCCGGCTTCGTCTCGGTGCTGGTGATTGACGCCCACCGGCCAGACCGCCCGGGCCGAGGTCTTCGTGGACTGAACTGCCCGCCGCTCAGGTCGGGCTCAGGTGTCGGTCAGGCCGTGATAGGCGACGACCGACGGGGCTGCGCAGGGTATCGAGCGGCAGGTCGCCCACCAGCGCGCAGCCGAGATCGCCGTCCACCCACCAGAAGGCCCGCGTGTCGCCGTCGCCGGCGGCGCGGAATTCCGGTCTCGCCCAGGCCGGGGCTGCGGGCCACGAACAGGGTCACCCGGCGGCCGATGTCGTCCTCGTACATCAAGACCGCCGCGGCGCCGTGGCTGTCGGGGACGATCCGCCCGCCGAGCAGGTGGAAGCCCTGCCCGGACAGGTCCGGCGGCGTGATCCGGTGGCCCAGCCGGTTCGACAGCCAGCGCACCAGATGCGCCTCGTCCGAGGCCGGGACCTCGACCGGGTGGGCGACCTCGACGGCGAAGGTGGCATGGGTGCGCAGCGCCTCGGGCCGCGCCGCGGTCCGGCGGGCGCGCCAGCGCGCCGCCGTCCAGCCGCCCAGCCCGCCAAGCGCCACCAGCGCCGCGGCCGCCGCGAGCCGCGCCAGCGCCCCGGGCCAGCGCGGGCGGTGCGCCGCCAGCAGGGCGCGGTGGCGTGCTGACGGGTTCGTCGCCGACTGACCATAGAGCGCCGGATCGCGGCGTCCTGCCGGTCCCACTCCGCAGGCCGGTCGCGCAGGCCCGGGTCCGCAGCGGTTCCGACAGCCGGTCGCCGGTCATCGTCCCCGCCATGACGCAGTCGCGCCAGCGTCCCGTCGTCGATCGGCCTTGGCGCATCGGTCACGGCCGCGCTCCTTTCATGTCGCCGCTGTCAGGCGGTCGGGGGTTCGTCCGGTCATCTCGCGCAGCGCCGCGGGCGCGGCCCAGGCGCGACGCCAGCGTGCCCTCGGGCACGCCAAGGACCGCGGCCGCCTCGGTCAGCGACAGGCCCTCGAGCGCGACCAGCAGCAGCGCGGCGCGCTGGTCCTCGGGCAGGCGGCCGATGGCGTCATGAACATCGCGCAGGGCCAGGTGCGCCTCCCGGCGCCGCCAGGGCCGGGCCTCGCTGACACTGTCGATCGGGCTAGCCGCGGCCGGCTGGCCAGCCGGCGCCGGTCGTCGCGGAAGCAGTTCAGCAGGATGCGGAACAGCCAGGCCTTCAGCGGCCCGTCGCCGCGCCACATCCCGCGCCGGGACAGCGCCCGTTCCAGGCAATCCTGGACCAGATCCTCGGCCGCGTCCCGGTCGCGCGCCAGCCCGTGGGCATAGCGGCGCAGGGCGGGGATCGCGGCCTCGACCTCGTCCAGGAAGGGCATCGCGTCCGGTCAGTCCTGGGGCCGGGCGACGTGCCAGACGTCGTTCACCCCGTCGCCGGTCATCTCGCCCGGCTTGGTGTCCTTCACCCAGAGATAAAGCGGCTTGCCGTAATAGGTCCACTGCATGGTGCCGTCCTTGCGCTCGGTCAGGCCGAAATCGTCGTCGGTCGTCGCGCCCGCCGCGGCGATCATCGGCGGCCAGTTGGCGGCGCATTTGTCATAGCAGGCCGAGACGCCGTCGGTGTCCTTGTCGAAGACGTACAGCGTCATGCCGCTGGCGTCGGCCAGCACCTCGACCGCGCCGGTCTTCACGGTGGAAAAGGCGGATTGCGCGTGCAGGGCGGTGCCGGCCAGGCCCGCAAGGGCCAGGGTCGCCGGCAGGATCAGCTTGGTCAGTCGGTTCATCTTCAGCCTCCGGATGTTGCAGCGGGACAGCGCGGACGCCGACCCATTGCGCGTCAGCGGCGACGCTGGTCCGGCGATTTCATCCACGCGCGGGTCCGGGTTCACGCAGCTGTGATCGGAAGGGCGGGATGCTGTCCCGAGACAGCGGTGCCGCTGGTCCCGGCCCGTGCGGCTTTCCCGAGGCACGGCGACAAGCCGGGGCGAACCGCGGACCGAAGATGCGCGGCCCGACCCGGACGGGCGGCTTCCCCGCGATGGGTCCGATCGGGGCGATCCCGGCCAGCCTGATCAGCACGTACCTCGGCCCGTCGGCGCTGCGGTTGGCGATCTCGATCCCCAGTAGAATCGTCCTCGCCGGGCTCATCGCCCGGGACATCCGGTCGATCAGGACCCTGGTGGCCGGACATCCCGATGCCGAGACCGGCGGGAAGCCGGCCGTCATGGGAGCGTTATCCCTGTACCTTACCTTGATCGACATCATGCAGCTTCCGCTGAGTCTCACCGGCCAGCAGCAGACTGACATCAGGGAGCAGGACCATGGACACCAACGACAGGCAGGCGATCGAGGGGCTTTTCGACAGGCTGGCCGCGGTCGAAGGCCAGGGCCCGGCCCGGGATGCCGAGGCCGACCGCTTCATCGCCGCCGCGATCGCCCGCCAGCCCGGCGCGCCTTACTACATGGCCCAGACCATCGTGGTGCAGGAACAGGCGCTGGATGCCGCACAGGCGCAGATCGAGCGGCTCGAGGCCGATCTGGCGGCGGCCCGGCAGGGCGGCGCCCAGGGGGCCGGGCTGTTCGCGCGCCTGTTCGGCGGCGCCGCGGCCCCGGCACCGCGCGCGGCCGACCGGCCGTCGCGCCCGCATCACGCCGGCATGGCGCCGATGCAGGGGCAGGGCGGCGGATTCCTCGCCGGGGCCGCGCAGACCGCGATGGGGGTTGCGGGCGGCGTCCTTATGGGCAATGCCATAGGCGGCATGTTCGCGACTCCGGCCGAAGCCGAGGAACCCGAGGCGGAAGATGCCATGGCCGAGGACGGCGGCTGGGACGAGGAATGAGCAACGCGAACGGCGTCTACCGCGGTCCCGGCGCCACGCCGGCCGCGGGCCTGCCCGAACCGGCCAGGGTGGCCGGGGCCGGCCCGGTGCCGGACGGCACCGCAGCGCCAGTCGTGGCGCCCAGCCCGGGCGAGGTGGCGGCACGCAAGCGGCGCCTGCGCCTCCGGCTCAGCCGCAGGCCGCGCGCCCCGAAGCAGCGGTTGTCGGCCTTCCTTCTTGAGATCGCCGCGGATGAAAGCCGGGACCGCCTGTCGGTCGCGGATTTCCTGTCCTTGCTGAAGGGCCGCGCCATTGCGGCCCTGATGCTGATCTTCGCCCTGCCGAACGCGGTGCCCTCGCCGCCCGGCACCTCGGGCATCCTTGGCGTGCCGCTGATCTATCTCGCCGTGCAGATGATGCTGGGGCACCGGCCCTGGCTGCCGCGCTTCATCGCCGACCGGTCGATGTCGCGCACCGACTTTGCCGCCATCGTGTCGCGCAGCGCGCCGTTCCTGGCCCGCGCCGAACGCTTTCTGACCCCGCGCATGGCCGTGCTGACATCGCAGGCGGGGGTGCGCCTGATCGGGGGCTGCTCCCTCGTTCTGGCGCTGGTGCTGATCCTGCCGATCCCGCTGGCCAACATGCTGCCCGCCATCGCCATCGCCGCGCTGTCGCTGGCGGTGCTGGAACGCGACGGCGTCTGGGTGATCGCCGGGCTGCTGATCGGGCTTCTGTCGCTGACCGTGGCCTGGGGCGTGATCTTCGCCTTCATCAAGGCGGCGATCTTCCTGTTCACCGCCCGCATCGGCGCGCCGGGCTGATCCCGCCGGCCGTCAGCCGGTGACCGGACGGCGGAAGCGCTGGCGGTAGACCAGCGGCGACACCCCGGTCGCCCGCCGGAAGATCCGGCGGAAGCCGGCGGGTTCGCCGTAGCCGACCTCGCCGGCGACCGCGTCGATCGGCAGGTCGGTCGTCTCGAGCATCTGCTTGGCCTCCTCCATTCTCAGCGACAGGACATAGTCCTGCGGCGCATAGCCGGTCGCGGCCGCGAACCGGCGCTTGAAGGTCCGCGCGGCCAGCCCCGAGGCTGCGGTCATCCCAGCAACCGGGTTCGGGACGGCATAGTTGTCGGCAATCCAGACCTGCGCCGCCGCGATGGCGGCGTCGTCATGCTGGCGCGGCCGGACCCGGGCGGCGAAGGGCAGCTGGCCATCGCTGCGATCGCCGAACAGGAACAGCTTGGCGGTGCGCCGCGCCTCGGCCTCGCCGCAGAACCGGGCGACAAGGTAGAGGACCAGATCGGTCCATGACGCCGAGGCGCCGGCGGTGACGATCGCGTGCCCCGGTCCCGCCGGCACCATTACCCGCTCGGCCTTAAGCTGCACCCGCGGATAAAGCCGGCGCATCTGCTCGACCGCGGCCCAGTGGCAGGTCGCCTCGACCCCGTCCAGCAACCCGGCCTCGGCCAGCAGCAGCGAGGCGGTGCAAACCGAGCAGATCACCGCGCCGCCGGCCTGCATCCGCTGCAGGAAGGCCGCTTCGGCCGGCCAGTGGCCGCGCGGATCGTCGCGGTAGCCGACCACCAGATCGGGCAGGATCACCAGATCGGCCCGGGTCACCTCGTCGTAGGCCAGATCCGGCGTCACTGTCAGGCCGCTGGCGGCGCGGAACGGCATCCGGTCCCGGGCCACGATCCGCGACCGGAACCGCCGCGGCCCCGGCGCCCAGCCGGTCATCATCTCCCAGCCGCCGCCGACGAAGCCCAGCGTCTCGTGCAGCCCGTGCAGCACGCTGACCGAAACGTCGGGCGGCGCCATCAGGCAGACCGAGATCGGGGTGGGTTCGAACGGGGTCGTCATCGGGGCAAAGTGGCACATCCGTCCCGATTCCGTCGAGTCCGTGCCTCACGCCTCCAGGTCCCGGCGTGCGATCCGGTCGCTGTCGCAGGCACCGGAAGGCGACCCTGCGCCGCACCAGACACGAGATGACGAAAGGACGGATCATGCTCGACACATCGAAGGACCTGCCCCGCGGCCTGCTCGGGGCCGCCCGCCTCCCGCTGATCGAGGCGCTTCACGGCCGCCGCTCGCGGCGCTTTGCCCGGGGCGCCAGCATCCCGGACGGGCCGCTTGCCCATACCTCGCGCCATGCGCCCGAACCGCTGGACCCGGCGGAACAGATGCTGCTGCTGGCCACCATCGCCGGCAACACCGGCTGGGCCGAACTGTTCGCGCACCACCCGGCCCAGGCGGGCAAACTGCCCAACTACACCAGCGCCGCCGGCGGGCGCAGCTTCCCCTCGGCCGCAGGCTTCAACACCACCGAGTTCTTCTTCACCGACGACAGCGGAGTCTACTTCCTGCCCACGCGGGACATGACGCCGATCCGCGCCCGCGCCGGGTCCGACCTGGACAGCTGGGTCGAGGCCCACCGCGCGCGGATCGTAAAGCTGGCCGACGGACGCCTGAAGATCCCGGCGGAGCCGCCCTTCATGGAAGCGCACAACACCTGGTGCGCCAACGTGCCGGGGTCGACCCTGATCTGGCCGGTGGCGGATGTGGCGCAGCACCTGATCCTGATGCTGCTCTACCTCGTCCAGAACGGCACCGCGGTCTATGACGACGTGAACGGCAGGGCGATCCCGGGGCTGGAACGGTACACCCACCGGCTGAACCTCGACCTCGCCTATCCGATGGGCTTCCTCGAACAGGTGGTCCTGACCGATGTGGCGGTCGAGATGGGCACCGCCTGCCACGGCGGCGCGCTGATGCTTCAGGCGCTGGGGCTGGGGGGCTGGATGTTCACCGGCATCAACCCGTTCGCGGTCCTTGGTGCCAGCGGCGACCCGGCAGTGCCGGGACTGGGCTTCCGCTTCGAGATGTACGAGGGCGACCCGCTGCCCTTCGTCACCGGCCTGCCCGGCGTGTTCGAGGCCCATGTCCTGCCGCACCACGCCACGATGCGGGCGGCGGTTGCAGCGGTGGTGGCGCGGAAGTTCGGCCGGGGCGGCCCCTTCGACCCCGGTCAGGCCGGCCCCTACCGCGAGACCGCGGCGGTGCGGTCCGCGGCCGCGCCGATCGACGACGAGGCGGTCGAGATCGTCAGCCTGATCGCCGACTACTGCCTTGCCACCTTCGGCCGCTTCCCGGTGCAGGTGCCGGCGATCTACCTGAAGACCTTCCTTCAGGCGCATCGGCTCGACACCGACTTCTACGACCGCCACTTCGCGCCGGGCATCTATCTGGCGACCCACGCGGAGCGCGAGCGCAACCGGGGCTGATCCCCTTGTGGCGGCACCGCACCGACCCGGTGCCGCCATCCTGCCCGATCCCATTGGCGCCGCGCCGCCGTGCCGTTCCCGATTGCCGCGGGCAGCCCGGGCCGACCCAGTCCTGGAGACCGAAGATGACTGTCCTGAACCTTGCCGGCGCTGCCGGCGAAGGCCGTGGCGCCGCTGCGGCCGGCGACCGGCCCGCCGGCCTGCTGCGGGCCGAAACCGCCGCGATGGCCCGGCTGTCCGCGCCGATCGTGATGATCGCGCTGGTGAACATGGGGATGAGCCTGACCGACACCGCCATGGTCGCGGCGCTTTACGGGGCCGAGGCGCTGGCCGCGGTGGCGGTGGGCAGCGACCTCTGTTCGATCCTGTTCTACCTGGGCGCCGGGACGCTGGCCGGGATCGTGCCGTTTTACACCGCCGCGGCGGTCCGCAGCGACGCCGGCACGCGCGCGCCTGTCTGCGCCGGACCGGGCTGATGATGGTGGCGCTGCTTGCGGCCCTGCTGGTCCCGGCGCTCTGGACCGCGCCCGGCTGGCTGGCGCGTCTCGGCCTCGACCCCGGCCTGCTGGCCGAGGGGCCGGATACACGCGCGCCATGGCGCTGACCCTGGTCCCGATGCTGGGGGTTGCCCTCTACCGCAGCATCCTGACCGCCGCCGAGAAGCCGCGGGTCTTCCTGCAGGTCACCGCGGCCATGCTGCCGCTGAACGGGGTGGCGAACTGGCTGCTGATGACCGGAGCCGGCCCCCTGCCGGCGCTGGGGCCGACCGGGGCGGGGGTGGCCTCGTTCCTGGTGGCGGCGGCCAGCTTGGGCGTGCTCGCCAGGGTGGCGCGCGAGCCCGGTGCCGGGCCTGCCGCGGGCGGGCGTGCTGCGCCGGGGCTGCTCCGGGTCCTGAAGGTGGGGCTGCCGATCGGCATCGCCACGCTGGCGGAACTGGGCATCTTCCTTGGCGCGACGCTCTATGCGGCCCGGCTCGGGGCGGCCGAGGTCGCGGCCCACACCCTGACGCTGCGCACCGCGGGGCTGGCCTATGCGGTGCCGGCCGCGCTGCTGCAGGCGGCCATGGTCCGCTCGGCCCGGGCCGAAGCGGCCGGCGACCGACCGGTGGTGGCGCGGGCGGGGCTCGGGCTTGCGCTGGCCTATGGCCCGGCGGTCTGCGCCGGGCTCGGGCTTGCCGTCTGGCCGCTCGGGCTCCGGGCTGCTGTTCGACGACAGCCCGGCCGGGGCGGCCGCCGCGGGGCTGACCGCCGGGCTTCTGGTCCTGCTCGGGCTGATGGAACTGGTCGGCGCGCCGGGATCGGCGGCGGCGGGCCTGCTCGCGGCCGCAAGAACCCGTGCGCCCATGCTCTGCACGCTGGCGAGCTATTGGCTGCTGGGCGCGCCGCTGGGCCTCTGGCTCTGCGAAGGCGCGGGCCTTGGCATCACCGGGGTCTGGACCGGTCTCGCCGCTGGCACCGCGCTCAGCACGGCGCTGCTGCTGGCGCGGCTGCGCCGGCAGGGCGGCGAGGGTTGAGCGCAGGCCGGGCCGCGTCGCCCGGCCATTTCCGCTTGCACCGGGCGGCCGCAGACGGCACCCCATGGCCATCCCCGCGGCCCGGACCGGGCCGGCACATGTCCAGGACTGGATGCGACCATGACCGAAGACACCGCGATGCGCCTGGTGGCGCCGGACTTCCTTGCCCTGACGATCGGCATCGTCGTCTACTTCCTGGGTGTGCTGATCACCCGCCGGGTCGGCTTCCTGCGCAGCTACAACATCCCCGAGCCGGTCACCGGCGGCTTCGTCGCCGCCCTGATCCTGTGGGGCGTCTACGAGGCGCTGAACATCGAGATCGCCTTCGACATGAGCACCCGCGACCGGCTGCTGGTGATCTTCTTCGCCACCGTGGGCGTGAACGCCCGGCTGAAGGATCTGGCCGCGGGCGGCCGGGTGCTGGCGATCCTCTGCGTGATCACGGTGGCCTATGTTCCTGCAGAACATCATCGGCACGCTCGGCGCGCTGACCTTCGGCCTGCCGACGGCGGCGGGGGTGATGATGGGCTCGGTCGCGCTGGTCGGCGGCCACGGCACCACCATCGCCTGGGGCCCGGCGATCGCCGCCGACCACGGCTTCCCCGCCGCGGTCGAGACCGGCATCGCGGTCGCGACCCTGGGCCTGATCGTTGCCAGCCTGCTCGGTGGCCCGATCGCCAAGTACCTGATCGAAAGCCGCAAGCTGACACCCGCCCCGGACACCGTGCGGCCGGCGACCTGCCGCCCGAGGCCGACGCGGCGCCGATCGACAAGACCGGGGTGATGCGCGCGCTTCTGGTGGTCAACATCGCGGTGATCCTCGGCTATATCGCCCATGGCTGGATCAGCTCGGTCAGCTCGATCAAGCTGCCGCTGTTCGTGCCCTGCCTGCTCATGGGGATCGCGCTGTCGAACACCATCCCGCTGGTCTTCCCGCGGCTGCCCTGGCCGGCG
>JBGAOK010000101.1:0-13143 GCA_044221805.1 Meridianimarinicoccus sp.
GCCTTCGCGGCAACCCCAACGCTTGCCCAGGTCGCGGAAGAACCGGACGTCCCGGTCCAGCGCAACGTGGCAGGCTTCCGGGCCCACCACTGGCAGCCCTACTTCAACAACCTGACCAATGGCGCCATCCTGGTCGATACCAAGGCGCGGACGCTGCACTACTGGTCCGAGGACGAGACCGTGTTCCTGGTCTATCCGACCAGCGTGCCGCTGTCCGAGGACCTGACCCGCCGCGGCCGGACCGAGGTCGTGCAGAAGGTGGTCGGCCCGAGCTGGGCGCCGACCCCGTCGATGCGGCAGCGCAACCCGGAATGGCCCGAGTTCATCGGCCCCGGCCCGGACAACCCGCTGGGCACCCATGCCCTGTACCTGGGTTGGCAGTATTACCGGATCCACGGCACCCACGACACCCGCAAGATCGGCCGTCAGTCGTCGAACGGGTGCGTCGGCCTCTACAACGAGGACATCCAGGAGCTGTTCAAGTACGCGAAGGTCGGCACGCAGGTCCTTCTGATCTGAGGCGGAATTGCTACACCCGGGGCGTAAAGAGCAAGCTCTGTTGCGTTTTCCGGATCTTCGCGGCTATAGGAATCGCACGAGGTACAGTTTTCCGTCGTCCGAGTTCCTCATCAAACTGATCGGGCGGCTACTACTGGAGGTCAACATGAAGAAACTCGCACTCGCCGCCGCACTGTCGGTGTACGCGGCTTCGGGCGCCGTCGCCGGTGGCCTGGATGAGCCGGTCGTTGAGCCGGTCGTCATCGAAGAAGACACCTCGGGCTCGAACGCGGCTTGGGTTGTCCCGGTCGTGCTGCTGATCCTGATCGGCGCCGCTGCCGCCAGCGCCTGATAGGCAAAAAATCGGACGGTCGCGCCTCTGCGGCCGGACTCCCTAGGGCGGCGCGTTCTCGCGCTGCCCTTTCTTTTTTGCGTCGCCCGGGGGGCGACGGTCTTCTTTTGTGTCGCCGGGGGGCGACGGGCCGGCGCTCAGGCCCAGCCGGACAGGTTCGCCTCGATCACCTCGACCAGAGCCGCCACATGGGCGTCGTCGTCGTTCAGGCAGGGGATATAGGTGAAGCTTTCGCCGCCGGCGTGCTCGAAGCTTTCCCGGATCTCGCCATTGATCTCTTCCAGCGTCTCGATGCAATCGGCCGAGAAGGCCGGGGCGATCACCGCGATGCGCTTGTGTCCCGCCTTGGCGAGGCGGGCGACTTCCTCGACCGTATAGGGCTTGAGCCATTCCTCGGGGCCGAAGCGCGACTGGAAGGCGGTGATGACCGACCCCTCGGGCCAGCCCAGCCGTTCGCGCAGCAGCCGCGTCGTCTTCTGGCACTGGCAGTGATAGGGGTCGCCCTCGGTCAGATAGCGCTGCGGCAGGCCGTGATACGAGGCGATCAGCAGGTCGGGCCGGTCCGCAAGTCCGCCATAGGCCCGTTCGACCGAGCGGGCGAGCGCGTCGACATAGGCGGGGTGGGCGAAATAGGGCGCCACGGTGCGCACCGCCGGCTGCCACTTCGCCTGCATCAGCGCCCGGAAGAAATGGTCGTTCGCCGTCGCCGTGGTCGCCCCGGCATATTGCGGGTAGAGCGGGAAGAACACGATCCGCCGGCAGCCCTGATCCATCAGCGCCTTCAGCTTCGAGCCGGTCGAGGGGTTGCCATAGCGCATGCAGAAATCGACCACCACGTCATCGCCATGGCGTTCCGCCAGCACGGCGGCGATCTTCGCGGTCTGCGCCCGGGTGATGGTCATCAGCGGGCTTTCGTTCTCGGCCTCGTTCCAGATCAGCTTGTAGTTCGCGCCCGAACGGCGCGGCCGGGTCGTCAGGATGACCAGCTGCAGCAGCGGCTGCCAGAGCCAGGGCGAATAGTCGATCACCCGGCGGTCCGACAGGAACTCGTTCAGATAGCGCCGCATCGACCAGTAGTCATAGCCGTCCGGCGTGCCGAGGTTGGCAAGCAGGATCCCGGTCTTTGGCCGGGCCACGGGCGGGTGTCCGGCCGGCAGGTGCTGGGTGTCGGTCGTGGGCATCATGGCGCCGGGTGGCTTTCTGTCGGTCGATCGGGCGTCCAGCATAGGCGGGGTCCTCGCAGGTGCAAGCAGGTCTGTCCGCGCGCGGCCGCGTCGTGTGGCCGAACCGTGGCAGACCGGGAAGGAACGTCCGGTCCGGCCCGGCGGATCACTCGTCGCCCGCCTCCGCGGCGGGAACCTGTCCGGGCAGGACCTGTTCCACCGCGCCAAGCGCATCGGCCAGCCGCCCCGCGGCCGAGCCCGGGCGCAGCGGCTGCGGCTGGCCGGCGGCGGGTGCCCAGCCGGTCAGGCAGACGATGTCGAACCGGGCGGTGATCCGGCCATCGGCGGCGGCGAAATGGCGCGAGAGGATCTCGGTGGCGCGGACCAGCACCGACCGGGGGGTGAAGCTGCGCCGCCGTCCGGCCAGGGCGTTGGCCTCGCCCATGGCGCGCAGGTCGCGCATCAGGTGCAGGGCCGAGGCATAGCTGACCCGCAGGCTCGCCACGTCGGCCACGGGGAGCGCGAAGCCCGCCCGTTGCAGCAGCCCGCCCAGGTCGCGCACCTCGCCCATGGGCAGGACGCGCGGCGACAGGCCGCCGGTCACCTCGACCTCGGCCTCGGCAAGGGCAGCGCGCAGCTCGGCCAGGGTCTGGCCGCCGAAGGTGAAGCCCAGGAACAGTCCGTCCGGGCGCAGCGCCCGGCGGGCCTGGATCAGCTGGCCGACCGGATCCTCGGCCCAGTGCAGGCCGAGCCCGTGGACGACCAGATCATGGGCTTCGGGTTCCAGATCGAGCAGGTCGGCATCGGCGACCACCCGCGCCCCGGGCAGCACCGCCTGCCATGGGCCGGGGATGCCTGCCACCAGGGCCGGCGCCGTAAAGGCCCTGTTAACCATGGCGAGCCTCTCCTGAAGCTCGTCCGCGGCGGCGTCGTGCAGGAACAGCGCCGGGTCGGGCATCGCAAGGGCACGGCGCCGGTTCCGCTCCAGCGCGGCGCGGTCGGTCAGAAGCGGGCGGAGGTCGCTCATCATGGCAGGATCCGGGTCGGCGATGCGGGTGGCGATCGGGGCAGCCGCCGGGGCCCGGCGGCGCCTGAGGGAACTGGTGTTCCCGCCGCAATGCCTGCTTTGCGGGGCGATTGTCCAGACCGAGGGCGCGCTCTGCGGACCCTGCTGGCGCGAGACGCCGTTCATCCTCGGCCCGGTCTGCGACCTGTGCGGCGCGCCGGTGCTGGGCGGCGCCTCCGATGAGGCGGTGACCTGCGACGATTGCCGGGCGCTGGACCGGCCGTGGCAAAAGGGCCGGGCAGTGATGCTCTATGGCGGCGGCGCGCGCCGGCTGGTCCTTGGCCTGAAGCATGGCGACCGGCTGGATCTGGCCCCGGCGCTGGCCGGGTGGATGGCGGCGCGGGCCGGGCCGCTGCTGGGCGAGGGCGCGCTGATCGTTCCGGTGCCGGTGCACTGGCGCCGGCTGCTGGCGCGGCGCTACAATCAGGCGGCCGTTCTGGGCAATGCGCTGGGGCGGATGACCGGCCGGCCGGTCTGTCCCGACCTTCTGCAGCGGGTCCGCGCCACACCGCCCCAGGACGGGATGAGTGTCGCCGAGCGGATCGACAACCTGTCGGGCGCGATCCGGCTGGCCCCGCGCCATGTCGGCCTGCCGGCCGGGCGCACGGTCCTGCTGGTCGACGACGTGATGACCTCGGGCGCGACGCTGGACGCCTGTGCCCGTGTCCTTCTTGCTGCAGGCGCAGAAAAAGTGCGCGTGTTGGTTCTGGCGCGGGTGGTCCGGGATGCCTAGATTGCCGGGCGAAGCCATGCCTCTGCTTGCGGGACCCCGATGCCGCCGATCGAAATCTATACCTCGCCGACCTGCGGCTATTGCCATGCCGCCAAGCGGCTGCTGAACGCCAAGGGCGTCAGCTTCACCGAATACGATGTGGTCCGCGAGCCGCGGAAGCGGGACGAGATGCTGGGCCGGGCCAATGGCCAGCGCACCGTGCCGCAGATCTTCGTGGGCGAGACCCATGTGGGCGGCTGCGACGACCTCTATGCCATGGACCGGGCGGGAAAGCTGGATCCGCTTCTGGGGCTCTGACCCGGTGCGCGCCGCTCTCGTCCAGATGACGAGCACGGACGCGCCCGAAGCCAATCTGGCCGCCGCCGAAGCCCTGATTGCGGCGGCGGCGGCCGAGGGGGCGGGCTTTGTCCTGACCCCGGAAGTCACCAACTGCGTTTCGGCCAGCCGCGCCCGGCAGGTTGAGGTGCTGCGGCCGGAACCGGAGGACCCGGTGCTGGCGGGGCTGCGCGAGGCCGCGGCGCGGCACGGGATCTGGCTGCTGATCGGCTCGCTGGCGCTGAAGACCGGCGACGCGGACGGGCGCTTCGCCAACCGGTCGTTCCTGATTGCCCCCGACGGCGCGGTCGCCGCCCGCTATGACAAGATCCACATGTTCGACGTGGCCCTGTCCGAGACCGAACGCTATCGCGAATCGGACGGGTTCCGGCCTGGCGAACGGGCGGTCGTGGCCGAGACGCCCTTCGCCCGGATCGGGCTCACGGTCTGCTATGACCTGCGTTTTCCGCATCTTTATCGGGCGCTCGCCGGGGCGGGGGCGCAGATCCTGACGGTGCCCGCGGCCTTCGCGGTGCCGACCGGGCAGGCGCACTGGGAGGTGCTGCTGCGCGCCCGGGCGATCGAAAGCGGCGCCTTCGTGCTGGCCCCGGCGCAATGCGGGACGCATCGGGCCACGGCAGGCAAGCCGCGCCAGACCTGGGGCCATTCCCTGGCGGTGGCGCCCTGGGGCGAGGTGCTGGCCGATGCCGGCGACCGGCCCGGGGTGACGCTGGTGGATCTGGATCTGGACAAGGTCGCCGAAGCCCGCCGCCGGGTGCCGTCCCTGCGCCACGACCGCCCCTTTTCCGGGCCCTGACCGGCGGCCCCTAGACGGCCTCTGCCGCCGGGGCCGCGGCCTCAGCCCGCTGCGCGGGCCGAGACAGCGTAGTTGACCGACAGATCCCGGTCCGAGATAGAGAACGACCAGGCGAAGGGATTGAACACGAAGCCCTTGCGGTCGACCGGGTCGAGCCCGGCGCCGGACAGGAGCGCGGTCAGCTCGTCCGGGGTGATGAAGCGGCGCCATTCATGGGTGCCCTTCGGCAGCCAGCGCATCACGTATTCGGCGCCGACGATGCCCATCACGAAGCTTTTTGCGTTGCGGTTCAGGGTCGACAGCACGATCAGGCCGCCCGGTTTCAGCAGCGCGCGGCAGGTGACAAGGAAGCTGGCCGGGTCGGCGACATGCTCGATCACCTCCAGCGCCAGCACCACGTCGAAGCGCGCGTCCTCGGCGGCTACGGCCTCGGCGGTGGTGTGGCGATAATCGATCGCCAGCCCGGACTGGCGGGCATGGGCGGCGGCCACGGGAATGTTGCGCGCCGCCGCGTCGATCCCGGTTACCTCGGCGCCGAGTCGCGCCATCGGTTCGCTCAGAAGCCCGCCGCCGCAGCCGATGTCGATCAGCGTCAGCCCCGCGAACGGGCGCTCGCCAGTCAGGTCGCGGTCGAATTCGGCAGCGATCTGGCGCGTGACATAGTCCAGCCGGCACGGCTGGAGCATGTGCAGCGGGCGGAACTTGCCGTTCGGATCCCACCACTCCGCCGCCATGGCCTCGAACTTGGCGATTTCGGCGGGGTCGACACTGGTCTCCGGGGTCGAGCGCGCATTCATTCTGCGGTCCTTTTCGGGTTTGTGCTTATGGTCGGCGGGTCTGGCAGGCTATATAGTCCGGCCATGGAACAATTCGCAGGCCAGAAATCCGCGTCGCAGGTTCTGTACCCGCCGGTCGATCCCTTCGACCAGCGCATGCTCGAGGTCACCGGCGGGCACCGGATCTATGTGGAACAATGCGGCAACCCGGACGGGATTCCGGTCGTGGTGGTCCATGGCGGGCCCGGCGGCGGCTGCAGCCCGGCGATGCGGCGATATTTCGACCCTGCCGCCTATCGCGTGGTGCTGTTCGACCAGCGCGGCTGCGGACGGTCGCGGCCCCATGCCAGCGTCGTCGCCAACACCACCTGGGATCTGGTGGCCGACATGGAGGCGATTCGCAGTGCGCTGGGAATCGGCCGCTGGGTCGTCTTCGGCGGGTCCTGGGGCGCCACCCTGTCGCTGATCTATGCCGAGACCCATCCCGACCGGGTCGCCTATCTGGCGCTGCGGGGCGTGTTCCTGATGACCCGGGCCGAGCTGGACTGGTTCTATGGCGGCGGTGCCGGGCTGTTCTGGCCCGACGTCTGGGAACGCTTCATCACTCCGATCCCAGAAGACGAACGCGGCGACCTGATCGGGGCCTATCACCGGCGGCTGTTCTCGGGTGACCTGATCGTCGAGACCCGCCATGCCCGGGCCTGGGCGGCGTGGGAAAACGCGCTTGCCTCGTTCCACGCCGACGGGGCGACCGGGGAAAGTCCGGCCGACTATGCAAGGGCCTTCGCGCGGCTGGAGAATCACTATTTCATCAACAACGGCTTCCTCGACCGGGATGACCACATCCTGTCGCAGATCGGGCGCATCGGGCAGATCCCGGGCACGATCGTGCAGGGCCGCTATGACATGATCTGCCCGCCCGCGTCGGCCTGGCGGCTGGCCGAAGCCTGGCCAAAGGGCGAGTTGAAGCTTGTGGGGCAAGCCGGGCATGCCCTGTCCGAACCGGGGATCAGCGCCGAACTGGTCGACGTGATGAACCGCCTGAAGCGCCAGCGCCGGGCACTCGACCTGTGAGGTTTACCCAGTGACTGACAAAACGGCCGGTACCGGCCCGAGAATCGACGCCGTCGATGGCGGCCCGCTGAAGGTGACCGGTGTCACCAGCATGGAGGTTCCGGGCAATGCCGCGGCCGAGACCGGGCCGGTGATGTTCCTGTGCCGCTGCGGCCAGAGCAGCTCGAAGCCGTTCTGCGACGGATCCCATGTTGCGGCGGGCTTCACGGGCGAAGCCGGCGAGCCGGCCGGCTATGACCGGGTGTTCGCGTTCCGCGGTTCTGCGGTCACGGTGACGTTCAACCCCCGGCTCTGCGCCCACGCGGCCGAATGCCTGCGCACCGCGCCCGAGGCTTTCGACGTGCGCCGCAAGCCCTGGATCCTGCCCGACAACGGCCCGCTCGAGGCGATCGTCGCGGCAGTCCGGGCCTGTCCGTCCGGCGCGCTGAAGATCACCGATCCCGAGGAGATCGGTCCGGACCTGTTTCCGGCCGGCCGCGCCCAGATCGTGGTGCAGCGCAACGGGCCCTACTGGGTGCTGGACGTGGCGCCGCCGGCACCGCTGCAGGGCAAGGGCATGACCCCGCGCAAGTACGTTCTGTGCCGCTGCGGCCTGTCCGGCACCAAGCCGTTCTGCGACGGCACCCACCACGACCGGCGCTGGCGCGACAGCGAAGCCTGACCCCTGCCGGCCGGGTCGCCTTCCCGTAGCCCCCGGCCGCCAGATTCACGCTTGCATTTTCCGGTTTGACCCCCTAATTGCCACCCAACAGCGGCGCCTGCGGTTCAGCCAAGGCCCACCGGTAGGATGAACGGGCCGCGAGCCCGTTTTTTTGTTGTCGCACTCCAGGCCAGATGAAGACGAAAGACATGAGCGACCTCATCGCCAAAGCCGCCATAGACCGGCGCATGGCCGCCATCGTGGGCCCAGTCATCGAGGACATGGGCTATGAACTCGTCCGCGTGCGGCTCATGGGCGGCAAGTCCAAGACGCTGCAGATCATGGCCGACCGCCCCCAGGGCGGTATCGAGGTCGAGGATTGTGCGAAGATCTCGACCGCGGTCTCGGCCGTGCTCGATGTCGAGGATCCGCTCGACGAGGCCTATACGCTGGAGGTGTCCAGCCCCGGCATCGACCGGCCGCTGACCCGGCTGAAGGATTTCGACGTCTGGGCCGGCTACGAGGCCAAGGTCGAGACCACCGAGATGATCGACGGCCGCCGTCGGTTCCGCGGCGTGCTGGCCGGCACCGAGGTGGACGAGGTCCTGCTCGAGATCGAGGAAGGCACGATCGGGCTGAAGTTCGACTGGCTGAGCGATGCCAAGCTGGTTCTGACCGACGAGCTGATCGCCGACATGCTGCGGGCGCGGAAGGCGGCCGGGATCATCGACGAGAGCCAGTACGATTCCATCGAGACCGATGCGGACGACGATCTTGTCGCCTCGAACGACGACGACGCGCCCGAAGACGCGCCCGAAACCGCCCCCCAAGAGGAGGAGAGATAAATGGCCATCACCAGCGCAAACCAGCTGGAGCTGCTGCAGACCGCCGAGGCGGTCGCGCGCGAGAAGATGATCGATCCCGGCCTCGTGGTCGAGGCGATGGAGGAAAGCCTCGCCCGGGCCGCCAAGTCCCGCTACGGCGCCGAGATGGACATCCGCGTCAAGATCGACCGCAAGACCGGCGTGGCGCGGTTCACCCGGGTGCGCACCGTGGTCGAGGATGACGCGGTTGAGAATTATCAGGCCGAGATGACGGTCGCGCAGGCCCGCCAGTATCTGTCCGACCCGAAGGTCGGCGACGAGTTCGCCGAGGAAGTGCCGCCGGTCGAACTGGGCCGGATCGCCGCCCAGTCGGCCAAGCAGGTCATTCTGCAGAAGGTCCGCGAGGCCGAGCGCGAGCGCCAGTACGACGAGTTCAAGGACCGGCTCGGCACCATCATCAACGGCGTGGTGAAGCGCGAGGAATACGGCAACATCATCGTCGACATCGGTCGCGGCGAAGCGGTGCTGCGCCGGAACGAGAAGATCGGCCGCGAAAGCTATCGCCCGAACGACCGGATCCGGGTGTTCATCAAGGATGTCCGCCGCGAGCCGCGCGGCCCGCAGATCTTCCTCAGCCGCACCGCGCCCGAGTTCATGGCCGAGCTGTTCAAGATGGAAGTGCCCGAAATCTATGACGGCATCATCGAGATCAAGGCTGTGGCGCGTGACCCGGGCAGCAGGGCGAAGATCGCCGTGGTCAGTTATGACAACTCGATCGACCCGGTGGGCGCCTGCGTCGGCATGCGCGGCAGCCGCGTGCAAGCGGTGGTGAACGAGCTTCAGGGCGAAAAGATCGACATCATTCCCTGGAACGAGGACATCCCGACCTTTCTGGTCAACGCGCTGCAACCGGCGGAAGTGTCGAAGGTGGTGCTGGACGAGGATGCCGAGCGCATCGAGGTGGTGGTCCCCGACGACCAGCTCAGCCTGGCCATCGGCCGGCGCGGCCAGAACGTGCGTCTGGCCAGCCAGCTGACCGGGCTCGACATCGACATCATGACCGAAAGCCAGGAGAGCGAGCGGCGCCAGCAGGAATTCGCGGTCCGCACCCAGCTGTTCATCACCGCGCTCGATCTGGACGAATTCTTTGCCCAGTTGCTGGTCTCCGAGGGCTTCACTTCGCTCGAAGAGGTCGCATATGTGGATCAGGACGAGTTGCTGGTGATCGACGGCGTCGATGAATCGACCGCCCATGAATTGCAGGCTCGCGCCCGGGACTATATCGAGGCGCAGAATCTGGCGGCGCTGGAGAAGGCCCGCGCGCTGGGAGTCGAGCAGTCGCTGATCGACTTCGAAGGCCTGACGCCGCAGATGATCGTCGCGCTGGCCGAGGACGGCGTGAAGACGCTGGAGGACTTTGCCACCTGCGCCGACTGGGAACTGGCCGGCGGCTGGACCACGGTGGACGGCCAGCGGGTCAAGGATACCGGGCTTCTCGAGAAGTTCGACGTCAGCCTCGAAGAGGCGCAGACCATGGTCATGACCGCGCGGGTGCAGCTGGGCTGGGTCGATCCGGCCGAGCTTGCCGCCAGCCGCGAGGCCGAGCCGGACGAGGACGAGGAAGACAGTGACGAGGCCGGGGCCTGAGGATCGGCATGGCGCGAGGCGGGGCCGGGCAACGGCGCGAGACCGGAGACGAGGCCGAGGCACCGGAACGGCGCTGCCTTGTCACCGGTGAGCGAGGATCGAAAGCCGGGTTGATCCGCTTTGTCGTCGGTCCCGGCGACGCCGTGGTGCCCGATATCCTCGGGCGGCTGCCGGGCAGGGGATTGTGGCTGACGGCCGACCGCGAGGTGGTCGAGACGGCCGTCAGGAAGCGGGCCTTCGCGCGTGGCGCGAAGCGCGCGGTGACGGTGCCGCCGGATCTGGCGGA
Source organism: Meridianimarinicoccus sp. (assembly GCA_044221805.1). Classification (GTDB taxonomy): domain Bacteria; phylum Pseudomonadota; class Alphaproteobacteria; order Rhodobacterales; family Rhodobacteraceae; genus Meridianimarinicoccus. The sequence continues at coordinate 10,192 of JBGAOK010000101.1, forward strand.
CATGGTGGAAGACGCGCTGGCGCGACGGGTGATCGAACTCGTCTCGCTGGCGCGGAAGGCCGGCGCCGCAGTGGCCGGATACGAAAAGGTCAGGGACTGGCTGATCTCGGGCGAAGCCGAGGTGCTGGTCCAGGCGTTCGACGGGTCGGAGCGGGGTCGGGCGAAGTTGCGCCCACCACACGGTCCCGAGAGCCTGATCGAGATATTGAGTGCGTCCGAGCTCGGTTTGGCCTATGGGCGCGAAAATGTCATACATGGCGCGCTTGCGGGTGGTGGACTCACGGCGCGTGTTGTAGAGGAAGCCGCGCGGCTTAAGGGCATGCGCGCGCAGCACGTCGGGGACCGCCCCGGCGGAAAGGGTACGACGACCATATGAACGACAATGACGGCAAGAAGACTCTCGGTGTCCACGGCGGGCCTCGGTCGGGGCAGGTGAAGCAGAGCTTCAGCCATGGACGCACGAAGAATGTCGTGGTGGAAACCAAGCGCAAGCGTGTGGTCGTGCCCAAGCAAGCCGGAGGCGCGGCCAAGACCACGTCTGCACCCGGCGACCCGTCCCGCCGTCCGGCGGGAATCACCGATGCCGAGATGGAGCGCCGCCTGAAGGCGCTGCATGCCGCCAAAGCCCGCGAGGTCGAGGAGACCCGCGAACGCGAGGCCGAGGAAAAGCGCCGCGCCGAAGAGCGCGAGCGCCGCCGCGCCGAGATCGATGCCAAGGAGCGCGAGGAGCGCGAGCGCGAGGACGCCATCCGCGCCAAGGCCGAGGCCGAGGAAGAGGAGCGCCGTGTCAAGGCGGCCGAGGAGGCCGCCCGCAAGGCCGCCGACGAGCGCGCGAAGGCCGCGCCGCCGGCCGCTGCAGTTGCTCCTGCCGTCGAGCCCGCGCCGGCTCGCGACGGCGCCGCGCCGCGGCCTGCCGGCGAGGGCGACGATGCCGCCCGCTTCGGGGCGAACTCGCGCAAGCGCGAGAAGGACGTCGAGACCCGCCCGGTCAAGGCCAAGGTCAAGGACGACAGCCGCCGTGCCGGGAAGCTGACCCTGACCAAGGTGTTGACCAGCGAGGAAGGCGGGCGGCAGCGCTCGCTGGCCTCGATGAAGCGCAAGCAGGAACGCGAGCGCCGCCGCTCCATGGGTGCCCATGACAGCCGCGAGAAGGTCGTGCGCGACGTCCAGCTGCCCGAGACGATCGTGGTCCAGGAACTGGCGAACCGGATGGCCGAGCGCGTCGCCGACGTGGTGAAGGCGCTGATGCAGAGCGGCCTGATGGTGACCCAGAACCAGTCCATTGACGCCGACACGGCCGAACTGATCATCGAGGAATTCGGCCACCGCGTCGTGCGGGTCTCGGATGCCGACGTCGAGGACGTGATCAAAGCCGAGGACGACAAGTCCGAGGATCTGGTCACCCGGCCGCCGGTGATCACCATCATGGGCCATGTCGACCACGGCAAGACCTCGCTCCTGGACGCGATCCGCAAGACCCGGGTGGTCGAGGGCGAGGCCGGTGGCATCACCCAGCATATCGGCGCCTATCAGGTCGAGACCGAGACGGGCCAGAAGCTGACCTTCCTCGACACGCCGGGCCACGCCGCCTTCACCTCGATGCGCGCGCGCGGTGCCTCCGTCACCGACATCGTCATCCTGGTGGTGGCGGCCGACGACGGCGTCATGCCGCAGACGATCGAGGCGATCAACCACGCCAAGGCGGCGAGGGTGCCGATGATCGTGGCGATCAACAAGATCGACAAGCCGAACGCCAGATCCGACCAAGGTGCGCACCGACCTGCTGCAGCACGAGGTGGTGGTCGAGCAGATGTCGGGCGAGGTGCAGGACGTCGAGGTCTCGGCGCTGACCGGCGACGGTCTGGACGATCTGCTGGAAGCGATCACCTTGCAGGCCGAGGTACTCGAGCTGACGGCCAACCCGAAGCGGGCGGCTGTGGGCGCGGTGATCGAGGCCAAGCTCGATGTGGGCCGTGGCCCCGTCGCCACCGTGCTGGTCCAGAACGGAACCCTTCACCAGGGCGACATCTTCGTCGTCGGCGAGCAGTGGGGCAAGGTCCGCGCGCTGGTCAACGACCAGGGCGAGCGGATCAAGGATGCCGGTCCCTCGGTTCCGATCGAGGTGCTGGGCCTGAACGGCACGCCTGAGGCCGGCGATGTGCTGAACGTGGTCGAGACCGAGGCGCAGGCGCGCGAGATCGCTGCCTATCGCCACCAGGCGGCCAAGGACAAGCGCGCGGCGGCCGGTGCGGCCACCACGCTCGAGCAGCTGCTGGCCAAGGCAAAGGCCGATCGGTCGGTGACGGAACTGCCGATCGTGGTCAAGGCCGACGTCCAGGGTTCGGCCGAAGCCATCGTCCAGGCGATGGAGAAGATCGGCAACGAAGAGGTGCGCGTCCGCGTGCTGCACTCGGGTGTCGGCGCCATCACCGAGACCGACGTGGGGCTTGCCGAGGCTTCGGGCGCCCCGGTGATCGGCTTCAACGTCCGGGCCAATGCCTCGGCCCGGAACACCGCGCACCAGAAGGGTGTCGAGATCCGCTACTATTCGGTGATCTACGATCTGGTGGATGACGTGAAGGCGGCGGCTTCGGGCCTGCTGTCGAACGAGATCCGCGAGCGGTTCATCGGCTACGCGACGATCAAGCAGGTCTTCAAGGTCTCGACGGTGGGCAAGGTTGCCGGTTGCCTCGTTACCGAGGGCGTGGCGCGCCGGTCTGCCGGGGTGCGCCTGCTGCGCGACAACGTCGTGATCCACGAAGGCACTTTGAAGACCCTGAAGCGCTTCAAGGACGAAGTGGCCGAGGTGCAGTCGGGTCAGGAATGCGGCATGGCATTCGAGAACTACGACGACGTGCGCGAAGGCGATGTGATCGAGATCTTCGAGCGCGAGGAGGTCGAGCGCAAGCTCGCTTGAGCATTGGTTCCGCAATCGAAGGCCGTCGCCGGCTT
>JBGAOK010000102.1:0-12936 GCA_044221805.1 Meridianimarinicoccus sp.
CGTCTTCCTCTTCGACGAGCCGCTGTCGAACCTCGACGCCAAGCTCCGCGTCGACATGCGTACCGAGATCAAGAAGCTGCACCAGAAGCTCAAGACCACCATCGTCTACGTCACCCACGACCAGATCGAGGCGCTCACCCTCTCCACCCGCATCGCGGTGATGTTCGGCGGCCACGTCCAGCAGCTCGGCACGCCCAAGGAGATCTACGACACCCCCGCCAACATGTTCGTCGCCGGCTTCATGGGCTCGCCGTCGATGAACCTGTTCCCGGCGGCGATCGCCGTCGAGAACGGCCGCGCCGTCGCCCGCACCGCCCGCGGCAGCGGCGGCGAGGTCGCCCTGCCCTTCCCCCCGGGCAGCGGCTTCGAGGCCCATGCCGGCCGCGAGATCATCCTCGGCCTGCGCCCCGAGGCGATCACCGACCGCGACGGCGCCGACCGCCACAGCCGCGCGGTGCATGTGGTCGAGGCGCTGGTCGAGGTCACCGAACCCGCCGGGTCGGACACTTTCGTCGTCACCCATCTGGGCGGCAAGGAAGTCACCGGCCGTTTCCGCGCCGACGTGGACGTGCACCCCGGGCAGGTCTTCCCCTTCGCCATCAACATGGAAAAGGCCGTCGCCTTCGACCCGGCAACCGAGAAGCGGATCGCGTGATGGACGCGGGCCCGGACATCGTCATCATCGGCTCCGGCATCGGCGGGGCCACCGCCGCGGCAGCGCTGGCGCCGTCCGGGCGGCGGATCGTGATCCTGGAACGGGGCGAGCGGCTGGCCGACGGCCCCGAGGCCCGGGACGAGGTGGCGATCTTCGGCCGCGGCCGGTTCCGGCCGCAGGAGGAATGGGAGACCCCGGCCGGCGAGGCCTTCAACCCCGGCAACTACTATTATGTGGGCGGCAACTCGAAGCTTTATGGCGCGGTGCTGATCCGCTACCGGGCCGAGGATTTCCGCCCGATCCGCCATCTGGGCGGCACCACGCCGGGCTGGCCGGTGAGCTATGCCGAGATGGAACCCTGGTACCAGCAGGCCGAGACCCTGTTCCGGGTCCGGGGCGACGCCGGGCAGGATCCGACCGAGCCGCCACATTCGGGCGCCTATCCCTTCCCGCCGGTGCCGGACGAACCCAGCATCGCCGACCTGCGCAGCCGGCTGGCGCGCGCCGGGGTCACCCCCGCCGCCCTGCCGCTGGGGGTCGACATCGACGCCTGGCTGCGCCGGGGGCCGACGCCCTGGGACGCCTTCCCGGACACCACCGGCGCGAAATGCGATGCGGAAAGCGTCGGTATCGCGGCCGCACTGGCGCATCCGAACGTGACGCTGGAAACCGGCGCCCGGGTCACCCGGCTGGAGGCCGACGCGGGCGGCCGGATCGTCGCCGTGGACTACCGGCAAGGCGGCCGCGACCGGCGGCTGGCGCCGGGTCTGGTGATCCTGAGTGCGGGGGCGGTCAATTCGGCGGCGCTGCTGCTGGGATCGGGGCTGGCGAACCGCTCGGATCAGGTCGGGCGCAACTTCATGAACCACAACTCCTCGGCGGTTCTGGCGGTCCATCCGTTCCGCCGCAACACGTCGGTCTACCAGAAGACGCTGATGGTGAACGATTTCTACCTGAAGGGCGGGCCGGAGGACGCGCCCCTGGGCAACATCCAGCTGCTGGGCCGGATCTCGGGCCCGATCCTGTCGGCCACCGCCGGCCTGCCGGGTCCGGTCGCCGGCTGGCTCTCGCGCCATGCCATCGACTTCTATGCCATGAGCGAGGATCTGCCCGACCCCGACAGCCGGGTGACGCTGCGCGGCGACCGCATCGTGCTGGACTGGCGCCGGTCCAACTGGGCGGCGCACGAGGCCTTGGTGGCGCGGCTGAAGGCGGTGCTGCGCCGGGCCGGCTTCCCGCTGGTGCTGTCGAAGCCGTTCGACCGGCGCACGCCGTCGCACCAGTGCGGCACGGCGCGGATGGGCACCGACCCGGCGAGCAGTGTCGTCGACGTGTTCTGCCGCAGCCACGACCACCCGAACCTGTTCGTGGTGGATGCAAGTTTCCTGCCCACCTCGGCGGCGGTGAACCCGGCGCTGACCATCGCGGCGCAGGCGCTGCGGACGGCAGACCACATCAGGCGCAAGGATCTGGCCGCATGACCGCGGAAGGCTTCGATTTCGTCATCGTCGGCGGCGGTTCGGCCGGCTCGGTCGTCGCAGCCCGGCTGTCCGAGGATCCGGCGGCGCGGGTGCTGCTGCTGGAGGCTGGCGGGCGCGACTCGCACCCCTACTACCACCTGCCCGCGGGCTTCGCGAAGATGACCAAGGGCATCGGATCCTGGGGCTGGTCGACCGTGCCGCAGCGGCACATGCAGGACATGCGGATCCGCTTCACCCAGGCCAGGGTGATCGGCGGCGGCTCGGCGATCAACGCCCAGATCTACACCCGCGGCAATGCGCTGGACTATGACGAATGGCGGCAGATGGGCTGCGACGGCTGGTCCTACGAGGACGTGCTGCCCTATTTCCGCAAGGCCGAGGACAACGACACCTGGGACAACCGCTGGCACGGCAAGGGCGGGCCTCTGGGCGTCTCGAAGCCGCGGGCACCGCTGCCGATCTGCGAGGCCTACTTCGCCGCCGCCGCCGACCTCGGCATCCCGAAGAACGACGACATGACCGGGGCCAGCCAGGATGGCGTCGGCTTCTACCAGCTGACCCAGCGCAATGCGCGGCGGTCCTCGACGGCGATGGCCTATCTGGCGCCGAACCGGAACCGGCCGAACCTGACGGTGCGGACCAGCGCGCAGGTCCGGCGCCTCGTGATCGAGGCCGGCCGCGCCACCGGGGTCGAGATGATGGATGGCAGCCGCATCACCGCGACGGCCGAGGTCATCCTGTGTTCGGGCGCGATCGGGTCGCCCCGAATGCTGATGCTGTCCGGCATCGGTCCCGCCGACCATCTGGGCGCGGTCGGGATCCGCCCGGTGCTGGACCAGCCCGGGGTGGGCGCGAACCTGCAGGACCATCTCGACCTCTTCGTGATCTGCGAGGTGACCGGGCCGCACACCTATGACCGCTTCGCGAAGCCGCACCGCTCGGCGCTGGCGGGCCTGCAGTACCTGCTGACGAAGCGCGGCCCGGTGGCGTCGAGCCTGTTCGAGACCGGCGGCTTCTGGTACGCCGACCGCGACGCCCGGTCGCCCGACATCCAGTTTCACCTCGGCCTCGGCTCGGGGATCGAGGCCGGGGTGGCGGCGATGCCGAACGGCGGCGTGACGCTGAACTCGGCCTATCTCAGGCCGCGGTCCCGGGGCAGCGTGCGGCTGGCCAGCGCCGACCCGGCCGCCGCGCCGCTGATCGACCCGAACTACTGGGAGGACCCCCACGACCGCGAGATGTCGATCCGCGGCCTGAAGCTGGCGCAGGCAATCATGCGCCAGGCGCCCCTGAAGCCCTATGTCCGGGCCGAACGCCTGCCCGGCCCCGAGGTCCGGACCGACAAGGATTACTTCGACTTCGCCTGCCGCCACGCGAAGACCGACCACCACCCGGCCGGCACCTGCCGGATGGGCTCCGATGCGGCGGCGGTGGTGGACAACCGCCTGCGCCTGAACGGCATCGCCGCCCTGCGCGTAGTGGACGCATCGGTGATGCCAACCGTCGTCTCGTCAAACACCAACGCGCCCACCATCATGATCGCCGAGAAGGCCGCGGACATGATCCGCGCAGACCACGGCGCAGACCACGGGGCACCGGGATGACCCCCGCCCTTCCCGGAGATCGGATGATGGCGGCAGGAACCGGTGACAAGGGGTTGCACAAGCGGCCGACCATCGTGGACGTGGCCCGCGCCGCCGGAGTGTCGAAGTCGACCGTCTCGAACGTCCTGCAGAACAGCCCGCTGGTGCGGCCCGAGACCCGGCGGCTGGTCGAACAGGCGATGGACGCGCTGAGATTCGCCGCCAGCGCCCAGATGACCTTTGCCGAGCGCGGCTATGCCACGGTGATCGCCAATACCGACGAATCCCAGGCCATGCAGGCGCAGGTGATCTTCTCGATGATCGAACACGGGGTGTCCGGCTTCCTGATCTCGCCGACCTATGTGGACGAGCCCGAGGGGTTGGAAAGCATCCGCCGCGCCGGGATTCCGGCGATGCAGGTGCTGCGCCGGATCGATGCCCGGACCGAGGTCTTTCCCTTCGCCTCGCTCGACTATGCCACCGGCGGGCGGCTGGCGGCCGAGCATCTGCTGGGCCTCGGCCTGCGCCGGATCGCCTTCGTGGGCGGGCTGGAAAGCCGCCCGGTGACCGAGGAACGCATGTCCGGCTACCGCGCGGCGATGGCCGAGGCGGGGCTTGAGGTCGTGGCCTTCCACGGCCGGCCCACCCGCGCCTTCGGCCGCGACATGGCGCTGGCGCTCCATGCCGCGCACCCGGGGATCGAGGGCGTGATCTGCTTTTCCGATCTGGTGGCGCTGGGGATGCTGGCGGGCTTCGCCCAGGCCGGCGTGGCGGTGGGCCGCGACGTCCGCGTGGTCGGCTTCGACGACATCGAGGAATGCGCGCTGGCCTGGCCGCAGCTCAGTTCCGTGCGCTGCGACGTGGCGCGCTTCGGCCGGGAATCCGCCGAAGCCATGCTCGCCTGGCTGGGTGAGGGTGTGCGGCCGCCGGCCGACCGGCTGGCACCGGTCGAGCTGATCGTCCGCGCCTCCAGCGCCGGAGCGACCCCATGACCGGCGCCCTGTTCGCGAACAGCCTGACCCGGCGGATCGAGTGGGGCGACTGCGACCCGGCCGGGATCGTCTTCAACCCGCGCTTCTTCGCCTTCTTCGACGATGCGACCGCGATGCTGATCGCTGCCGCGGGCTGGCCGCTGGCCCGGGCCGTGGACCGCTTCGCCATCCTCGGCTGGCCGGTGGTGGCGACCCGGGCCGTGTTCCGCCTGCCCTGCAGCCATGGCGAGGTCGTCACCATCACCAGCCGGTTCGCCGACCTCCGGCGGTCGAGCTTCGATGTGGCCCATGTGCTCGCGCGCAACGGGGAGACCTGCGTCGAAGGGTTCGAGACCCGGGTCTGGTCCCGGCGCGACCCCGAGACCGGCCTGATCCGCTCGACCCCCCTGCCCGCCGAGGTGTGCGCGGCCTTCCGCGGCGCCTGACCTTCGCCCAGCCCCGCAAGGGGCGATCCCGTCCACGGGTGCCGCGCGGTCCGGCCGGACCGCCGGCCCCGCTGCGGCTCCCCTGCCGCCCCTGTCAACCCGGACCCCTGCCATGACCGTCGACGTGCCCCAATCCATCCTTGATGCCCTGACCGACGTGGAGATGCCCCGCCTGCCGCCGGAACCGGCGCCGCCCGCCAGCCTGCGCGGCGGCGGCTGGACGATCCCGGTCCAGCGCCAGGGCGCGGTGATCGTCGGCAGCGGCGCCGCGGGCCTACGCGCCGCGGTCGAACTGCACCGCCGGGGCGGCGACGTGGCGATCCTGAGCCAGAGCGCCTGGGGCGGCACCTCGGCCTGTTCCGGGTCGGACAAGCAGACCCTGCACACCGCGAACACCGCCGACCATGGCGACGACTTCAAGGCGATGGCGCGTGCCATCCGCGCCGGCGGCGCGATGGACGCGGATACGGCCTATGTGGAGGCGGTCGGCTCCGCCCGGGCGATGGCCTCGCTCCAGTATCTGGGCCTGCCGCTGCCACAGGACCGGCTGGGCGGGACGCTGCGCTATCAGACCGACCATGACGAGGTCGGACGCGCCACCAGCTGCGGGCCGCGCACCTCGCGGCTGATGGTCCGGGTGCTGGCCGACGAGGCGATCCGGTTGGGCATCCCGTTCCACAACCACACCACCGCCGTCGCGATCCTGACCGAAGGCGACGGCCCCGCCGCAAGGGTCGCCGGGGTGCTGGCGATCCGGCCCCGGGACTGCGGCCCCGAGAACCCCTTCGGGCTGGTACTGTTCCGCACCTCTGTGCTGGTGCTGGCGGCCGGCGGTCCCGGCGAGCTTTACCGCGACAGCGTCTATCCGAACGGCTGCTTCGGCGCGCTGGGGCTGGCGCTGGATGCCGGGATCGCGCTGGTCAACCTGACCGAAAGCCAATTCGGCATCGGCACCCGGCGCGAGGGCTTCCCGTGGAACCTGTCGGGCACCTATGTGCAGGCGATCCCGCATATCTGTTCGGTCGATGCGGACGGGACCGAGCACCATTTCCTGGCCGGCTACTACCGCACCACGCAGGAACTGGCCGCGAACATCTTCCGCAAGGGCTATCAATGGCCGTTCCATGCCACGCGGATGCTCGACTTCGGCTCGAGCCTCGTTGACCTTGCGATCTGGCGCGAAGGCCAGGCGGGCCGGCGGGTGGTGATGGACTTCAACCGCAATCCGCTGCCGGTGCCCGGCGACCGGCCCTTCAGCCTCGACCGGCTGGACGATGACGTGCGCGCCTATCTGGGCCATGCCGGGGCCGGGCAAGCGCTGCCCATCAACCGGCTCCGGCACATGAACCCGCTCGCGATCGAGCTTTACCGTCGCTACAAGGTCGACATCGCGGCGGAGCCTTTGGAATTCGCCGTCAACAACCAGCACATGAACGGCGGCATCGCGGTCGATGTCTGGGGCCGCAGCAGCCTGAAGGGTTGCTATGCGGTGGGCGAGGCCGCGGGCACCCATGGAGTGACCCGGCCCGGCGGCGCCGCGCTGAACGCGGGACAGGTGTTCGGCACCCGGGCGGCCGAGCATATCGCCGCCAGCGGCAAGGCCGCCGCGGCGCCCGAGGCCGGGGACGGGATCGCGGCGGCGCTGGACGCCGCGGTGGCCCAGATCGCCGATACCCTGCGCGCCGACAGCGCGCTGAGCGTGAAGGCGGTGCGCAGCAGCGTGCAAGACCGGATGAGCGACCGCGCCGGGATGATCTGCGACCCCGCCAGCGTCGCCGGGGCGCTGGCCGAGGCGCGCGCCCTGAACGCCGAGATCCGCGCCCAGGGCATCGGCTTCGGCCGGCCGGCCGAGGCCGCCCGGGCGCTGCAATGGCGGCAGATGGCGCTGGCCTCCGAGGCGGTGCTGACCGCGCTGGATCATTACATCGGCGCCGGCGGCGGCAGCCGGGGGGCGCGCGCCATCCTCGATCCCGCCGGCCCGTGCCTGCCCCAGTCTGCCACCGGGCCGCTGGACGCCTGCCGGTTCCGGGCCGAGCGCGACGCCGACCGGGAAACCCAGATCGTCGTGCGGGCCAAAGGCGGCGCCATGACCGTCACGACCCGACCCAACCGGGGCTTCGACGAAGCCGCCCGGTCGTTCTTCGAACGGGACTGGCCCGACTGGCTGACCGGGCGGATCTACGACCTCGCCCCCGACCCGGACCGGGGCTGAACCCGCATCGCGGGCGAAGCGGCCGCCGCGGCGTCTTCCGCCCCGGGTCTCGACAGAGGTCAGGTTGCGGTGCAGGTTGGCGCGGCCCCCGAAGCGCCGGAGAAGCCGCCCGTGATCGATTCGACCCTGCCCGCGACCCTCCATCCGCTGGCCGTTCTGGTCGGGTGTTTGCTGATGGGGGGCATCTTCGTGCAGGCGGGGATCGACCACTTCCGCCGGTTCGATGCGGTCAGCGCGATGCTCCGGTCGCGGAACTGGCCCTTCCCCGGCCCCGTGCTGGCGCTTGCCTCGGCCTTCCAGATCGCGGCCGGGCTGGGTCTGGCCCTTGGCGTGCAGCGTCCGCTTGCCGCACTGGGACTGGCTGTCTTCACCGTCGTGGCCAGCGTGACCCTTGTGGATTTCTGGCGCCACACCGGACCCGAGCGCGAGTCGCAGCGCGCGATCTTCCTGGTCAACTGCGGGCTGACCGGCGGGCTGTTGCTGGCGGCCGGACTGGGCATCTGACCGACGACCATCGCCAGACCTGACAACCGCCGCCAACCGGGGCGAGCCAAGGCAAGGCGCCCGCCGCCGGGGGTGGACGCCAGCCGGCACGCCCGGTCCATCACCAGGCAGTCGACCGGACGGCCCATAGCAGGCGGCTATGGAGTCCAGAGAAGACCGGCATTTCAACCTTTCAAGTGGTTGGCCGATAGTCCGGATTGTCGACGGGGCAGGAATTCCCCGGGGCGACGCCAACGCAAATCGGAGACCCCATCATGAAGACCCTGATCACTGCCTTCGTCCTAGCCTCCAGCCTCCTCTCCGCTCCGGCCTTCGCGCAGGACACCATGACGATGGAGGAAGGCCTGTCGATGCTCGAGCAGCTGGCCTCCAAGGAACTCGTCCAGAACGGCATCACCGGTGTCGACGTCATGGGCCTGTCGCTGAACCAGATCGGGCAGATCCACAGCGTCTCGATCAACAGCGACGTCAAGGAGAACGAGAAGGCGCAGCAACTGAAGCAGATCGTCGGCAAGTAGGTCCTGCTTCCGGCGCCGCCTGGCGCTTCCTGCCGGAACGGCCCAAGGTCCCGATCGCATCCGGTCGGGACCCTACGCCACCGGTTGCCTGACGGGCGCCCTTGCGCGCACGGCACGCGAGAGGCCAGATTGCCGGCGTTGGGCCTCCGCGCTCTTACTGGGCTGTCAAAAATGGAAATGCATCAGGTCCAGTACTTCCTTGCGGTCGCCCGGACCCGGAACTTCACCCGGGCATCGGAGGAATGCAACGTCTCGCAGCCCTCGCTGTCGCGGGCGATTAAGCTGCTCGAAGCCGAACTCGGCGGTGACCTGTTCGTGCGCGAGCGCCCGGCGGCGCAACTGACGACGCTGGGCCAGTACATGCGGCCGCTGCTTGCCCAGTGCTTTGAAAGCGCGCTCAGCGCCCGCTCGCTGGCGGATGCGATCCGGAAGCAGGCCGTCGGGTCCCTGACCCTGGTCCTGTCGCGATCCGTGGACATCGAGCCGCTGGCCGCGCCGCTTGCGAAGCTGCAGAGCCAGTTCGGCCGGCTCCAGCTGCGCCTGCTCAGGGGACAGCGCGACGACATCACCGATGCGCTGAAGGGCGGCGAGGCCGACTTCGCCATCGCCTCCGCCCTCGACGGGTGGGACAGGCTGGAATCCTGGCCGCTCTACGACGAACCCTTCGTCCTTGTGGTCAGCCCGGACCACCGGCTTGCCAACAACACATCCGTGGCGGTGCAGGATCTGTCCGAGGAACGGCTGGTGCTGCGGCCCTATTGCGACCAGAGCCTCGAAGTCGTTGCGCTGTTCCGGGACTGCGGCGTCGCCATCGAGGACTGCGACGAGATCTCGTCGGAAGAGGACCTTGTCGCCCTGCTCGGCGCCAAGGTCGGCGCCGCGGTGGTGCCGCGCAGCCTGCCCGACCGCGGTCGCCTGATCAGGCTTGAGTTCCGCGACTTCAGGGTGCACCGGACCGTGTCGATCTACGGCGTCGCCGGACGCCAGCGGACGGCGGCGGCCAATGCCGTCCTGAAGATCCTGCGCAGTCTCGACTGGACCTCGCGCCATGCCCCGCCGTGACTCAGCGGGCGGCCGCCACGGCGGCGACAAGGTCGTCGATCTCGACCCGCCGGCGATAGTCCGGGTCGACGAACCGCGCCACGACGCGCCCGTCGCCTCCGACCACGAAAGTCGCCGGGATCGGCAGGAACCACGCCGTGTTGCCCTGATAGAGCGGGATGACGTCGCCGTCCCGCTCGTAAAGCGCGGCCAGTTCCGCGCCCATCCAGTAGACGAGGTTCAGCGACAGGGCATAGCCATTATCCAGATCGGTGAGATAGGGATAGCGGCTGCCGGCCTGCACCTTGAGGCGCCGGGCATGGGCCTGCCGGTCCGGCAGGATCGCCGCCATCCTGCCGCCCAGTGCGGTGATCGCGCTCTGCGCACCGGCCAGCGCCATGGCGGCGGTCTGGCAATAGGGGCACCAATGGCCGCGATGGAAGACCAGCACGGCCGGCCCTTCGGCCAGCAGATCGGTCAGCCCGACCAGGCTTGCGGTCTCGTCCGGCAGGCGGAAGTCCGGCATGATGTCGCCCACATCCGGCGCCGCGACGCCGACGCCGTTGTCCCGAAGCCGCGCGATCAGGGCCTCGACCGGCGGGCCGTATTCCGGATAGAGCCGGGCTTCCGCCTCTGCCATTGCCGCCAGTCGTTCGCGCAGCGGGGCATCCGCCAGCGCCGGGTCTGCCAGGACCTGATCGAGAGAGGCAGGCGGTCCGGACGGCATCTTCTCCCTCCATCCAGGAAACAACAGGTCATCTGTCTGGCGCCTTGCCTCGGGGCGACGGCCACAGTCAAGGCCGGCCGGGCGTCAATGGGGCAGGATCGGACCCGCGGGGCCAAGAATCGCCTCTGCCGCCCCATTCTTCCCGGATGCGCGGCGAAGCGCGGGAGATTCGCGCCGACGCTCCCGGGCAATGCCGCTGCCTGCGCCCGCGGGCGTCGGCGGGCCGGCGGTGGCCGCGGCCCGCCAGACCCGAGGTTGCGCGTGACCAGTGCAGCCGGACCGCCTAAACTCGGGATGGCGGGATCCATGGGGGCGCGGCGCGTGCAGGGACACAACCGATGACGGCGGCGCTCCTGCTGATCGGGCAGGGCTATCTCTGGTCCGGGCTGGTCGTCGCCGGCCTGTTCCTGACCTGGGGGATCGGGCGGGTCGAGCCGCAGGCCCGGGGCAGCTACCTGTTCCGGCCGCTGCTGGTTCCGGGCTGCGTGCTGATCTGGCCGCTGGTCCTGTGGCGCTGGCGGGCGCTGGCGCGCGGCCACGACGCCGGCTGCGCCCGCCACCGCCCGCCCCGGGCGGCGCAGGTGCGGATGGGGCTCGCGCTGGCCATCCTGGTGCCCGTGGTCATCGGCGCGGGGCTGGTCCTGCGCCAGGACGGACCGAAGGAACGGCCCGCGGTGATGCTGGAGGCGGCGCAATGAGCGTCCGCTATGTTCCCGTCCAGTGGAACCGCAACAAGTGGGTCTATGACGGGATCCTGATCGCCGGGGTGCTGGCCTATCTGGCGGCGTTCCTGCATCTCGGTGCCGGGCTGGCGGACGCCACCCGCCCGGTGGACGGCGCGGTCCTGAGGATGCGCGCCTTCGGCTCCTGCGCCTTCTTCCTTCTGACCCTCATTCTCTGCATCGGCCCGCTGGCGCGGCTCGACCCGCGCTTCCTGCCGCTCCTCTACAATCGCCGCCATTTCGGGGTTCTGACCTTCGCGGTGGCGCTGACCCACGCAGCGAGCGTGCTGGGCTGGTACTTCGCCTTCTCGCCGACCCCGCCGATCGCGGCGCTGATCTCGGCCAACACCTCCTACGGACAGGCGCTCGGCTTTCCGATCGAGGCACTTGGCGCCTTCGCGCTGGTGGTGCTGGCCCTGCTGGCGGCGACCAGTCATGACTTCTGGTTGTCCTTCCTGACCGCCCCGGTCTGGAAGGCGCTGCACCTGATGATCTACCCGGCCTATGGGGCGATCGTGCTGCACGTGGCGCTGGGATACCTGCAGGATGCCGACAACCCCGCCTTCGCGATCCTGTTTGCCGCGGGCGCCCTTGCGGTCGCCGGGCTTCACGCGGCGGCGGCGCTGGAGGGACAGCGCGAGGCGCGCGGCAGCGGCGCCTGGGTGACGGTCTGCCGGCCGGCCGAGATCCCCGACAAGCGGGCGCGGATCGTGCGTCTGCCCGATGGTGACCGGGCGGCCGTGTTCCGGAACGGCAGCCGGGTCTCGGCGATCTCGAACGCCTGCGCCCACCAGAACGGCCCGCTGGGCGAAGGGCGCATCGTCTTCGGCTGTGTCACCTGCCCCTGGCACGGCTACCAGTACCGGATGGAGAACGGCTGTTCGCCGCCCCCCTTCACCGAGAAGGTACCGACCTATCGCCTTCGGCTGACCGACGGGGTGATCGAGGTCGACGCCCGCGCCAACCCGCCGGGCACGCCGGTTCCGCCCCTCGATGTCGCGGGGATGGTGTGATGGCCGCGCCGGAACCGCCCTTCTTCATCGGCTGGGGCAAGATGCCGGCCCCGCTTCGGGATTTCGTGATCGGCGTGGGGCTTGGCCTCGTCATGCTTCTGGCGCTGGCGGGCTTCATGGTCGCCGCCACCCAGGACGACCCCGGGGATGGCGCCTTCGTGGGCGCGGCCGAAGCCACCGGGGTGCTGCAGGCCCTGCCCTATCCGGTGCTTCATGTGACCGACAGCGCGACCTTTGCGCCGGGAACCGCGCTTCTGCTCAGCGGCGTCGGCAAGCGCGGCGTGGCCGGAGAGGCCCAGCCGCTGGATGGCCAGCTGGTCGCGGTGAAGGGGGCACGGATTTCCCGGGGCGAGATCGACGGGCTGCAGGTCGATCCCGGCGCGGACGCGATGCGGGCCGTGGCCGGCGCGGCGCCGGCGCCGGAGACCGTCGATCTGGGCCGCTGGCGGATCACCGGGGAGATCTGCGACGGCAAGTGCCTCGCCGGCGCCATGCGTCCGGGCACCGGACTGGCCCACAAGGCCTGCGCCAATCTCTGCCTGATCGGCGGCGTGGCCCCGGTCTTCGTGGCCACCGACCGGGTCGACGGGGCGGCGTTCTTCCTGCTGGGCGACGCGGCCGGCGGGCCGGTCGGGCCGGCGGTGCTGGACCAGACCGCCGTGCTGGTCGAGGCCGAGGGGCGGGTGGAGCGACGCGGCGCGCTTCACGTCTTCCTGATCGACCCCGCCAGCGTGAGGCTGGCGCAATGATCCTCCGGGTGGTCGGTGCGGTTCTGGCCCTTGCCGCCTCGGGGGCGATCCTGTGGGCCTGGACCGGGATCGGGGCGCTTGGCGGCACGCTGCTCTGGGACTACCGCTATGTCCTTCTGGTCGCGGGAACCCTGCTGGGGCTGAGCTTCCTCGACAGCCTACTGGCCCGGATCGGGCGCTGGCTCGCCCCCCCGGACACGGATCCGGGCAAGCACTGAGCCCGCCCGGCCCCGGCAGCGGGGCAGGGCGGCGCGGCGGGGCTCAGTTCGGTCCGCAGAAGGCCACGCCAGACAGATCGGCCATCTCGCGCTTTG
>JBGAOK010000103.1:0-12542 GCA_044221805.1 Meridianimarinicoccus sp.
GTTGCGGGTCGAGGGTCAGCGCGATCGCCACGTCGTCGAAGCGGCCGCGATAGATCGAGAAGCCCAGATGGCTGACGCCGAAATCCAGCGAGGTGTGCGAGGGATCGTTGGCATAGGCCTGTGCGGGAATGTCCGGCACCGTCTGCGCCGCTGCGGCGACTGGAAGGAGGGCGGGCAGGACGGCGGGCAGGACGGCGGGCGGGGCGGCCAGGGCCAGGGCGAGCAGCCCGGCAGCGGCGGAGCGGTGGGGCATCATCGGGTCTCCACGGTCTGGAATGGCTGTGGCGGGCGGGGCGAGGCGGCTGGCTTTGGCGGGTCCGGAAACGGTCTGCGAGACGGTAGAGGGTGCCCGGGACAGATCAAGGGGGCCTCTCCGGCAGGTGACGCGACAGAAAAGCTCAACCGCTCGGTTGAACATGCCCGAGCGGCCTGGCGGGGTGCGACGCTTGGGCACCTGTTTCCGGATCAAAGCGATTTCAATGGCTTGGATGGCGGAACGGGTCGGTTCCGATGCGTTGACTCGTCCCGCCGGTCTGCCTAGTGTCCGGCTCGAACCTGCGAGGGGAAAGCGTGTCCGAACCTTCCGATGACGAGCGGCTGAGGCAGCTTGAGAAGCGGATCGCCACGCTGAGGAAGGAGCGGCTGACGCCCGCCCGCCCGCACCAGGACGAGCACTATTCGAAGGCGAACGTCGCCTGGCGGATGGTGATCGAGCTAGTGGCCGGTCTGGGGATCGGCTTCGGCATCGGGTACGGGCTGGATGTCCTGTTCGGGACGATGCCCCTGCTGATGGTGCTGTTCATATTGCTGGGCTTCATCGCCGGCGTGCAGACGATGCTGCGCACCGCGAAGGAGGTCCAGGCCACCGCCCGCAAGGACGGCGCGGCCAGGAAAGAGGCGACCGACGGCAGTGCCGGACGGACGGGCAACACGGACTAGCGCCGACGGGCGCGCACGACAGAAGGGGACAGTCAAGTGGCAGCAGAGCATGCACCGGAAGGCGGCGGTCTTGTCTTTCACCCGATGGATCAGTTCATCGTCAAGCCGCTGTTCGGCGCGGGCGAGGTGCACTGGTACACGCCGACCAACGTGACGCTCTGGCTGGCGCTGACCGTGGCGGCGATCGCCGCGCTTCTGTTGCTGGGCACCCGCGAGGGCCGGATCGTCCCGGGCCGCGGCCAGTCGGTGGCCGAACTGGCCTATGGCTTCGTCCACAAGATGGTCGAGGACGTCGCCGGCAAGGACGGGCTGAAGTACTTCCCGTACATCCTGACCCTGTTCCTGTTCATCGTCTTCGCCAACTTCCTCGGCCTGCTGCCGATGTCCTTCACCACCACCAGCCATATCGCGGTGACCGCGGTGCTGGCGCTGGGTGTGTTCCTGACCGTGACCGTGCTGGGCTTCGTGCTGCACGGCGCGCATTTCCTGGAACTGTTCTGGGTGTCCTCGGCGCCCCTGGCGCTGCGCCCGATCCTCGCGGTGATCGAGCTGATCTCGTACTTCGTGCGGCCGGTCAGCCACTCCATCCGACTTGCCGGCAACATGATGGCCGGCCACGCGGTGATCAAGGTCTTCGCCGGCTTCGCCGCGATCGCCGCGATCTCGCCGATTTCGGTGCTGGCGATCACCGCCATGTACGGTCTCGAGGTCCTGGTCTGCTTCATCCAGGCCTATGTGTTCACGATCCTGACCTGCGTCTACCTGAAGGACGCCCTGCATCCGCACCACTAAGGTCGCGGACGGGACCGGGTCATCAACCTAAGCTGCCAATTCCAACGCAAGGAGAAACGAGATGGAAGGCGATATCGTTCAAATGGGTGCCTACATCGGTGCTGGTCTGGCCTGCATGGGCATGGGCGGCTCGGCAATGGGTGTGGGCAACGTGGCCGGCAACTTCCTGGCCGGCGCGCTGCGCAACCCTTCGGCTGCCGGCGACCAGACCGCCACGCTGTTCATCGGCATCGCCTTTGCCGAAGCGCTGGGGATCTTCTCGTTCCTCGTCGCGCTTCTGCTGATGTTCGCCGTCTGATCCTTCGGGACCATCCTTACGACCGGGCAGCGACGTTTCATGACGTCCTGCCCGTGTAGCATCGGGGTTCCTGGAGGACGACATGGCTGACACTACCGAGTCCCACGCCGTCGCCGGACATGATGCGGCGACCACTGCCGCGGGACATGATGCGGCGGGCGCCGTCGCCGGACACGACGCGGCAGGGGCGGCCGCAGGCCACGCGGCGGAAGCCGTGGGCATGCCGCAGCTCGATTTCTCGACCTTTCCGAACCAGATCTTCTGGCTCGTCATCGCCCTTGTGGCGATCTACTACATCCTGACCAAGCTTGCGCTGCCACGGATCGAAGGCATTCTTGCCGACCGCCACACCGCAATCAGCAACGACGTCGCTGCGGCGGAAGATCTGAAGCAGAAGGCGCGCGAGGCGGAACTCGCCTACGAAAAGGCCCTGGCCGACGCGCGCGCGGAATCGACCCGCATCGTCCAGGTGGCGAAGGCCGAGATCCAGGTCGGGCTCGACAAGGCGGCGGCAAGCGCCGAAGCCGAGATCGCCAAGAAGGCGGCGGAATCGGAAGGCCGGATCGGCGAGATCCGCGCCGGCGCGATGGATGCGGTCGAGACGGTGGCCAGGGACACCGCCGCGGCGCTGGTCCAGGCGCTGGGGCTCGAGGCGGGCGACGACCAGATCGCGGCAGCGGTCTCCGGTCAGATCAAGGGGTAGGCCATGAAGACGACGCTCACCCTTTTCGCCGGCCTTGCGGCCACACCTGCCTTCGCGGCGTCGGGGCCGTTCTTCTCGCTCCACAACACCAACTTCGTGGTGCTGCTGGCCTTCCTGGTGTTCATCGGCGTCCTGATCCATTTCAAGGTGCCGGGGATGCTGGCGGGTCTGCTGGACAAGCGGGCCGAGAAGATCCAGGCGGATCTGGACGAGGCGCGCAACCTGCGCGAGGAAGCCCAGAAGCTGGTTGCGTCCTACGAGCGCAAGCAGAAGGACATGCTCGGGCAGGCCGAACGCATCGTGGAACAGGCCCGCAAGGAAGCGGTGGCTGTTGCCGAGGAAGCCCGGAAGGACGCCGAGGCCTCGATCGCGCGGCGCCTTGCCGCCGCCGAGGAGCAGATCGCCCAGGCCGAGGCCAACGCGGTGAAGGACGTGCGCAACCGCGCGATCACCGTGGCGGTCGCCGCGGCGCGGGACGTGCTGGCGGGTCAGATGACGGCCGGCCGTTCGGGCAACCTGATCGACGCGGCGATCGACGAGGTCAACGCCAAGCTGCACTGAGCGCCCGGCGCCTGCGGGCGCCCGGCATCGGACATGCGGATGCCCGGCCTTGCGGCCGGGCATTCTGCGTTTCGGGGTCTGGTTGCCGTGGGGCAAGGTCCGGTCGCGGCGGCAGGGGGACCTGCCGCCGCAGCGGCGGTCAGACGCTGCCGGCGGGCTTGATGACGACCTCGACCCGGCGGTTCTGGGCACGGCCCTCGGGCGAGAGGTTCGAGGCGACCGGCTGGTCCTCGCCCCGGCCGATGGTGCTGATCCGGCGCGACGAGACGCCCGCGTTCATCAGAACCTGCGCCACCGAATCCGCGCGGCGTTTCGAGAGCTGGTTGTTGTGCTCGGCACTGCCGGTGTTGTCGGTATGGCCGATGACGGTCACGTTGGTGTCGGGATACTGCTGCAGGTTCGCGGCCAGCTTCTGCAGCTCGCCCTGCGAGGTGGCGCCGACCGTCGCGCTGTCGGTGGCGAACAGGATCGCCTGCGGGAAGGTCACCAGAAGCTGGTCGCCCTGGTTCGAGACGGTGATGCTGTCGTCCAGCGACTGTTCCAGCGCCGCCGCCTGGCGGTCGAGCGCGTTGCCGATGGCGGTGCCGAGGATCGCGCCGGCGGCCGCGCCGGCCGCGGCCTTGCCGGTGCCGCCGCCGGTCAGCGGGCCGGCGATCACGCCGCCGATCACCGCGCCGGCGACGGCGCCGGTGGCGGTACGGTTCTGG
Organism: Meridianimarinicoccus sp.; assembly: GCA_044221805.1. Classification (GTDB taxonomy): domain Bacteria; phylum Pseudomonadota; class Alphaproteobacteria; order Rhodobacterales; family Rhodobacteraceae; genus Meridianimarinicoccus. Next base: position 4,001 of record JBGAOK010000103.1, read on the forward strand.
GCGTCATTGATGCCGGGGGTGCCGCCGAGCTGGGGCGGGGTGGCGCAGGCTGACAGGGCGAGCGCGGTGGCGAGCGCCGCGGCGACGGGGCGGGAAGGGATCATTGCTGTGCCTCAAGGGTGGTGTTTTCGGCAGTATCCCTATTCCACGCAGGCTGGCGAGTCACCCCTTCGGCATCGGCCCGTGTTGCCGCCTGTCCGGCCGGCGGCGGGATCCGGCCCGGGCTCAGGCCGCCGGCGCCTCGGCGCGGGCGCTTTCCCAGGCCAGCATGGCGCGCTTCACCGTCAGGCCCCAGTGATAGCCGCCCAGCCCGCCATCCCGGCGCAGGACCCGGTGGCAGGGGATCAGGAAGCTGACCGGGTTGCGCCCGACCGCGGTGCCCACGGCGCGGGTGGCGCGGGGGGTGCAGACCCTGGCGGCGATCTCGGCATAGGTGGTGACCTGGCCTGAGGGGATCGCCAGCAGCGCCTCCCAGACCTTGATCTGGAACGGCGCGCCGATCAGGTGCAGCTCGGCCGCGCCGCCGGTCAGGGCGGCCTCGGCCAGCGGGCGGACCCGGCCCGGATCGGCCACGAAGCGGGCCTCGGGCCAGCGGCCGCGCAGGTCGGCTTCGGCCGCCGCGGGACCGCAGTCGGCGGTGAAGGCCAGCCCGCAGAGCCCGCGGTCGGTCGCCATGGCGACGGCCGGGCCGAAGGCGGTGTCGATGTCGGCCATGCCGATGGTCAGGCCGGCGCCGCGGCGGGCATAGTCACCGGGGCTCATCGCCTCCCAGGTCAGGAACAGGTCGTGGAGCCGCGACGGCCCGCTGACGCCGACCTCGGCCGCGGTCGCGGCCAGCGGCGCCCGGTCGGCCAGCAGCGCCTTGGCGTGGCCCAGCGTCAGGTATTGCTGGTAGCGCTTCGGCGACACCCCGGCCCACTGTGAGAAGACCCGCTGGAAATGGGCCGGCGACATGTGCAACTCCTCGGCCAGCCGGGCCAGCGGCAGGGGCGCGCCCCCGGCCGCGTCGATCGCGGCGATGGCGCGGGCGATGACGCCGTAATGGTAGGCCCGTTCGACGGACGGGTCAGCGGATGAGACGGCGGCGGGTGCGGGGAAAGGCGAAAGGGTCTGGTCCATGGTCGAGAAGATAGACGCAGGCGCGGCCGCGGGCGACCCGGATCCTGCGCAAGTGGTGCCTCCGTCCCCGCGGCCCCGCAAGCCGCGCCTGAGCGGCGTGGCGGCCAATGCGCCCTCGGACACGCCGATGTCGCCGCAGGCCGGCTACGCCACGATCCGGGAGGCGTTCCGCCGCTTCCGGACCGCCGAGCCGGAACCGAAGGGCGAGCTGGAGCATACCAACGCCTTCACCCTGCTGGTGGCGGTAGCGCTGTCGGCGCAGGCCACCGATGCCGGGGTCAACCGGGCGACGCGGGCGCTGTTCGCCATCGCCGATACGCCGGCGAAGATGCTGGAACTGGGCGAGGCGGGGCTGGTCGAGCACATCCGCACCATCGGGCTTTACCGCAACAAGGCGAAGCACGTGATGCGGCTGAGCCGGATCCTGGTCGATGACTTTGGCGGCGAGGTGCCGTCGTCGCGCGCCGCGCTGCAATCCCTGCCGGGGGTGGGGCGCAAGACCGCGAATGTGGTGCTGAACATGTGGTGGCACTACCCGGCGCAGGCGGTGGACACCCATATCTTCCGGGTGGCGAACCGCACTGGCCTGTGCCCCGGGCGCGATGTGATCGCGGTCGAGCGCGCCATCGAGGACCAGGTCCCGGTGGAGTTCCAGACGCATGCCCATCACTGGCTGATCCTGCACGGCCGCTACCTCTGCGTGGCGCGGAAGCCGAAATGCGGCGCCTGCCTGATCCGCGACCTCTGCGCCTATCCCGACAAGACCCTGCCCTGAGGCGGGGCCCCGGCGGTCGGTCTCAGCCGATCCGGCCCTGGACGAAGTCGCGGGTCTGGCGCGTGGCGGGCTCGCGGAACACCCGTTCGGTCGGGCCGATGTCCATCAGCCGGCCGAGGTGGAAATGCGCCACCCGCGTCGCCACCCGCTGCGCCTGCATCATCGAGTGGGTGATGATGACGACCGAATGGCCCCGCGCCAGATCCCGGATCAGCGCCTCCACATGCTGGGTGGCGATCGGGTCGATCGAGCCGGTCGGTTCGTCCATCAGGAGCACGTCGGGTTCGGTCGACAGCGCCCGTGCGATGCAGAGCCGCTGCTGCTGGCCGCCAGACAGATCCAGCCCCTCCTTGCTGTGCAGTTCGTCCTTCACCTCGTCCCACAGATCGGCGCGGCGCAGGCAGGTCTCGACCCAGGCGTCAAGCTCGTCGTGGCCGGTCGCAAGCCCGTGCAGCCGGGCGCCATAGGCGACGTTCTCGTAGATCGTCATCGGGAAGGGATTGGGTTTCTGCGCCACCCAGCCGAAGTGCCGCCGCAGCAGCGGCGGGTCGATATGGGGGGCGTGGATGTCGGTCCCGCCCATCTGGATGGTGCCGCTGATCCGGAAGCCGCGTTCGTCGTCATGCATCCGGTTTAGGCATTTCAGCATCGTGGTCTTGCCGCAGCCCGAAGGGCCGATGAAGGCGAGGATCTCGCGGTCCTGAAGATCGAAGCTGATCCGGTCCAGCACCTGCTTGTCGCCGTACCAGGCCGAGACCTCGCGGATCTGCATCACCGGTTCGCCGAGCTGGCGGTCGCGGGCGGCGGTGAGGCCGGCAGGCGGGGCCGAATGGGTCATGGGGTATCCTCCGTCGACGGCGCAAGTCTGCCATGGCGGCGGGTGCCGCCGCTTGATCCGAAGCAAGCCGACGATGAATTTGCCATGAAGATTTCATGACAACGCCTGGGCGGGTGCGGCGACCGGGCCGGGGGGCCCGGCTTGACAAGGACCCGCCCCGGCGGCGAGATCGCCGGCGTAAGCGCGATGCGGAACGGGAGCCTGCCGGTATGGCCTATGCCTATGACGACCAGAATATCTTCGCGCGGATTCTGCGGGGCGAGATCCCGAACAATACCGTGCTGGAGACCGAGCACAGCCTGGCCTTCCGCGACATCCGTCCGCAGACGCCGGAGCATGTGCTGGTGATCCCGAAGGGCGCCTATGTCACCTATGACCATTTCGCGCTGGAGGCGAGCGAGGCCGAGATCGTCGACTTCACCCGGGCAGTGGGCAGGGTGGCGCAGATGATCGGCGCCCAGCCGGGCGAGGGCGGCGACGGGTTCCGGCTGATCTCGAACGCCGGCGACCATGCCATCCAGGAAGTGCCGCACATGCATGTCCATGTGCTGGCCGGGCGGCCGCTGGGCCGGATCCTCGAGCCGGTTTGAGAGCCGATCTGAGGTCCGGTCGGGACCCCGCGCCGGGATCAGTTGTCGAGCGAGGCGTCGAACTGCACCGTGGTGGTGCCATGCACCGCACCGGGCTGGATCGAGATCTTGGCGTTGCCGATGCCGGGGCCCGAGAAGTCGATCTGCCGGGCCGCCAGTTCGGGGTTCGGGTCCTTGATCTGGTAGCCGGCCGCGTCCAGCGCGGCGGCCCAGTCCGCGATCAGCGCGGCGCCATCGGCACGGGTCTCGAACGAGAAGATCCGCGTCGAGGATCCGATGGCGCGGTCCACCTTCACCGTCATGTCCGCGGGCAGCACAACAGCGACCGGGATCCAGTCCTGGGATTCGGGCCTGGCCGCCGCTTCGGCGAGGGCCGGGCGGGGGGCAATCGCCACGGCGGCGATCAGGAAGGACAGGCCGGCAACGGCCGGAATCACCACATCGCGCATCATAGGCTCCGTCATCGTGCCGATGGCCTAGCCGCAACGCGGCGCCGGCTCAAGCCGGTCGATGTCGCCCGGCGGTCCGCAGCCGCCGGCTGCGGCTTCAGCGCACCGGGTCGAGCAGTGCCGAAGGCAATGCGCAATCGCGCGCCACATCGGCGCCGCAGTCCCGGGGGGCGAGGTCGCGGGTCAGGCAGATCCGCACCTCGTCGATCCGGCCGTCCTCGCAGGTGACGGTGATCGACTGTCGGGTCAGCCCGGGATTGGCTTCGAGGAAGGCCTCCTCGACCACGGAAGGGGGCAGCGTGACGGGATCGCGCAGCCGGTCGAGGACCTCGGGGCGGGCGATGCTGTCGAAGGCTTGCCGGGACAGGCGGTAGTATCCGGACCCAGACAGGCCGGAGCAGCGCCCGTGCTTCTTCCACTGGTACCAGGCGAGGCCGGCCGAGCCCATCACGTCTGCCATGGCCTGGGAGTCGCGCTTGCTCGGGTCGCGGGCGGGGGTGGCGCAGTCCTGGGGATAGCCGGCTTCGTGCTGCGGCCAGAGCCCGTGCAGCACCCAGCCGACATCCCGTGCCGGGTCGCATTGATCGGCGTCGCGGGTGTCGCCTTCCAGCGCGCACCAGGTCGGCGACCAGCTGAGCGCGAGGATGTAGTAGGCGAAGTCCCCCGCCGCATCGCCGGCCCGGACGGGTCCGGCCAGTGCGGCGGCAAGGCCGATGGCGGCAAGCGTAGCCCGCGCAGTGTGCCGCATTTCCTCTTTCCTCCCGGGGGGTGAAGGCTTATACACCTGCAATCTTCCCCAAATCGAGAAGATGCGCCAGACCTCCGGCGCGGCCGGTTTCCCGGCGCGGGAGAGGCTTGCGGCGGTCTCGGGGGGACACGGAACAGGAGTGCACCCGATGCAGGGCAAGCCGATCATGGCCCGCGCCACCGCGGTCTGGCTCGTGGACAACACGACGCTGACCTTCAAGCAGATCGCCGATTTCGTCGGCTTCCACGAGCTCGAGGTGCAGGGCATCGCCGATGGCGACGTGGCGACCGGGGTGAAGGGCTTCGATCCGGTGGCCAACAACCAGCTCGACCCATCCGAGATCGAGAAGGGCGAGGCCAACCCGATCTACCGGCTCAAGCTGAAGCACAACCCCGCCGCCACCGGCGAGGAAAAGCGCCGCGGGCCGCGCTATACGCCGCTGAGCAAGCGGCAGGACCGGCCGGCGGCCATCCTGTGGCTGGTGAAGTTCCACCCCGAGCTGGTCGACAGCCAGATCGCCAAGCTGGTCGGCACCACCAAGCCCACCATCGCCACGATCCGCGAGCGCACCCACTGGAACATCGGCAACATCCAGCCGATCGACCCGGTGGCGCTGGGGCTCTGCCGCCAGTCCGAGCTTGACGCGGCAGTGCAGCGCGCGGCGGCGAAAAAGGCCCGCGAGGGCGGCGTGATGACCGACGACGAACGGCGCAAGCTGGTCTCGACCGAGCAGTCGCTGGCGATGGAAACCGATCCGCGGATCCCCGCGGGCCCGTCCGGGCTGGAGGGTTTCACCCTGAGCGAGGACAAGTACGAGGACACCAAGGTCGACGCCGACAGCTTCTTCAACCTGCCGGCGGCCGAGGACGACGAGGACGAGGACGACGACAGCGACGATCCCCGCGACATGCGCGGCGACCCGCGACGATGAACCGCCCCGGCGGCGGTGCCGGCACGCGGACCGGACAGGACAGGGTCAGCTCAGGCCCTGTCCGCGACGATCATGACCTTGATGCCGTCCGGGTCGCGGAAGATCATCCGGCGGACGTGGACCGAAAGGCCGGCGGCGCGATGGCGCAACCAAGCGCTTCAAGCCGCGACAAAGCGCGCCCAGGGTCTGGTCGCTGATCTCGATCCCGATCAGGGCCGATCCGGCGCCATCGCCGTCCCGCGCGGGATAGATCTCCAGAACAGGTCCAGCGCCGGTGCTGGCTAGGTGCCATGGACCATCGCCGTGGCGCTCGGGCCGGAACACGAAGCCGAGCACGCCGCTGAAGCCGGGCCGCGCCTGCCTCGGGATGCGGGCCCGGATGGTCAGGAAGCCAAGGCGTGCCACGGCGCTCAGACCGGCTTGCGCGCCCTGAGCGCCGCGCCGATGGTGCCGTCGTCGAGATAGTCGAGCTCGACCCCCACCGGCACGCCCTGGGCCAGGGTGCTGACCGTGACGCGGCCCTGCAGCAGGTCGGCGATGTGGGCGTTGGTCTGGCCTTCAGCGTGGCGTTGAGCGCGAGGATGACCTCGGCGATGCCCTCGCGGGCGATCGGTCGGCCAGCCGCGGCAGGCCCAGATCCTCGGGCCCCACCGCATCCAGCGCCGACAGCGTGCCGCCAAGGACGTGATAGCGCCCGGCGAAGGCATGGGTGCGTTCCATCGCCCAGAGGTCCGCCACATCCTCGACCACGCAGATCTGGCCATTGGCCCGGCGCGGTCGAGACAGATATCTCCTCGTCGGCGGTGGCGAGGTTGCCGCAGGTGACGCAGTCCCGCGCCGTTTCCGCGACCCGTGCCATGGCTTCCGCCAGCGGCACCAGCGACTGGCCGCGCCGGCGCACCAGATAGAGCACGGCCCGGCGCGCCGAGCGCGGACCCAGCCCGGGCAGACGCGCCATCAGCTCGATCAGCGCCTCGATGGTGGCCGGCGGGCCGCTCATGACGCGACCGCCCCGGACCCGGGGCGCGCCCCTGCCCGGGCCGGTCGCGCCGCGCGGACCGGACGGACCGGGCGGCGGGGGCCCGGGCCAGCGCAGAAGCAGGACGCGCCGCCGATGAGAGGCATCCGGGCCGCCGTCAGATCGGCAGCTTCATGTCGGCGGGCAGGCCCATCGCCGCGGTCAGCTTGCGCATCTCTTCCTGGGTGCGCTCCTGCGCCTTGGACTGGGCGTCCTTGATCGCGGCGAGGATCAGGTCCTCGACCATCTCCTTGTCCTCGGCCTTGAAGATCGACGGGTCGATCGACAGGGCGGTCAGTTCGCCCTTGGCGGTGGCGGTGGCATGGACAAGACCGGCGCCGCTGGAGCCTTCCACGGTGATCCGCGTCAGTTCCTCCTGCATCGCGGCCATCCTGGTCTGCATTTCCTGCGCGGCCTTGAGCATCTTGCCCATGTCGGCGAGGTTTCCGAGTCCCTTCAGCATCTGCGTTCCTTTCAGAGAGTGTCGTCGTCGAACGGATCCCAGCCGTCGTCGTTCCCGTCATCGCCGCCGTCACCGTCCTCGTCAGCGTCCGCGGCCGGGTCGGCCTCGGGCAGGGCGGGCAGCGCGGTGGCGGCCGCGGCGGCGTCGATCTCGGCCCTTGTGCGGACCGCGGCGATTTCGGCGCCGGGCAGCTTGGCCAGGATGGCGGCCACCGCCGGATGGGCGCGGGCGCGGGCCTTCTTCGCCTTCGGCCTCGGCGCTGCCGGCTTCGGCGATGGTGGGGGCGCCGTTCGCCGTGGTGACCGAGATGGTCCAGCGCGCCCCGGTCCATCCGGTCAGCCGCGCCGACAGCCGTTGGGCCAGATCCGGCGCCGCGCGATCGGCGGGGCGGAAGGTGATCCGCCCCGGTGCATAGCTGACCAGATGCAGGGTCTCCTCGATCTCGATCAGCAGGCGGACGTCGCGCTGGGTGCGGATCAGGCCGATCACGTCCTCGAACCGGGCGTAACGCTCCAGCCCGGCCACCGCGCGCTGGGCTGCCGCCAGCGCCCGGCCGCCGTCTTCGGGATCACCGCGGGGCGGGCGGCGAAGCCCGCGGCGGGGGGCAGGGTGCGGCGGCCTGCGGTCCGGGGCCTGCGGGCGTGGCCGCCGGGCCGGGAAGCGGCGGACCGAAGCGCCACTGGCGCGGGCGCCTGGGCCAGCCGGCGCAGCAGGTCCTCCGGGCGGCGGCAGGTCGGCCACATGGGTCATGCGGATCACCGCCATCTCGGCCGCCATCATCGCGTTCGGCGCTGTCTGGGTCTCCTCCAGCGCCTTCAGCAGCATCTGCCAGACCCGCCCCAGCACCGCTGTGGAGCGGCCGCCTGCGCGCCGCGGCGCGTGTCGAGCGCAGGGTCGGGTCGTCGGCGGCCTCGGGGTGACCTTGGTCACCGAGAGCCAGTGCGCCACCTCGGCCAGGTCGCGCAGGACCGAGACCGGGTCGGCCCGTCGGCATATTGCGCGGCCAGTTCGTTCAGTGCGGCGGCGGCGTCGCCGCGCAGGATCATGTCGAAGAGATCGAGCACCCGTCCGCGGTCGGCCAGCCCCAGCATGGCGCGGACCTGTTCGGCCGAGGTGGCGCCCTCGCCATGGCTGATCGCCTGGTCGAGAAGGCTGGTCGCGTCCCGGGCCGAGCCTTCCGCGGCGCGCACGATCAGCGCCAGCGCGCCCTCGTCGATGGTCGCGGCTTCGGCGTCGGCGATGCGGCGCAGGAGGGCGAGCATGTCCTCGGGCTCGATCCGGCGCAGGTCGAAGCGCTGGCAGCGGCTGAGGACGGTGACGGGGACTTTGCGGATCTCGGTGGTGGCGAAGATGAACTTCACATGGGGCGGGGGTTCCTCGAGAGTCTTGAGGAGCGCGTTGAAGGCCGAGGTGCTGAGCATGTGCACCTCGTCGATGATGTAGACCTTGAAGCGGCTGTCCGACGGGGCGTAACTGATTGAATCGATGATGTTCTGGCGGATGTTGTCGACGCCGGTGTTGGACGCCGCGTCCATCTCGATCACGTCGATGTCGGTGCCCCTGGCGATCCGCAGGCAATGGGCGCAGGTGCCGCAGGGGTCGGTCGAGGGG
>JBGAOK010000104.1:0-12533 GCA_044221805.1 Meridianimarinicoccus sp.
CATGACCGACAGGGTGAGGAGGACCCGTCATGTGCCAGCTTTTCATCAATGCCGACCCGGCGCTCTGGGTCAGCCGGACCCGCTCGCTCAGGATCGACGGGATGGCGACCAGCATCCGGATCGAGACCTTCTTCTGGGATCTGCTGGAAGAGATCGGCCGTCGCGACGGCATGAGCGTGACCCAGCTGATCACCAAGCTCTATCACGAATCGATCGATGCCGGGCATGACCTGGGCAACTTCACCTCGTTCCTCAGGGTGTGCTGCGGGCGCTATCTGGCGCTGGCCGCGGCGGGCGAGGTCGACCGGGCCGATCCGACGCCGCTGGCCGAGATCGACGCGACGGCGATCCTTGAACGGGAACGGGCCAACCGCCGGACGCAGGATTCGCGGCTCAACTGAAACGGCGGGCGCCGGAGACGCAGGGACCTGCCCAGGATTCGGGCAGGCGCAGGTTTTGCGGGCAGCGCCGGTGCGTCGGCCCCAACGCTCCGAGTTGTGACCGCCCGGCCCAGCAGATAAACCCGGCGCGCAGAGTTCCGACGACGGAACGGACAGGGGAAGACGTTTGATGACCGAGTTCAAGAAGCTTCTGATCGCCAACCGGGGCGAGATCGCCATCCGGGTGATGCGGGCAGCCAACGAGCTGGGCAAGCGCACGGTCGCGGTCTATGCGACCGAGGACAAGCTCAGCCTGCACCGTTTCAAGGCGGACGAAGCCTATCTGATCGGCGAGGGCATGGGGCCGGTCGCGGCCTATCTCTCGATCGACGAGATCATCCGGGTGGCGAAGGCCTGCGGCGCCGACGCGATCCACCCGGGCTATGGCCTGCTGTCCGAGAACCCGCATTTCGTCGATGCCTGCGAGGCGGCCGGGATCGCCTTCATCGGCCCGAAGGCCGAGACCATGCGCGCGCTTGGCGACAAGGCCAGCGCGCGGCGGGTGGCGATCGAGGCTGGCGTGCCGGTGATCCCCGCGACCGAAGTGCTGGGCGACGACATGGACGAGATCCGACGCGAGGCGGAGGCGATCGGCTATCCCCTGATGCTGAAGGCGTCCTGGGGCGGCGGCGGGCGCGGCATGCGCCCGATCGAGGGGCCGGACGAACTGGCCGAGAAGGTCCGCGCCGGCCGGCGCGAGGCCGAGGCCGCCTTCGGCAATGGCGAGGGCTATCTGGAGAAGATGATCCTGCGCGCCCGCCACGTCGAGGTGCAGATCCTTGGCGACAAGTATGGCGAGATCTACCACCTGTGGGAGCGTGACTGCTCGGTCCAGCGCCGCAACCAGAAGGTCGTCGAACGCGCCCCCGCCCCCTACCTGACCCAGGCGCAGCGCGAGGAGATCTGCGAGCTGGGCCGCCGGATCTGCGCCCATGTGGGCTATACCTGCGCCGGCACGGTCGAGTTCCTGATGGATATGGACACCGAGCGGTTCTACTTCATCGAGGTGAACCCCCGGGTCCAGGTCGAGCATACCGTGACCGAGGAGGTCACCGGCATCGACATCGTGCGCGCCCAGATCCTGATCACCGAGGGCAAGACCCTGGCCGAGGCGACCGGCGCGGCGTCCCAGGCCGACGTCACCCTGTCGGGCCATGCGGTGCAGTGCCGGATCACCACCGAGGATCCGCAGAACAACTTCATTCCCGACTATGGCCGGATCACCGCCTATCGCGGCGCCACCGGCATGGGCATTCGCCTCGACGGCGGCACCGCCTATTCCGGCGCGGTGATCACCCGCTATTACGACAGCCTGCTCGAGAAGGTCACCGCCTGGGCCCCGACCCCCGAAGCCGCGATCGCGCGGATGGACCGGGCCCTGCGCGAATTCCGCATCCGCGGCGTGTCGACCAACATCGATTTCGTCATCAACCTCCTGAAGCACCCGACCTTCCTGTCGAACCGCTACACCACCAAGTTCATCGACACGACGCCCGAGCTGTTCCAGTTCCAGGCGCGCAAGGACCGGGCGACCAAGATCCTGACCTACATCGCCGATGTCTCGGTCAACGGACATCCCGAGACCAAGGGCACCGCGCGGCCGGCCGAGGCCGCCGATCCGAAGCCGCCCGCGCCGGTCGGCACGCCCGCGCCGGGCACCCGCAACCTGCTGGTCGAGAAGGGCCCGCAGGCGGTCGCCGACTGGCTGGCGGCGCAGAAGCCCCTGCTGCTGACCGACACGGCCATGCGCGACGGACACCAGTCGCTGCTGGCGACGCGGATGCGCTCGATCGACATGATCCGGGTCGCGCCGGCCTATGCGGCAAACCTGCCCGGGCTGTTCTCGGTGGAATGCTGGGGCGGCGCCACCTTCGACGTGGCCTATCGCTTCCTGCAGGAATGCCCGTGGCAGCGGCTGCGCGACCTCCGGAAGGCGATGCCCAACATCATGACCCAGATGCTGCTTCGGGCATCGAACGGGGTCGGCTACACCAACTATCCCGACAATGTGGTGCAGTTCTTCGTCAAGCAGGCGGCCGAGACCGGGGTCGACGTGTTCCGGGTCTTCGACAGCCTGAACTGGGTCGAGAACATGCGCGTCGCCATGGACGCGGTGATCGAGGCCAACAAGGTCTGCGAAGGCGCGATCTGCTACACCGGCGACATCCTGAACCCCGACCGGGCGAAGTACGACCTGAAATACTACGTCGCCATGGGCAAGGACCTGAAGGCGGCCGGCGCCCATATCCTTGGGCTGAAGGACATGGCGGGGCTTCTGAAGCCCGCCGCCGCCCGGGTGCTCATCAAGGCGCTGAAGGACGAGGTCGGCCTGCCGATCCACCTGCACACCCACGACACCAGCGGGCTGGGCGGCGCCACGATCCTTGCCGCGGCCGAGGCGGGAGTCGACGTGGCCGACGGCGCCATGGACGCGTTGTCAGGCAACACCTCGCAACCGACGCTGGGCTCGATCGTCGAGGCGCTCCGGCACACCGACCGGGATACTGGGCTGGATGTGGCGGCGATCCGGGCGATCTCGGACTATTGGGAAGCGGTGCGGGCGCAATACGCGGCGTTCGAATCCGGCCTGCAGGCGCCGGCGTCCGAGGTCTACCTGCACGAGATGCCGGGCGGGCAGTTCACCAACCTCAAGGCCCAGGCCCGGTCAATGGGGCTTGAGGAGCGCTGGCACGAGGTCGCCCAGATGTATGCCGAGGTGAACCGGATGTTCGGCGACATCGTCAAGGTGACGCCGTCCTCGAAGGTGGTGGGCGACATGGCGCTGATGATGGTGGCGCAGGGCATCACCCGCGAGGATGTGGAGAACCCGGACAAGGACATCTCGTTCCCCGACTCGGTCGTCGACATGATGAAGGGCAATCTGGGCCAGCCGCCGGGCGGATGGCCGACGGCGCTGCAGAAGAAGGTGCTCCGGGGCGAGACGCCGCTAACCGGGCGGCCCGGCGCGCTGATGGCCGCGGTCGATCTGGAAGCGAAGCGCGCCGAGCTGGCGAAGAAGTTCGACGAGCCGATCGACGACGAGGATCTGAACGGCGCGCTGATGTATCCCAAGGTCTTCGCCGACTACATGGAACGCCACGCGGTCTATGGCCCGGTGCGGACCCTGCCGACGCCGGTGTTCTTCTACGGGATGGAACCCGGCGACGAGTTCGCCGCCGAGATCGACCCGGGCAAGACGCTGGAAATCCGGATGCAGGCAATGAGCGAGACCCAGGAGGACGGCCAGGTCAAGGTGTTCTTCGAGCTGAACGGCCAGCCGCGGGTGATCCGGGTGCCCGACCGGTCGGCCAAGGCCGCCAAGGCGGCGCCGCCCAAGGCCGACGCGGCCAACCCCAACCACATCGGCGCGCCGATGCCCGGGGTGGTCGCCAGCGTCGCTGCCCGGGCCGGGGCTGCGGTGAAGAAGGGCGATCTGCTGCTGACCATCGAGGCGATGAAGATGGAAACCGGCCTTGCCGCCGACCGCGACGGCACCATCAAGGCGGTCCATGTCCAGCCGGGCGCCCAGATCGACGCCAAGGATCTGCTGGTCGAGATGGAATAGGACCCGGCGGGGGCCCGGACGGGCCCCCGCCGTTAAGGATTGCCGCGGCCGGCGCTTGAGACCGGCGGCGGCATGGCGCATACCCGGTTAACGCTTTGTTAACCGGAGTTAACGATGACGCGTCGCCGTGCCGGCCTCGGGTTTGCCCTGTCTGTCCTTCTCGGGACCGTCACCCTTGCCCTGGCCCCCGGCAATACCCCGGCGGAAGCCGCCCGCGCCACGCTGGCCGGCCGGGCCGTGGTGGTGGATGGCGACACCATCGACCTGGCCGGCAGCCGGATCCGCCTTCTGCACATCGACGCCCCCGAATCCGCCCAGCCCGGCGGCAGCGCCGCCACGCGCCACCTGGCCGCCCTGATCCGCGGCCGGTCCGTGACCTGCGCGGCCGAGGGCAGTGATGCCTATGGCCGGGTGCTGGCGGTCTGCGCGGCCGGCGGGCACGATCTGGGCCGCGCGATGGTGGCCGCCGGACAGGCGGCCGTGTTCCGCCGCTATGGCGATGCCTACGACGCCGAGGAACGCGCCGCCCGGTCCGCACAGCGCGGGATCTGGGCCGAACCCGACCCCCTGATGCCCTGGGATTTCCGCGCCGCAAGCTGGCAGGCAGCCGACGGCGCCGCCCCCGACCCCGACTGTCCGATCAAGGGCAACGTCTCGGCCACGGGGGTCCGCATCTATCACCTGCCCTGGTCGCGCAGCTACGGCGACACCCGCATCGCACCGGCGAAAGGCGAACGCTGGTTCTGTTCCGAGCCCGAGGCGGTCGCCGCCGGCTGGCGCCCGGCCCGCGACTGAAGGGGTTTTTTTCTGCTTGCAGGCCCCGGAGAGGATCGCTAGACAACGCGCACTCTCAAGGACGCGGGCGTAGCTCAGGGGTAGAGCATTACCTTGCCAAGGTAAGGGTCGTGAGTTCGAATCTCATCGCCCGCTCCAGAGAGAGCAAGACAGGACCTTCCGGGTGCGGGCGTAGCTCAGGGGTAGAGCATTACCTTGCCAAGGTAAGGGTCGTGAGTTCGAATCTCATCGCCCGCTCCAGGAAGATCAACGGCCGCCAGCCGCTTGCATTCCTTGCCTTTTCCCTGCTGCGCCACCGTCCCGCGTTTCACCTGCGGGCGGCTCCCGGCTGAGTCACGCCTTGCGGGACATGGAAACCGGCCCCACATCGGGACAGGACAGGCCGCACAGGCGGCCCAAAGGAGAACAATTTGCGGATCAGGCTTGGCGCGACGATTACCCACGAATTCCCGGCCCCCACACCGGTCATCGCGCTCCTCAAGGTGCATCCCTCCCAGGCCGGGCGCCTCGTGGCCCCCGAACGGATGGAGACGGTGCCGTCGGTTCCGATCGAGACCTATGTGGACGGCTTCGGCAACCTGTGCACCCGGATGACGGCGCCGGCCGGCCAGTTCACCATCATCACCTCGGGGATGATCCGGGATGACGGTGTGGCCGACCCGGTGTCGCCCACCGCGCGGCAATGGCCGGTCGAGCACCTGCCGGCCGAGACCATCCAGTTCCTGCTGCCCAGCCGCTATTGCGAGACAGACCTCTTGTCCGACGAGGCCTGGCGCCGCTTCCAGCACACGGAACCGGGCTGGGCGCGGGTGCAGGCGGTCTGCGACTATGTCCACACCCATTTGCGCTTCGACTACATGAAGGCGCGCGCCACCCGCACCGCGGCCGAGGCCAATGCCGAACGGGTCGGCGTCTGCCGCGACTTCACCCATCTGGCCGTCACCTTCTGCCGGGCGCTGAACATCCCGACCCGCTATTGTACCGGCTACATCACCGATATCGGCGAACCCCAGCCCTGGGGCGCGATGGACTTCGCCGCCTGGATGGAGGTCTTCCTGGACGGGCGCTGGTGGACCTTCGATCCGCGCAACAACGCGCCGCGGATCGGCCGGACCCTTGTCGCGCGCGGCCGCGATGCCGCCGACGTGCCGTTGATCCACAGTTTCGGGTCCTATACCCTGAAGGGCTTCGAGGTGATCGCCGACGAAGCCGCCGACCCGCCCATCGCCGGCAACGGCTGAGACCGGGGCAGCGGCGCCCCGATCCGGTCCTGCCCGCCCGCCAACCGGGTCGCCGCCCCTTTTCTCGCGGCGCCCCGGCGGCTATACGGCGCTGGCAATTCCGGAAGGGCCCGTTCCCATGCGCAGCGCGACGATCACCCGCACCACGGCCGAAACCGACATCAGGGTCACCCTCGACCTCGACGGCACCGGCGTCTACCGGATGGACACCGGGGTCGGCTTCTTCGACCACATGCTGGACCAGCTGTCCCGGCACGCCCTGATCGACATGGACATCACCGCGAAGGGCGACCTGCATATCGACGACCACCACACGGTCGAGGATACCGGCATCGCCATCGGCCAGGCACTGAGCCGCGCCATGGGCGACAAGCGCGGGATCCGGCGCTATGGGTCGTGCCTGCTGCCCATGGACGACACGCTGGTGCAGGCAGCGCTGGACCTGTCGGGGCGGCCCTATCTGGTGTGGAGCGTCGACTTCCCCACCGCGAAGATCGGCAGCTTCGACACAGAACTGGTGCGCGAGTTCTTCCAGGCGCTGGCGACCCATGGCGGGATCACCCTCCATGTGACGAAACTGGCCGGGATCAACAGCCACCACATCGCCGAGGCGGCGTTCAAGGCGGTGGCGCGCGCGTTGCGCGACGCGCTGGAAACCGACCCGCGCAAGGCCGACGCGGTGCCCTCGACCAAGGGCACGCTGTGAGCCGGCCGAGCCTGAACCGGAGCGGGAACCGGAGCCGGGGCCGATGACCACCGTCCTGATCGACTATGAATCCGGCAACCTGCATTCGGCCGAGAAGGCGTTCCAGCGCATGGCGCGCGAGGTCGGCGCCGGCCCGGTGGCGATCACCGCGGATCCGGCGGCGGTGGCCGCGGCCGAGCGCATCGTGCTGCCCGGCGACGGCGCCTTCCCGTCCTGCATGCGCGGGCTCTCGGCCATCCCGGGGATGCTCGCGGCGCTGGACGACGCGGTGATCCGGCGCGGCGTGCCGTTCCTGGGCATCTGCGTCGGCATGCAGCTTCTGGCCAGCTGGGGCCGCGAATACGAGGACACCCGGGGCCTCGGCTGGATCGGTGGCGAGGTGGTGAAGATCACCCCGGCCGACCCGAAGCTGAAGGTGCCCCACATGGGCTGGAACGACCTGGTGATCGACCGCCCGCACCCGGTGCTGGCCGGGGTCGAAACCGGCGATCATGCCTATTTCGTCCATTCCTACCAGTTCCGGGTGGCCGAGCCGGCCCAGCGACTGGCCCATGTGGATTATGGCGGCGACGTCACCGCCATCGTGGCCCGGGACAACATCGTCGGGCTGCAGTTCCACCCGGAGAAAAGCCAGGCGGCAGGGCTTAGGATGATCGGCAACTTCCTGACCTGGATGCCCTGATGGACCCGTCGGCGGCCGAGCTTCAGACCATCCTCGACGAGATCGCCGCAGAGATGGCGGCGCGCACCGACCGCGGCAGGGTGGCGACCTACATTCCGCAACTGGCCCGGATCGACCCGGACCAGTTCGGCGTCGCCGTCGCCTTCCCCGATGGAACGGTGCTCAGCGCGGGCGACGCCGACGTGCCGTTCTCGATCCAGTCGGTCTCGAAGGTGTTCACGCTGGCCATCGCGCTGGGGCGCCTGGGCGACCAGCTCTGGTCCCGGGTCGGGCGCGAGCCCTCGGGCAACCCGTTCAACTCGATCGTCCAGCTGGAACAGGAGCACGGGCGGCCGCGCAACCCCTTCATCAACGCCGGCGCCATCGCCGTCACCGACGCGATCCTCGACGGCTATGAGCCGAAGGAGATCCTGGGCGAGATCCTGCGCTTCATCCGGCAGGCGGCGAACGATCCCGACATCCACATCAACAAGGCGGTGGCCCGCTCCGAAGCCGCCACCGGCGACCGCAACTATGCGCTGGCGCATTTCATGCGTGGCTTCGGCAAGCTGAAGAACACGCCCGAGCGGACGCTGGGCACCTATTTCCACCAATGCGCGGTCGAGATGTCCTGCGTGCAGCTGGCCCGGTCCGGCCTGTTCCTGACCGCCGCCCCGGGCCTGCCGCGGGTCATTGCGCCGGACCGGATCCGCCGGATCTGCTCGATCATGATGATGTGCGGCCATTACGACGCCTCGGGCGACTTCGCCTTCCGGGTCGGCCTGCCGGGAAAAAGCGGCGTCGGCGGCGGCATCCTGGTGATCGCCCCGGGCCGCGCCGCGATCGCGGTCTGGTCGCCGGGGCTGAACGCGCAGGGCAATTCCCAGCTCGGCACCGACGCGGCCGAGCTTCTGGCGCGGCGCACCGGCTGGTCGGTGTTCAGCGGCCGGCGCTGAGGCCGGCCCGCCCTGGCCCTGCCCTAGTCGACCCGGGTCCAGATCTGGCTGCGGCAGATCCCCAGTTGGCAACCCGAGACGGTCAGCCGGTCGCCCGCCAGCGCCATCTTCGAGTTGTAGGTCTTGTCCCGGTCCGGCGCCCAGATCTTGCCGCCGCCATAGGCGCCGCCGCCCTCGGGCGTCATGTCCCAGACGATCCGCTTGCCGACCCGGGCGCTGTCGCGCGGCTTGCCGTCGGGGCCGAAGGCCCGGGTCAGCGTCCCGCAGAGCGTGCCGCCGCACTCGGCGATGGTGACCTGCCCGAAGGCGCCGTCGTCGCCGGGCTGGGTCTGCCAGACGCCCAGAGCGGGATCGGCAGCCGCCGCGACGGTCGCGCCCGCGGCCAGAAGCCCCAGGGCGAGGATGAGTGATTTCATGTCGGACCTCCCTTGATCTGGCGCGATCCCGCCATCGCCGCGGCCGCCCCGCAAGCGTGACGTTGCGGCGCGACCGGACGCGACGGGACGCGCCCTGACGCCACCGGCGGCTTGGCATTCCCGCGCGGTCATGGCAGATGCGCGGCACATGCCCCAGACAGGACCGGCCGCGATGATCCTCTACCCCGCCATCGACCTGAAGGACGGCCAGTGCGTGCGCCTGCTGCGCGGCGCGATGGATCAGGCCACGGTGTTCAGCGACGATCCCGCCGCCCAGGCCCGTGCCTTTCAGGATGCCGGCTGCCAGTGGCTGCACCTCGTCGACCTGAACGGCGCCTTCGCGGGCCATCCGGTCAATGCCGCCGCGGTCGAAGCCATTCTGGCCGCCACCGGCATCCCGGCGCAACTGGGCGGCGGCATCCGCGACATGGCCACCATCGCCCTGTGGCTGGAGAAGGGCATCGCCCGGGTCATCCTCGGCACCGTCGCGGTCGAAAATCCCGACCTCGTGCGCGAGGCCGCGCGCGCCTTTCCCGGCCGGGTCGCGGTCGGGCTCGACGCCCGCAACGGACGCGTCGCCACCCGCGGCTGGGCCGAAGAGACCGAGATGCTGGTCACCGAACTGGCCGCCCGCTTCGAGGATGCCGGCATCGCCGCGATCATCTACACCGACATCGAACGCGACGGCGCCATGGGCGGGCCGAATATCGGCGCCACCGCGGCGCTGGCGCATCATGTGCGCGTGCCGGTGATCGCCTCGGGCGGGGTCAGTTCGCTGGCGGATCTGCAGGCACTGAAGGCGACCGGGGTGATCGCCGGGGCGATCTCGGGCCGGGCGCTCTATGACGGCAAGCTGGACCTGGGCGCGGCGCTGGCCGCGCTCGGCTGAACCGACTCCGGTTGAAGCCCAGGACATCTGCGCCTGCATTGACATGCGGGCCAAGTCGCTTCCGAATCTCCCTACCCATTTTGGAGATTCGATTGCCATGATCCGCTTCCGATTGCTGCGATTGCTCGTCCTTCCCGCCCTCGCGCTGGCCACGCCGTTTCCCGCCGCAGCTCAGTCCACCGGCGCTGGCAAGGCCTACTGCTATCGAACCGATGCGAGCACGTTTCGTCTCGACGTCGGCGGCGATGGACGGGCAACCTTCGTTCTCGACAGCTGGCAGGATGGCGGACATTCCTGCAGCGGGTCCGGAACGGCCAAGCCCACGGCGACGGGTTGGCTCTATGAGAAGCGGCTGGACGGGGGCCCCTGCAAGATGGAGATCCGCCCCGGCAAGGACGGCGGCCTTGTGCTGAGCGATGCAAACTGGGGCTGCAAGGCCACCCTTTGCGGCGCGCGCGCGGTGATCGACGGGCTGGCGTTTCCCCGGTCGTCACAGGTCAGTTGCGCAAGTCTCCCGGCACAGTGAGCCGCTGCGCGGCCGGAAAGGCGACTGTCCCGAAGTCCGCACAGGTCCCTCCGATGCGTTCTTGCATTGTGAGGGACCTATCCGGCGCGGCACCAGGCCGCCGCGCCCGGACTCAGGCAGCGCGGCGCAGCCGCCGCAGCAGACCCAGCCCGCCGAGGACACCGCCCAGCAGCAGCGCCGGGACCGGCAACGGCACTTCCGCAGCGGGCACCAGATCGCCCACGGTGGCGTTGATCCGCGAGACTTCTTCATCTTCATGGCGGAAGAAGTAGTCCGACACCCGCGTGTTCGCGTTCGCCAGAAGCGGCGCCACCAGCTTTCCCAGCTTCTGTCTCGTAACGGTTGCGAAATCCGGATCCTGGAAAATGAAGATGCCCTCGGCCGTGTCACTGGCCAGTGCCAGCGCGTCATATTCCGAGAAGTTGACCGCGGTGAAACTGCCGAGATCGAACATCGGCGTTCCGTCCAGCGCCACGACCTGCACCGTGCCGCCGGCATACGTCTCGAACGACCCGCCGAAGATGTTCTGAACCTTGGGCCTGCTGCCGCGCTGGAAGTCCCAGACAAGGCGGACCAGCTCGCTGCCGATCGGGACGTTGCCGGCCGCAGGACCCTCGGTTGTGTTTCTGGACGTCCAGGGATGCGGACCGGTCACGCGGTCAAGTTGCGACACGATGCTCAGCGTTGCCGCAGAAGCCCCACTCGGCGCCAGAGCCATGGCAACAGCGAAGATGGCGAGGACCCCAAGACCCCACGCTCCTGTCACATCACGAAACTTCCAATGTTCTTGAGCCATGGGCATACACCTCAGGGGGCCGAGACAATCCCGGCTGGCACGTCATTCAATTGATGATTGCACAGTGTGCCTATGCTTTCGTTAACCAAATTGCAACGGTTTCTTGTTGAGTCAGCGCTGTAAACCGGATCTGTCGAGGCGCAGGCGCGGATTACGGCAGGTTTCCGCCGCCCTGCTCCCGCTCGGATCCCGCCGCGGTGCCGCGGACCGTTCCGGCCACGGCACCCGCTTATCCGCCCCGTTGGCAGGTCCGAATCTCAGGCGTTGAACAGGAAGTGCAGGACGTCGCCATCCCGGACCTGATAGGTCTTGCCCTCGACCCGCATCCGGCCGGCCTCCTTGGCGCCCTGTTCGCCGCCATGGGCGACGAAGTCGTCGAAAGCGATGGTCTCGGCCCGGATGAAGCCGCGCTCGAAATCGCCGTGGATCACGCCCGCCGCCTGCGGTGCGTAGGTTCCGGCGGGAATCGTCCAGGCGCGGGCTTCCTTCGGGCCGACGGTGAAATAGGTCTCGAGCTTCAGCATCCGGTAGCCCGCCTCGATCAGCCGGTCCAGCCCGGGCCGGTCCAGCCCCAGTTCCTCGAGGAAGGCGGTCGCCTCGTCGGCGGGCAGCTGGCTGATCTCCTCCTCGATCGCGGCCGAGATCACCACGCTGGCCGCGCCGTCCTTGTCGGCCATGGCCCGGACCTTGTCCGAGAAGGCATTGCCTTCCGCGGCCGAACCCTCGTCCACGTTGCAGACATAGAGCACCGGCTTCGCGGTCAGCAGCTGCAGCATCCGCCAGGCCCGGGCATCCTCGGCATCGACGGTGACGCTGCGCGCCGGCCGGCCGGCCTCCAGCGCCTCCAGCGCCGATTTCAGCAGGCGTTCCTGCGCCATCGCCTCCTTGTCGCCGCCGCGGACCTTGCGGGTCAGGTTCGCCATCCGCCGCTCGATGCTTTCCATGTCGGCGATCATCAGCTCGGTCTCGATGGTCTCGGCATCGGCCACCGGGTCGACCTCGCCCGATACATGGGTGATGTCGTCATCCTCGAAACAGCGCAGCACATGGGCGATGGCATCGGTCTCGCGGATATTGGCGAGGAACTGGTTGCCCAGCCCCTCGCCCTTCGACGCCCCCTTCACCAGGCCGGCGATGTCCACGAAGGTCATCCTTGTCGGGATGATCTGGCGCGAGCCGGCGATCGCCGCCAACCGGTCGAGCCGCGGGTCGGGCACCGCCACCTCGCCCACATTGGGCTCGATGGTGCAGAAGGGGAAGTTGGCCGCCTGCGCCGCCGCGGTGCGCGTCAGCGCATTGAACAGGGTCGACTTGCCCACGTTGGGCAGACCCACGATCCCCAGCTTGAAGCCCATTCCGCCCTCCGTCCGCGCCTGAAATGCGCCGGCATGTAGGGGCCGGGGGGCACCGGGGTCAAGCCCGGCTTCTGCATCCCGGAGCTGCCCATCGGAGGCCTTGCCCATCGCGGGCGCTGTCCATCGGGGGCGCTGTCCTTCGCGGGCGCTGTCCTTCGGGGGCGCTGTCCATCGGGGGCGCTGCCCC
>JBGAOK010000105.1:0-12373 GCA_044221805.1 Meridianimarinicoccus sp.
AGCGCAATCCCCGCCCGCCCAGACCAGATCGAGCGAGGTCCGTCCCGGCCCGGTCACAGCGATCTTGCTGCCGTCCAGCCGAAGCCCGCCGGGGGCCTGTTCCAGCCGCTGGCCGATCGCCTTGAAGACCTGGTCGGCGGGCAGGCTGAACAGCTCGCCCGCGCTGCCGCCCTCGGTCCCTTCGCCGGTATAGGCGAACTCGACCGCGCTGGCCGCGCCCGCCTCACCACCGATGATCCGCACCGGGGCGGCGCCGGTGATGATGCGCACCCCCTTCGAGGCGGCGCGCAGCTGTTCGTGTTCCGAGGCCCCCATCCGGTCGCGGCCGCGGCGGTAGACCATGGTGACATGCTCGGCGCCCAAGAGCCTGGCCTGCACCGCCGCATCGACCGCGGTCATGCCGCCGCCGATCACCACCACGTTGCGCCCCACCGCGATGCGCCGCTTGTCCGTGGTCTGGCGCAGCGCGGCGATGAAGTCGACCGCGTCGAGCACATGGTCATGGGTCTCGCCCTCGATCGCCAGGGCATTGACCCCGGCCAGGCCGATGCCCAGGAACACCGCATCGAAATCCTCGCGCAGCTCGGCCAGCGACAGCTCGCGCCCCAGCTGGACGCCGTTCTTCACGCTGATCCCGCCGATCCCCAGCAGCCAGCGCACCTCGGCCTGGGCGAAGTCGTCCGGGGTCTTGTAGACCGCGATGCCGTATTCGTTCAGCCCGCCGGGCTTCGGACGGGCGTCCATCACCACCACCTCGTGGCCGAGGAGCGCCAGCCGGTGGGCACAGGCCAGCCCCGCGGGCCCGGCCCCGACCACCGCCACCCGCCGGCCGGTGGGCGCGGCGCGGTGGAACGGTTGGGTTTTGCGCGCCATCATCGCGTCGGTGGCAAAACGCTGCAGCCGGCCGATCTCGACCGGCTTGCCCTCGGCGATCTCGCGCACGCAGGCGCCCTCGCACAGGGTCTCGGTCGGGCAGACCCGGGCGCACATGCCGCCGAGGATGTTCTGGGACAGGATCGTGCGCGCCGCCGCCTCGGGCAGGCCGGTCTGGATCTGCCGGATGAACAGCGGGATGTCGATGGCTGTCGGGCAGGCCTGGATGCACGGCGCGTCATGGCAGAAATAGCAGCGGTCGGCTGCCACCCGCGCTTCGTGCGGGTCGAGCGGCGGCTCGGCGTCGGTGAAGTTCCGGACATAGGCATCCTTCGGCAACCGCCCTGCCACCACGCCCGGAGTCGTCTGAGAATTCGCCATGAGGGGTCCCCTGTCCGCCCGTCGATGCGCACCCGCCGAAGGCCAACGCGCGCGCCGAGGTGAAGCGTTGCCAGCTATCGGGCAAAAATCAAGCTCTTCCCGCCGTGCCTTCGCGCGGTCCTGCCCGCAGCCAAACTGCGCTGCATCGCTTTCCACCCCGCAGCAATGCGTGTAAGCAGAGGCCGGCGCCGGCAGGCAGATCCGCCCAATACCCGGCGCGAGGCGGAGCGAGAACGAGAATGACCAGGAACTCCCACAGCGATGATGTCGAATTCATCCGGGCCTTGGCCGAACTCCTGCGTGCGAACGACCTGACCGAGCTTGAGGTCCGGCGCGACTATGGCGAGGACACGTCCCTGAACATTCGAGTCACCCGGGTGCATCCGCCAGTGGCCCCGATGCCCACCATGATGGCCGTTCCTCAGATGGCGGCACCGCAGCAGGCGCTGATCGCGACCGAAGCTGCCGCGGCGCCGATGTCGTCCGACCCGGCCCAGCATCCCGGCGCCGTCACCTCGCCCATGGTCGGTACGGTCTATCTTCAGCCCGAACCGGGCTCGGAACCCTTCATCCGGGTCGGCGCGCAGGTGGCCGAAGGCCAGACCCTGCTGATCATCGAAGCAATGAAGACCATGAACCAGATCCCCGCGCCGCGCGCCGGGACGATCGCGCGCATCCTTGTCGCCGACGGCACGCCGGTCGAATACGGCGCGCCCCTCGTGATCATCGAATAGGCGCGATCATGTTCAAGAAGATCCTGATCGCCAATCGCGGCGAGATCGCGCTCCGCGTGGTGCGCGCCTGCCGCGAGATGGGGATCCTGAGCGTCGCGGTGCATTCCACCGCCGATTCCGACGCGATGCATGTACGGATGGCCGACGAAGCCGTCTGCATCGGACCGCCCCCCGCCGGCCAGAGCTATCTGCTGGTTCCGGCGCTGATCTCGGCCTGCGAGATCACCGGCGCCGAGGCGATCCATCCGGGCTATGGTTTCCTGTCCGAGAACGCGGCCTTCGTTCAGGTTGTGCAGGACCACGGCATCACCTTCATCGGCCCCACCGCCCAGCACATCCGCGTCATGGGCGACAAGATCACCGCGAAGGAGACCATGAAGGCGCTCGGCGTGCCGGTCGTCCCCGGCTCGGACGGCGCGGTGCCCGACATGGAGACCGCCCGCAAGGTCGCGGAACAGATCGGCTATCCGGTGCTGGTCAAGGCGACCGCCGGCGGCGGCGGGCGCGGCATGAAGCTGGCCAAGACCGCGGCCGACCTGGAATCCGCGTTCCAGACCGCCCGGTCCGAGGCGAAGGCCGCCTTCGGCAACGACGATGTCTATTTCGAGAAATACCTCGGCACGCCCCGGCATATCGAGGTGCAGGTCTTCGGCGACGGCAAGGGCAAGGCGGTGCATCTGGGCGAACGCGACTGCTCGCTGCAGCGCCGGCACCAGAAGGTGTTCGAGGAAGCCCCGGGCCCGGTGATCGACGAGACCACCCGTCAGAAGATCGGCAAGGTCTGTGCCGAGGCGGTCGCCAGGATCGACTATGCCGGCGCCGGCACGATCGAGTTCCTGTACGAGAACGGCGAGTTCTACTTCATCGAGATGAACACGCGGCTTCAGGTCGAACACCCGGTGACCGAAGCGGTCTTCGGCGTCGATCTGGTGCGCGAGCAGATCCGCGTCGCCGCCGGCCTGCCGCTGTCGTTTTCGCAGCAGGATCTGGTGGTCAACGGCCACGCCATCGAGGTCCGGATCAACGCCGAGAAGGTGCCCGGCTTCACCCCCAGCCCGGGACGGATCACCGCCTTCCATGCGCCGGGCGGTCTGGGCGTACGGATGGATTCCGCGATCTATGACGGCTACCGGATCCCGCCCTATTACGACAGCCTGATCGGCAAGCTGATCGTGCATGGCCGCGACCGGCCCGAGGCGCTGGCCCGGCTCAACCGCGCGCTTGGCGAGGTGATCGTGGACGGGGTCGACACCACCCTGCCGCTGTTCCGCGCCTTGCTGCAGGAACCCGATATCCTGCAGGGGCGCTATGACATCCACTGGCTGGAAAAGTGGCTGGACCGGAGCGAACCCGCCTGAGCCGTATCCGTCCCGTCTCGGCGGGCCGGCACGGGCGCCGCTGATGGATGGCGGCCGCCTGAGCGCGGACATGCTGCTGCGCGCCTATGCGCTCGGCGTGTTTCCCATGGCCGAAAGCCGCGAGGATCCGGAGGTGTTCTGGGTCGATCCGCGCTGGCGCGGGATCTTTCCGCTGGAGGGGTTCCACATCTCGCGCTCGCTGGCGCGCCGGATCCGCCGGGGCGGGTTCGAGATCGCGGTCAACCGGGATTTCGAGGCCACCCTCCGCGGCTGCGCCGACCGGCCCGAGACCTGGATCAGCGACACCATCTTCCAGCTCTACTGCGATCTGCACGCCCGCGGCTTCGCCCATTCGCTCGAGGTCCGCGAAGGCGGCGAGTTGATCGGCGGGGTCTATGGCGTGACCCTTGGCGCGGCTTTCTTTGGGGAAAGCATGTTCTCGCGGCGCGCCGATGCCTCGAAGGTGGCGCTGGCCTATCTGGTGGACCGGCTGCGGCTGGGCGGCTTCCTGCTGTTCGACACCCAGTTCATCACCGCCCACCTGCGCAGCCTCGGCGCGGTCGAGATCCCGCGCGCCGACTACCGCCGCCGCCTGGCCGGAGCCCTGGCACGGCCGGCGGACTTCACCCGGCCAGAGCTGCCGGCCGATCCTCAGGAATTACTGCAGCGCAGCACCCAGATGTCGTAGCGGGCGTGGTCGAACGGGTTCAGGCCCGGGGCCGAGGCGACCATCCAGCCCTCGAACAGCTTCGTCTTCGCCTTCACGTCGTCGATCAGCAGATAGGCATAGGCATCGCCCGCCGGGTTCGCCACCGGATAGCGGCATTCGATGACGCTGACCGCCAGGGGACCCAGCGCCACGCCCTCGCCCACCGGCACGAACAGGTCGGTCAGCGCGCCCGAGATCCGGTCCAGCGCGCGCAGTTCCGCCACCTTGCCCGAAGCGACCTCTTCGGCCGAGGCGGCCGGCACGACCAGCAGCCCCAGCGCCGCGGCAAGCGCGCCGACGATCACTCGCCGCCGCTCCCGACGAACTTGGACAGGAGCTCGATCAGGCTGATCGCGCCCTGGGTGTTGTCGATCTCGGCGCCGGGCTCGAAGTTGAAGGCCGAGCCGCCCGGCTGGATCTCGACGAAGTTGCCGCCCAGCAGGCCCTCGGACGCGATCAGCACCGAACTGTCGTCGGGCAGCGCGACACCCTGCTGGATCGCCAGCGTGGCATCGGCACGGAAGGTCTCGGGGTTCAGGACCAGCCCGGTGATCGCGCCGATCTTGACCCCGGCCAGGCGCACGTCGGTGCCCACCGACACGCCTTCGGCCGAGCGGAAGCTGGCGATCAGGGTATAGCCGGTGCTGCCCTGGATGACGCCGGCGCGCGAGGTGGCGTAGGCCAGGAAGCCCGCGGCAACGGCAATCACCAACGCGCCGACAAGCAGCTCTGCACGGTTCTCGGACATGGCTCTCCTCGGGGGCGGGGCGTGGTCAGGCCGTCACTCCGGCGACCAGGCCTCGTAATCGGTGCGGTCCACCGGATGCGGCCGGCGGATCGACCCCGGCGGGGCATAGGCCAGGGGCGTGCCGGTGAGGTTCTCCTCATGCGGCTTCTCCCAGGCCTTGTGCTTCAGCGGCGCCACGGTCGGGGGTTCGTCCCAGGTGTGGTGCAGCCAGCCGTGCCAGTCCGCACCCACCCGGCTGGCCTCGGCCTCACCGTTGTAGATGACCCAGCGGCGCTTGGCGTCGCGGGTCTGGTAGTAGATGTTGCCCTGTTCGTCCTCGCCCACCTTCACCCCGTGGCGGCGGGTGTAGATTTGCGTCCCGATGGTCTGGCCGTTCCACCAGGTCACGGCGCGGACAAAGAAATTCATGGCAGTCTCCCGATCGCGGTCATGGACTGTATGGGCGATCCGCACCGTCCCGTCCACAGGTCGCGCGCGCCGCGATGCCGCAGTCGCGCGCGGGGGCTTGCGGCTCAGCCGGCGCTGACCGGCTCGCCCTTCTTGCGGTCGGCATAGATCAGCAGCGGCTTCGCGCCGGGCGTCGATACCGCTTCCTCGTTCACCACGACCTCCTGCACGCCCTGGGCGTTGGGCAGTTCGAACATGGTATCCAGAAGGATGTCCTCCATGATCGAACGCAGGCCCCGCGCGCCGGTCTTGCGCAGGATCGCCCGGCGGGCGATCGCCTTCAGGGCATCGTCGGTGAAGGTCAGCTTGGTGTCTTCCAGCTCGAACAGGCGCTGGTACTGTTTCACCAGCGCATTCTTCGGCTGGGTCAGGATGGTCACCAGCGCCGGCTCGTCCAGATCCTCGAGCGTCGCGATCACCGGCAGACGGCCGACGAATTCGGGGATCAGGCCGAATTTCAGCAGGTCTTCCGGCTCCAGGTCGGTCAGGATCTCGCCCACGCCGCGGCTGTTCTCTTCCTTGACGTCGGCGCCGAAGCCGATTGCCGAGCCCTTGCCGCGCCGGGCGATGATCTTGTCCAGCCCGGCGAAGGCGCCGCCGCAGATGAACAGGATGTTGGTGGTGTCGACCTGCAGGAATTCCTGCTGCGGGTGTTTGCGACCGCCCTGGGGCGGCACCGAGGCCACGGTGCCTTCCATGATCTTCAAGAGCGCCTGCTGCACCCCCTCGCCCGACACGTCGCGTGTGATCGAGGGGTTGTCGGACTTCCGGGTGATCTTGTCGACCTCGTCGATATAGACGATGCCGCGCTGCGCCCGTTCGACGTTGTATTCCGAAGCCTGCAGCAGCTTCAGGATGATGTTCTCGACATCCTCGCCCACATAGCCGGCTTCGGTCAGGGTGGTGGCGTCGGCCATGGTGAAGGGCACGTCGAGGATCCGCGCCAGCGTCTGCGCCAGCAGGGTCTTGCCGCAGCCGGTCGGGCCGATCAGCAGGATGTTCGACTTCGCCAGTTCCACGTCGGACTTGCCGCTGTGGTTCAGCCGCTTGTAGTGGTTGTGGACCGCCACCGACAGCACCCGTTTGGCGTGCCGCTGGCCGATCACGTAGTCGTCCAGCACGTCGCAGATCTCGCGCGGGGTCGGCACGCCCTCGGACGACTTGAGCCCCGTCGTCTTGGTCTCTTCCCGGATGATGTCCATGCAGAGTTCGACGCATTCATCGCAGATGAAGACCGTCGGACCTGCGATCAGCTTGCGGACCTCGTGCTGGCTCTTGCCGCAGAAGCTGCAATACAGCGTGTTCTTGCTGTCACCGCTATTCGTCGCCATCCGTACCTCCGGGGCCGCCCGCCCTGAGAGCCGCCCGTCCGCCTTGCATTCGGCCAGATTAGGTCAGCGCGCCGGGGGCTACAATGTGAAAAATCCGTCCCTCGTCCGATGGTCCGGGGGCGGATCAGCCGCTTTTCTTGTCCGTCATCACGCGCTTGGACACGATCTCGTCGATCAGGCCCCAGTCGCGCGCCTCTTCCGGCGACATGAACCGGTCGCGTTCCAGGGCATCTTCCACGGCTTCGAGCGACTGTCCGGTATGGTGGACATAGATCTCGTTAAGCCGGCGTTTCAGCTTCATGGTCTCCTGGGCGTGGATCATGATGTCGGTCGCCTGGCCCTGGAACCCGCCCGAGGGCTGGTGGACCATCACCCGGCTGTTCGGCAGCGAGAAGCGCATCCCCTTCGCACCGGCGGTCAGCAGCAGCGAGCCCATCGAGGCCGCCTGCCCGATCACCAGGGTCGAGACCGCCGGCTTGATGTACTGCATGGTGTCGTAGATCGACAGGCCCGAGGTGACGACGCCACCCGGACTGTTGATATACAGGGAGATTTCCTTCGACGGGTTCTCGGCCTCGAGGTGCAGGAGCTGGGCGACGATCAGCGAGGACATGCCGTCGTGGACCGCGCCCGAGACGAAGATGATCCGTTCCTTGAGGAGCCGCGAAAAGATGTCATAGGCCCGCTCGCCGCGGCTGGTCTGTTCGACCACCATGGGCACCAGGGTGTTCATGTAGGTATCGATGGGGTCTTTCATCTTCGCCTGCCTTCATTCAGTCGGTCTGGAACCGCGTCGGAAGAGTCTTAGTCGTGCCTCCGGGGGGCTGCAAGGGCAGGCGCGGCGGTGCCCTGCAAGTTATGGCAACGATTCTGCCATGCCAGCGCCCCTGTCGATTTCAGGCGCATCTGTGGCGTTTCGACCACCGGGGGTCGGTGCGCGGCGGAATGGCCAGACGAACGGCGCGGCGGAACCCGGAAGCCAGGTGGTGCGGAAGGCTCCCGCCCGTCATCCCTGCCATCCGGCAGGTCTTCCCGTTGGGCCGGGCGCGCCTGCGGCGCGCGGGCGGGCCAGTTGGTGCGGCCGCGCCCGGCGCGGGATTTCGCCGCAGTCGGGCGTCACGGACCTGCCGCATTTGGCAGCAGGTCCGGCACCGCGACGCACTGGATGCCGGGAACGGGCCGGATCAGGTGATGACGTCGGGTTCGGTCCGGCCGGTGCGCTCGGCGATGCCGGCCACCGCGTCGGCGGCGGCGATCACCCCGGCCAGCGCTTCCTGGGCGTCGCGGGCCTGGCGCGCCGGGTCAAGCTCCAGATCCTCGAGATAGACCCTGAGCGTGGCGCCGACCGTGCCGGTCCCCGACAGACGGAACACCGCCCGCGCCCCGCCGGCGAAGTTCACCCGGATGCCCTGCCCTTCGGACCGGCTGCCGTCGACCGGATCGTCATAGGCGAACTCGTCGGCGCTTTCGACCGCCATCCCGGCGAAGGCCTGGCCCGGCAGGGTGGCAAGCCGGTCGCGCAGCGCCTGCATCAGCCCCTCGGCCTTCTCGCTTTCCACCGCCTCGTAATCGTGGCGAGAATAGTAGTTCCGCCCGTATTCGGCCCAGTGCGCCGCCATGATCTCGGCCACCGGGCGTTGCAGTGCGGCGAGGATGTCGAGCCACAGCAGCACCGCCCAGAGCCCGTCCTTCTCGCGCACATGGTCCGACCCGGTGCCGGCGCTTTCCTCGCCGCAGATGGTGCAGCGGCCGGCGTCCAGCAGGTTGCCGAAGAACTTCCAGCCCGTGGGCGTCTCGTAGCATGCCAGGCCCTTCGCCGCCGCCACCCGGTCCAGCGCCTTGCTGGTCGGCATCGACCGGGCCACGCCCTTCAGGCCGGCCGCATAGCCCGGCGCCAGATGGGCATTCGCGGCCAGCACCGCCACGCTGTCCGAGGGCGTGACATAGATGCCGCGCCCGACGATCATGTTGCGGTCGCCGTCGCCATCCGAGGCGGCACCGAAATCCGGCGCGTCCGGAGCCATCATCACGTCGATCAGATCCTTCGCCCAGATCGGGTTCGGGTCCGGGTGGCCGCCGCCGAAATCCGGCAGGGGCGTGCCGTTCACCACCGTCCCCGGCGCGGCGCCGAGGCGGCCTTCCAGGATCGCCGTGGCATAGGGGCCGGTGACCGCGTGCATCGCGTCGAAGCGCATCCGGAAGCCCGAGGCGAACAGCGCGGCGATCCGGTCGAAGTCGAACAGGCTCTCCATCAGCGCGACGTAGTCGCTCACCGGGTCGATGACCTCGACCTCCATCCGGCCCAGCATCGTGGTCCCGGGCGTCGACAGGTCCACGTCGCGGGCATTCACGATCTCATAGGCGGTCAGCGCCTTGGTGGCCTTGAAGATGCGGTCGGTCACGTCCTCGGGCGCGGGGCCGCCATTGGCCATGTTGTACTTGACGCCGAAGTCTTCCTCGATGCCGCCGGGGTTGTGGCTGGCCGACATGATCAGGCCGCCATCGGCGCCGCGGCTGCGGATCACGTGCGACGCCGCCGGGGTCGACAGCAGCGCGTTCTGCCCGACGATCACCTTCTTCGCGCCGCCGGCCGCGGCCATCCTCAGGATTACCTGCGCCGCGCGGTCGTTGAAATAGCGCCCGTCGCCGCCCAGCACCAGGGTCTTGCCGGCGACGCCGCCGATGCCGATCCAGACCGACTGGATGAAGTTCTCAAGGTAATGGGGCGTCATGAACACCCGGGTCTTCTTGCGCAGGCCCGAGGTGCCTGGCTTCTGGCCATCGATGGGCTGGGTGCTGATGGTCATGCGTTCCATGGTGTCTCCCCGGGACTTTGCGCGTCATGTTAGCGCTGCAAGAATCGCGCCTCGCCCCGATCTAGCACAAGACGCGGGCATCCGTGCCACCCGGCCGATCCGGCGCGTCGCCGCAGCCGCCCTGCGCGCCCGTCCGGGACAGGACCGGCGCATCGGGGCCGTCCGGCCGAACCGGCGGGAGGGGTCAGACCGGGGGAATGCCGTCCGCGCCGCCATCTGTGGAACCGGGAGCGATCGGAGCCGCCGGCACCCTCGCCGCCGCGCGGGCCAGTCCGCGCACCTCGCGGGTCGCCGCCACGGTCTGGCTGGCGACGAAGCGTTCGTGGTTCTGGCTGATCCGCCCCGGATCGTAGAGGTAATTGACCATTGCACCCCCGGACTGTGCCAGCCCGTTCGCTGACAGGTCGGCGCGGGGATGGACGTCGTGGACCAGCGCACCGTTTGTCAGGTGGAATCTCGCCACCGGGTCCCGCGGCAGGCCCTGTGCATTCTTCACGTCGGTCAGGTATTGCGCCGCCATCGCCCGCAGGGTCTCGGGGCTGGCGGCCGCGGCCTCCTGCCCGGTCGCCTTCAGCCAGCTCATCAGCGTCGGGATCGGCGACAGGGTGACGAAGGTCTTCAGGTTCGGCAGCGCCCGCGACAGGTCGGCCACCACCTGCTTGATCAGCGAATTGCCGAAGCTGACCCCGGCCAGCCCCGCCTGGCAGTTCGAGATCGAATAGAACACCGCCGTGTTGGCCTCACCCGCCTTCAGCGGCGCGCGCTGTTCCGCCAGCAGGTCCTGGATCGACCCGGGCACGCCGCGGGTCAGCGCCACCTCGACGAAGATCAGCGGCTCGTCCGGCATTGCCGGGTGGAAGAAGGCAAAACAGCGCCGGTCCTCAGGCGCCAGCCGGCGGCGCAGGTCGTCCCAGCTGTGGATCGCGTGGACCGCCTCATAGGCAATGATCTTCTCCAGCACATGGGCCGGGCTTTCCCAGCTGATCGGCAGCAGCACCAGGAAGCCCCGGTTGAACCACGAGGCGAACAGGTGCCGGAAATCCAGATCCAGCGGCTCCAGCCGCGGATCCTCGGCGGCGAAGCGCAACAGGTCGGCGCGCATCGCCACCAGCCGCCCGGTGGCGCCGGGCACCTGGTTCAGGCGGCGGATCAGCTCCTGCCGGGGCGGCTGGGCGGCCGCCATCAGCCGGGCATAGGCCCGGCGGTCGGGGTTTTCGTCATAGGCCGCGACCGCCTCCCGCAACTCGCCATGGTCCAGGTCCAGGCTTTCGGCCAGATAGACGAAGAAGGCCTTGCGCGCCTTGTCGGTCAGCTGGTCGTAGCGGTCGAGGATCTGCAGCGCCAGCGACGCGGCCGAGATCTCGCCCCGGCTGGTCATCAGCTCGCCGCACAACGCCTTCAGGCGCGGCATCGGCTCGCCGCGGTTGTCGCGCACGAAGGGCACCGCGCGGCGCGAGACAAGGGTCGACAGCAGGTCGGCGAGCAGACTCATGGCGGCCTCGGGAGACGGACGCGGGACAAGGGGGGCGTGCGCCTGATGCTAGCGCAGAACCGCGCGTCGCACACCGTCTTGTTGCCGACGCCCGCCCGCGCGGCCGGAAACGGCGCGCTGCGACCGGACCGGCGCCGTTCCGGGCCGGTCTGCCCGGTTTGACGGCGCCCCCTGCGCAGCACGCCGCCGGCCCGGCCCTCCGGACGCCGCCGGGCACCCCGCAACGCGCCAACCGTGTTGACGCCCGATCGCGAAGTTTCTAATCCCGGGAATGTTCCGTGCGGCAGGGAGGACGCGCCGGGATGGAACCGGCGGGTCATCCGGCCGGGGACGGGCTTGCGCAATCCAGTGGGCATCTCATGGATCTTCTTTCCGATGTCGAGACCATCGCCGGCGCCAACAGTGTCGAAGACGTCTGGCAACTGCTGTCGAAGCGTCTGGGCGACTACGGCTTCGACCGTGTGATCTACGCCTTCACCCGGTTCAAGGGCCGCAAGAGCTATGGCGACCCGCTGGACGCACTGATCCTGACCAACCACACCCCCCGCTATGCCGAGAAGTTCTTCGGCGAGGCGATGTATTTCAACGCGCCCATGGTGCGCTGGACCGCCGAGCACGTGGGCGCCTGCTCGTGGCGCTGGGTCCACGAGAACATCCAGCAGATGACCCCGGGCGAGCTGAAGGTGATCGAGTTCAACCGCTCGATGGGCGTGCTGGCCGGCTATTCGATCAGCTTCCCGCACACCTCGTACCGCTCGCGCGGCGCCATGGCGCTGACCGCGCCCGAGGCGACCACCCAGGACGAGGTCGACGCGATCTGGGCCCAGCATGGCCGCCTGATCCACGCCCTGTGCAACGTCGCCCACCTGAAGCTGATGTCGCTGCCCTATGGCAATGCCAAGCGCAGCCTGACCAAGCGCCAACGCGAGGTGCTGGAATGGGTCGGCGACGGCAAGACCACCCAGGACATCGCCATGATCATGGGCCTGACCCCGGCCACGGTCGAGAAGCACCTGCGTCTGGCGCGCGAGGCGCTCGAGGTTGATACCACCGCGCAGGCGGTGCTCAAAGCCTCGATGCAGAACCAGATTTTCCTTCTAGAATCTTGAAGGTTGAGGGTAGGGAATACCGTACTTCATGAATCAATGGTAAAGGGCGAAGGTGAATTCGTCCCCACGCTGGCGGTCGCAAGACCGGGGGGCAAGTCGGGTGTCCACCGCATTTTCGGTCGGACCCCGGCGACCCGGGCAACCGGGTTATCGGGTCCGTCGGCAGGATTGAGCCGCCCCGCCCGTGCATCGTCTGCCGCCCGTCTCATCCCCACAAGCTTGCGGGCGGCAGACGATCATTTCCGCGCTTCTCGCTACAGCCACGCCGGCATGGCCGCAGGCGCGCCTGTACCTGCGCAGGATGGTCGGGCGCAAACGGAAGCGGGCGGACAGCCCTTCGGCCGCCCGCCCGTTCATCCGCTTGCCGGCGCCGTC
>JBGAOK010000106.1:0-12234 GCA_044221805.1 Meridianimarinicoccus sp.
GCTGGCGGTGCTCGCGCTGGCCTGGATTCTGGTCGGCAGCGCGATCGAGAACCTGCGCCGCACACCGCCATCGGTGTCGGTGATGATGACCCGCTACCGGCGGGAATGGATGCACAACGTCATCGCCCGCGAACCCCGGGTCTCGGACGCGATGATCGTCACCTCGCTGCGGCAGGGGACGGCCTTCTTCGCCTCGACCGCGATGATCGCCCTGGGAAGCGGCCTTGCCCTGTTGCCGAACATCGACCGGCTGAGCCGGGTGGCCAGCGAGCTGGCACTTGGCGAAACTCCGCCTGCAACGCTGAAGATCCGCCTGATCCTGTCGCTTGCCTTCGTCGCCAATGCCTTCCTCAAGTTCGTCTGGTCGCACCGGGTCTTCGGCTACTGCACGGTGCTGATGGGCGCGATCCCCAATGACCGGGAAGGTCCGCTGGCCGCGCACCGGGCCGACCAGGCAGCCGACCTGCAGATTGCGGCGGCATGGGCCTTCAACCGCGGCCTGCGATCGGTCTACTTCGCGCTCTGCGCGCTGGCCTGGCTGCTTGGCCCGGTGCCGCTGATGCTGGCGACCGTGTTTACGGTGCTGCTGCTGTGGCAGCGGGAATTCCTGTCGAACACTCACAGGACGCTGTTGGCAGACCAGCCCGGCGGGCCGGACGGACCCGGACGGCCGTCGGCCTGAGCGCGCGTCAGGCCCGGCGGCGGCCTTCCCAGACCCAGGCACCGACGATGAAACCGGCAGCGACCAGCAGATAGGCCCAGGACGGCAGCAGCGGGCGGCTGGTGACCGCGGCGGTCTGGTAGGCGCCGCGCGGGGTGATCCCGAGCCAGCCGCGCCCGGCGGCCGGCCGCCCTTCGCGCACGGGGCGCAGGTCGACCGCACCGGCGGACACCTTCCAGACCCCACCATTGGTGGGATCGATCACCGGCGCCAGCACCGCACCCGTGGCGATGGTCTCCTCGAATTCCTTCGGCGCGGCGGGGCCCAGCACCGCGACCGCAGTCCGGTCGCCCTCGGCCACCCGGTAAAGCCCGATCGGCAGGCCTTCTAGCACCGCCTGGAAGCGGCCCGGCGCGGTTTCCTGAGGCGTCACCACCGTCTCGGTCCCGTCGGGCGCAGTGACGGTGAAATCGCCGACCTCGTCCCCCAGTGTCCGGCGCGTCACCGTCAGGGTCTGGCCGTCGCTTTCGGCGATCAGCGCCTCTTCCTCAAGCTCGGGTTCCTTCATCATCCAGTGGGCCAGCCGGCGCAGCAGCTCCAGCTGCGGCCCGCCGCCGTCGAAGCCGCGGGTCCAGAGCCAGGCCTGATCCGAAGCCAGCAGCGCCACCCGCCCCTCGCCCATGCGGTCGAGCACCAGCAGCGGCTTGCCGTCGACCCCTTCCATCACCGTCTCGGTCTCGGGCCGGGGCGCCACGTCCACCAGCCGGAACCAGCGGCCCCAGTCCGGATCGGACGGGTCGGCCAGCTGCTCGGCGGTGGTGCGCCCGTCCAGCCCCTGGGTGACCGGATGGCGCCGGCCCAGATCGCTGATCCGGGGACGGAAGCCGGTCTCGAACACCTGGCTGGTGGGCTCGCCGGGGATCGCCGGGGCCAGGGGCGAGCGATAGATGCTCTGGGCCGAGGCGAAGTCGGGCCCTGCCGCGATCAGCAGCGCGCCGCCCTGCTCCACATAGGAGCGGATGTTCTCGAAATAGGACGCCGGCAGGATGCCGCGCCGCTTGTAGCGGTCGAAGATGATCAGGTCGAACTCGTTGATCTTCTCGACGAACAGCTCCCGCGTCGGAAAGGCGATCAGGCTCAGCTCGCTCACCGGCACGCCGTCCTGCTTCTCGGGCGGGCGCAGGATGGTGAAATGCACCAGATCGACGCTGGAATCCGACTTCAGCAGGTTGCGCCAGGTGCGTTCGCCGGCATGGGGCTCGCCCGACACCAGCAGCACGCGCAGCCGGTCGCGCACG
The DNA here is from genome assembly GCA_044221805.1 of Meridianimarinicoccus sp. Lineage (GTDB taxonomy): Bacteria > Pseudomonadota > Alphaproteobacteria > Rhodobacterales > Rhodobacteraceae > Meridianimarinicoccus. The sequence goes on from JBGAOK010000106.1 coordinate 1,960, forward strand.
CCGTTGATCCGCACCACGGCCGAATTGTTGCGGTCGGTCAGCTCGCCCGCGGCCACCGGCACGGTGAACTGGATCACGTTCATGCCGCCATGGGGCAGCGTCACCGGCAGGGTCAGGTCCTGTCCGATCGGGGCGTCGATCTCGCGCGGGGGGCCGCCGTCGACCGAGATCTGCAGGCGCGTCGTGCCGGTCTGGTCCGCGGGGACGGCGCCCTGATTCTCGATCCTCAGCGTCAGGGTGACATCCTCGCCCATGATGGCGAAGGCGGGCGCGTTGGTAACCACCAGCCGGCGGTCCCAGTCCTCGGGCACGCCGGTCTGCAAGAGGTGCAGCGGCGCCGGCAGCGCCGGGGCCTGGGCGATGTCGTGGATCTGCCCGTCGGACAGCAGGATCATCCCGGCGACCCGGGCGCGCGGTTCGTCGGCCAGCGCCTCGGCCAGCGCCGCCATGCCGAGCGATCCGGCATTGTCCGGCGCGTCGCCCATCCGCACCACCCGGAGTTCGGTGTTCGGCAGTTGCGCCACCTGCGCCTCGATGCCGGCGACGGCGGCCTCGGTCTGGGCTGGCCGTCCGGCGATCTGCTGGCTGGCGCTGTCGTCCACCACCAGGATGACGATGTCCGACAGGGGCGCGCGGTCCTCGCTCTGGAGCGAAGGGTTGGCCAGCGCCATCAGCGCCGCCGCCGCGGCCAGCCCCCGGAGCCACCAGCCCGACAGGCCGCGCCAGAGGGCGGCGCCCACCACCGCGGCCATCAGCCCGGCCAGCACGCCCACCAGCCAGAAATGGACCAGCGGCGCCCAGATGATCTCGTGCGTCATCGTCCTGCCTCTGCGGTCCGGCCGGCGCGGATCCGGTCGCGGTTCATTGGCCCAGCCGTTCCAGCAGGGCGGGAACGTGGACCTGGTCGGATTTGTAGTTGCCGGTCAGCACGTTCATGATCAGGTTCACGCCGAAGCGATAGGCCAGTTCGCGCTGGCGCTCGCCGGCATAGCCGCGCCCCACCGGGAAGCGCGGGATGCCCTGCCCGTCCACCGCCCAGGCCGCGGCCCAGTCGTTGGCGCCGATCACAACCGGTGTCACGCCGTCGTTGAGGTTGCGGAACGGCATCCCCTCGGCCAGTTCCGCGTCGGGCGGCGCGGCCTCGACCCAGAGATCGCCGCCGGCATAGCGGCCGGGAAAATCCTGCAGCAGGTAGAAGGTCCGCGTCAGCACATGGTCGGGCGGGATCGGCTCCAAGGGCGGGATGTCCAGCGGCCGGGCCAGCTGCTGCAGCTTGCGGCGGTTCTGGGTGTCGGCCCCCGGCGCGGCAAGATCGGCGTCCCTTGTGTCGAAAAGGATCAGCCCGCCGTTGCGCAGATAGGTGTTGAGTTTCGCATAGGCGTCCGAGGACGGGATCGGCTGGTCCGGCGTCACCGGCCAGTAGAGGAAGGGGAAGAAGGCCAGTTCGTCGGTTTCAAGGTCGACCTCCATCGCGTCCACCGGCTCGACCGAGGTGCGCTGGAACAGCACCTCGGACAGGCCGGTCAGGCCGGACTGGGCCACATCGTCCACCTGCGGGTTGCCGGTGCGGACATGGGCAAGGGCAACCTCGCGGGTGGCAGCGATGGCGAAGGCTTCGGCCTCGGGGTCGAGCGGCGGGGTCGCGCTCTCGGCGGCCGGGGCCGCGGGCGCCGGTGCGGCATCCCCCGTTCCCTGCGCCCGGGGTGCGCCAGCTGCCAGCACGGCCAGCGCCGCGGCCAGGGCGACCGCGGCGGCGGGCCCGGCCCGTCTGGCGGCCATTCTGCGGCCGAGCAGGGCGCCCAGCCCCAGCTTGCCCGAGATCGCCAGCGAGGCCAGCACGTCCAGCGCCGCCAGCGCCAGCGCCAGGGTCAGCAGCGCGCCGGTCAGTCGGGTTTCCGCGGCCACCGAAAGACCCTCGACCCGGATCCGGTCGGGCCAGACCGCCGGGGCCAGGGTGGTGTCGGCCCGGATCACGTTCAGGGCGAAGCGCCGGTCCTCGCTGGTGTAGAGGCCCGGCTGCAGGGTCGGCCCCAGCCGGCCCGCGGCCAGATCCGGCCCCGGCACGCCCGGCAGCGCGTCGGCGCGGCCCAGCCGGCCGAAGCCGTCCAGCACCTCGGCCGCGGTCCAGGTGGTTCCCTCCAGCGACTCAGCTGAGGGCAGCCCGGCGCGGGACGACACCGCGAGCCGGTCGAGCATCTGCACGAACAGCCCGGACAGCGGCAGGGTCGACCATTCCGCATTGGCGGTGACGTGGAACAGCACCACCCGCCCGTCGCCGATGCGCTTGCGGGTGACCAGCGGCGTCCCGTCCGCCAGCGAGGCGATGGTGCGTTCGGCCAGCTCCGGGTCGGGCTGGGCCAGCACCTGCTGGGTCACGCTGACCTCGTCCGGCACCGCCAGCCCGTGGAAGGGCGAGGCCTCGTCGAACGGCCGGAGCGTCTTCGGTTCGCCCCAGCTCATCGCGCCGCCGACCGACCGGCCGCCGGCCCTGAGCCGCACCGGCATCAGCGGATCCTCGGTCTCGACGCTGACGTCGCTGGCCGCCAGCCGCGGGCCGGCGAAGCGCAGCAGCAGCCCGCCGCCTTCCAGCCAGGCCGTCATCGCCTCGGCTTCCGCGTCGGTGACACGCGCCACGTCGGCCAGCACGATCACATCCGGGTTGGCCGGCAGGATCTGGTCCAGGGGCGCGTCCAGCAGGTCGGCCGAGGGCGCCAGCGCCTGGTGCAGGTAGTGGAGCGGCGAGAGGAGTTCGAGCCCCTCGCGGTCGTCCCGCCCGGCGATCAGCGCCACCTCGCGGCGGCGGAGCGCGTCGTCGGTCAGGCTGACCGCCCCGGCGGAGCGGATCCCGGCCAGTTCGAAGCGGGTCACTCGGTTCCTGAGTTCCGGCGGCAGTTCCAGCGCGGCGCTGGCCTCGGCCGCGCCGTCCTCGAAGCTGGCGAGGGCGCTGGCCAGATCGCGCTCCACCCCCGCCGGGTCGGGGCCGCGGGCGACCACGGTCACCTCGGCCGCCCCGGCGGTCCGGGCACGCAGCACGGTCAGGGTCAGGGTGCCGCCGTCGGCGGTGGCGGGGCGGAGCCCGTAGACCGGGCGCGGGCTTTCGAACACGGTCACGGTGCCATGGCGTTCCAGTGCCGCCAGCGCGGCCTCGCGGTCGTCGCGGTCCAGCCCGTCGGACAGCCAGTAGGTGTCGAAGCCGCCCTCCTGCGCCGCGGCCCAGTCGGCCAGCGCGGCGGCGTCGGGCTCCCACGGGGCGGGTTGCAGCCCGCCCAGGCGCGAGGCCCAGACATCGGCGGACACGAAGGCCACCGGCCCCGGCGGCAGGTCGGTCGCCCGGACCAGCGCCACGGTGCGCCCCGCCCGCCCGGCCTCGGTCAGCAGCGCGCCGACCCGGTCGAGCCGCGGCTGCCAGTCCCTTGCATCGGCCCAGCTTCCGTCCATCACCACCAGCAGGGGACCACGGCCCGGCTCGCCCTGCCGGGGGTTCAGCACCGGCCCCGCGAAGGCCAGGATCAGCGCCGCCACCGCGAGGGTGCGCAGCAGCAAGAGCCACCACGGCGTCTTGTCGCTTTGCGTCTCGTCATCCTTCAGGCCGAGCAGCAGCGCCACGCCCGGGAAGCGGCGGCGCACCGGCGCCGGCGGCACCACCCTGAGCAGCAGCCACAGCACCGGCAGGGCCAGAAGCCCGGTCAGAAGCCAGGGCGCGGTGAAGGCGATCGGTCCAAGGGTGAGCATCAGCGTCGCCGTTCCAGCGCCCCGTAAAGCCACAGCAGCGCAGCCTGCGCGCTGTCCCCGGTGTGGTGGCAGGTCACCTGCCAGCCGGTCACCCGGGCCAGATCGGCCAGCCGGGATTTCCGCTCGGCCAGCCGGTTCAGATAGCGGTCGCGCAGCGCCGAGGCTTCCAGCGTCTCGTGCCTGAGCCCGCCGCCCATCGACTCGAACACGGTGCGGCCATCATAGGGGAAGGCTTCCTCGGCCGGGTCGAGGATCTGCAGCAGCGCGCCGCGCACGCCGATATCCGCCGCTTCGGTCAGTGCCGCCTCGACCTCGACCAGCGGGCCCATGAAATCCGAGATGAACAGCGCGCGCGATCGCGGCAGCAGGCCGGTGATGTCGGGGGCGCCGAAATCCTCGCGCTCGGCCGGGTCGATCAGCAGGCCCTGGGCGATCCGCAGCAGCTGGACGTCGCCGCGCCGGGGCGGCACCCTGTGCCCGGTCAGCCCGACCCGTTCGCCGCCGCGCAGCAGCAGGATCGACACCGCCATCGCCAGCAGCCGCGCCCGGTCCGCCTTGGTCGGCCGCCCCGGCGAGGCGAAGTCCATCGACTGGCTGCCATCGACCCAGACCACCACCGACTGCGCCGCCTGCCATTCCTTTTCGCGGATGTAATGGGTGTCGGAGCGGGCCGAGCGGCGCCAGTCGATCAGCCGCGCCTCGTCCGAGGCCATGGCGGGGCGGTACTGCCAGAATTCCTCGCCGGCGCCCGACCGGCGTCGTCCGTGTTCGCCCAGAAGCATGGTCGAGGCGAGGTGCTCGGCATCGGCCAGCAGGGGCGGCAGGGCTGCGGCCAGCGTCTCGCCATCGCGGCGGAGGTCGGCGTGGCCGGGCTGGCTGGGCGATGCTGGGCTCAAGCGGCGGCCTCGACCCGGGTGACCTGCGCCGCGATGCGCTGGATCAGCGGCGCCAGGCCCTCGCCCCGCGCCCGGGCCGCGAAGGACAGCTGCATCCGGTGCACCAGCACCGGCACCGCCATCCGCGCCACGTCATCGGCATTGGGCACCAGCCGGCCTTCCAGCAGGCATTGCGCCCGGACCGTCATCATCAGCGCCTGCGCCGCCCGCGGCCCCGGCCCCCAGATCACCGACTCGCGCACCAGATGCGAGGCGGCCGGGTCGTCGGGGCGGCAGGCCCGCACCAGATCGAGGATGGTCTCGACCACGCTTTCGCCCACCGGCATCCGCCGCAACAGCCGCTGGGCCGCGATCAGGCTTTCGGGATCGAAGACCTGCACCGCCTCTTCCTCGACCAGACCGGTGGTCGCCAGCAGGATCTGCCGTTCGGTGTCGCGGTCGGGGTTGGCGACGGTGATCTGCACCAGGAAGCGGTCGAGCTGGGCCTCGGGCAGCGGATAGGTGCCCTCCTGCTCGATCGGGTTCTGGGTGGCAAGGACGTGGAAGGGCGGCGTCAGGTCGTGCGGCTGGCCGGCGATGGTCACCGACTTCTCCTGCATCGCCTGCAGCAGCGCCGACTGGGTCCGCGGGCTGGCGCGGTTGATCTCGTCCGCCATCAGAAGCTGGGTGAACACCGGCCCCTTCAGGAAGCGGAACGACCGGCTGCCGTCGGTGGCGGTTTCCAGCACTTCCGACCCGAGGATGTCCGCCGGCATCAGGTCCGGGGTGAACTGGATCCGCGCGCTGGCCAGCCCCATGACGGTCGAGAGCGTGTCCACCAGCCGGGTCTTGCCCAGGCCGGGCAGGCCGATCAGCAGCCCGTGCCCGCCGCAGAGCAGCGCCGCAAGGGTCAGGTCGACGACCCGGGTCTGTCCAGATGTCGCCAGAGGTTGTCCTTGGCTCGCCATTCGCCAAGGGCTTCGATCTCGGCCACGAGATCTTCGGATTCCGCGTTCACCCCGGACATGACATACTCCCGACAAGGCAATTGCGCATGATCAAGCCACATAAGGGAAACGACTCAAATGGCAAAATACGCGCCACAAAAACTCGTGACCCCCTCGGCAGAGTCCCTTGCGTCAACGGCAAGGGCCGCCGGGGCGCGCGGGCCGGCGCCGGTCCATCTGTGGAATCCGCCGTTTTGTGGCGATCTTGACATGGAAATCCGCCGGGACGGCACCTGGTTCTATCTGGGCACGCCGATCGGGCGGCCGGCGATGGTGCGGCTTTTCTCCACCATCCTCAAGCGCGAGGGCGATGCCTATTTTCTGGTCACGCCTGTCGAGAAAGTGGGCATTCGCGTAGAGGACGCCCCGTTCGTTGCTGCCGATTTCACCGTCACCACCGAGTCCGGCGCCCAAATCCTGACCTTCACCACCCTGACCGGCGACGCGGTGACTGCGGATGCGGCACATCCGATCCGGGTTGTGCGCGATCCGGGCAGCGGCGAGCCGTCGCCCTATGTGCTGGTCCGGACCAATCTCGAGGCGCTGATCGACCGCAAGAGCTTCTACCGGCTGGTCGAGCTGGGCGAGGTGGCCGAGCACGACGGCGCGCGCTGGTTCGGCGTCCGCTCAGCGGGCAGCTTCTTCCCGATCATCCCCGCGGCCGAGCTCGACGGGCTCTGAACCGCCGCCCCCATCCCGGTGTTCCCATGTGCCAGTGCCACGCCCTTTCCCGCCGCCGTTTCCTGACCGCCGGTGCGGCCGCCTCGACCACGATGCTTTCGGGCTGCGATGAGCTGCCGATCCCCAACCTTGTCTCTGAAGCGCAGGTGCAGGCCATGGGGCTACAGGCCTGGGACGAGATCCGGTCGTCCACGCCGCTGTCGCGGTCGAACGGGCTGGTCGCGGCGGTGGACGAGGTGGCGGCGCGATGCATCCGGGCCGCGGGCGATGACCCGGCCGACTGGGACGTCGCCCTGTTCGCGGTGCCCGAGGTCAACGCCTTCGCGCTTCCCGGCAGGCGGATCGGCGTCTTCGAGGGGATGCTGGGCGTGGCCGAGACCACGGACCAGCTTGCCGCGGTGATCGGGCACGAGATTGGCCATGTGCAGGCCCGCCACGCCCAGGAACGGATTTCGGCCGAGCTGGCGCAGCAATACGGGCTCAGGGTGATCCAGTTCCTGCTGCACCTCGGCAATGTCGAATTCGCCGACAGCATCGCCGCGGCGCTGGGGGTGGGCGTGCAGTTCGGTCTGGTGCTGCCCTATTCCCGGCGTCAGGAACTGGAGGCGGACCGGCTGGGCATCGACATCATGCGGGTCGCGGCCTTCGACCCCTCGGCCGCGCTGACGCTCTGGCAGCGGATGGATGCCATGGCCGGGGACCGGCCGCCGGGCTTCCTGTCGACCCATCCGGCACCGGCGACGCGGATCGAAAAGATCCAGGAAATCCTGTCTTCCACCTGAGATTGCGATCGGTGCGGCAGCGCAGAACGATGCCGTCAGTGCATGGCTGATGTGCAGAATGGGCGTTTGACCCGGCTGCGCGCCCCCGCCACTTTCAGGGTTGGGGGGACGTCCTGAATGACACGAAAACTGGCGCTGATCGTGGGGGTCGGAAGCGGTCTGTCGGCCGCTCTGGCCCGCAAGCTGTCCGAGGACTACCGGGTGGTCCTGGCCGCGCGGAACGTCGAGAAGCTTGCCGCGCTGGCGACCGAGACCGAAGCCCGGGCCATCGCGGTCGATGCCCGCGACCCGGCGTCGATGGCGGCGCTGTTCGATGCGCTGCCCCGGGCGCCGCGGGTGGCGATCTACAACCCGTCGTACCGGGTGCGCGGCCCGATCACCGACCTGGACGAGGAAGAGGTACGCCGCGCCATCGAGGTCACCGCCTTCGGTGCCTTCCTGATGGCCAAGCATGCCGCGAAGGCGATGCAGACGGCGGAACCCCTGGACGGGGTGCGCGGCACGATCCTGTTCACCGGGGCCTCGGCCGGGGTCAAGGGCTTCGCCCGCTCGGCCAGCTTCGCCATGGGCAAGTTCGCGCAGCGCGGGCTGGCGCAAAGCCTGTCGCGCGAACTGCACCCGAAGGGCATCCACGTCACCTGGATCAACATCGACGGCGCCATCCGCAACCCCGGCCGGACCGAGCCCGCCGACGCGCCGGATTCGCTGCTGGACCCCTATGCCATCGCCGAGACCTATCTGAACCTGATCAACCAGGACCGGTCCGCCTGGTCGTCCGAGATCACGCTCAGACCCTGGGTCGAGGCCTTCTGATCGCGCCCCCGGCCATCGTGCCGCGTCGCCGGCGGGGCGTGTCCCTTATATTCATCATGTGCAATGTGTAACGTGAGCGGCCCGATGATCCCTCAGCGCTTCGCCCCCTACCTGTTCGGCCTGATCCTGTCCGGACTGATGTCCTTCATCGTCTCGGGAATCGCCACGCTGCGCGCAGTCGGCCTGGTGCCGGATCTGTTCGGGGTGTGGATCAGCGCCTGGCTGCCCAGCTGGGCCATCGCCTTTCCGACCGTGCTGTTCGTGGCCCCGCTGACCCGCCGGCTGGTCGCCCTGATGACGACCCCGGCGCCGCGGACCTGAACCGGTCCCGGTTCCGTCCGCGTCAGCGGCGGAACGGCGCCGGCCGCAATCCCTGGGAGGCCGAGCCCGCGGCCTCGGCCACCCGGCGCGCCCGTGTCGGCGCGGTCCGCGCCAGCTTGATCCATTCCAGCGTGCCGCGCTGCACGCTCCGCGGCCAGGACTCCCAGGTGGCGGTGCCGCGGCCATGGGTCAGCGCCCGGGCCAGATCCTCGGGCACTTCCAGACGCTCCACATCGTCCAGGAATCCCCACATTCCGTTCTCCATCGCCGCGGCGATCTTCGCCTCGCCGGCCGGGGACATCGACCCGTTCGCCCGCGCCCGTTCCACATGCGCCTTGTTCAGCGCCGACCAGGCCGAATTCGGGTTGCGTGGCGCGATCAGCAGCATTGAACGGTCGTCGTCCAGTTTCCGCGTCTGGCTGTCGATCCAGCCCCACGAGATCAGCTCCTCGACGATCGGCTCATAGGCCAGATAGGCCGGGTGGCTTTTCTTGTAGGTGACCAGCCAGACCGACCGGTCCTGCTGGTGGTTGCGCCCCAGCCAGTCGCGCAGATCCTCCCGCGACCTGACCTCGACCCTTTCGATGATTTCCGCGATTGCCATGGCTCAATGCGCCTCCGCCCAGTTCGCCCCGTGCCCGGCCTCGACGATCAGCGGCACGCTGATCTCGACCGCCGGCATGGCAGCCCCTTCCATCACCGCGCGCACCCGCGCGACGGTTTCCTCGACCGCGCCATCCGCGACTTCGAACAGCAGTTCGTCATGGACCTGCAAGAGCATCGTCGCTGGCAGGTCGGCGATCGCCGCTGGCATCCGCACCATGGCCCGCCGGATCACATCGGCCGCGGTGCCCTGGATCGGCGCATTGATCGCCGCCCGCTTCGCGAAGCCTGCCGCCGGACCCTTGGCGTCGATCTCGGGCGTGTGGATCCGGCGGCCGAACAGGGTCTGGACGAACTTGTGCTCCTTCGCGAAGCGGGTGGTCGCGTCCATGTAGTCCCGGATGCCGGGGAAGCGTTCGAAATAGCGGTCGATGAACCCCTGCGCCTCAGCTCGGGGAATGCGCAGGTTGCGCGCCAGCCCGAAGCCGGAAATCCCGTAGATGACCCCGAAATTGATCGCCTTGGCCTGCCGGCGGATCATCGGGTCCATGCCCTCGACCGGCACGCCGAACATCTCGGCGGCCGTCAGGGCGTGGATGTCGATGCCGTCCTGGAACGCCTGCTTCAGGGCGTCGATGCCGGCGATATGCGCGAGGATCCGCAGTTCGATCTGGGAATAGTCGAGGCTGACCAGCACCTTGCCCGCGTCGGCCACGAAGGCCTCGCGGATGCGCCGGCCGTCCTCGCTGCGGACGGGGATGTTCTGCAGGTTCGGGTCGGTCGAGGCGAGCCGCCCGGTGGCCGCCCCGGCGATCATGTACGAGGTATGGACGCGGCCGGTCGCCGGGTCGATATGCTCCTGCAGCGCGTCGGTATAGGTGGATTTGAGCTTCGACAGCTGCCGCCAGTCCAGCACCCGCGCCGGCAGGTCGTGTTCGGTCGCCAGTTCCTCGAGCGTGTCGGCATCGGTGACATAGGCGCCGGTCTTGCCCTTCTTGCCGCCGGCGATCCCCATCTTGTCATAGAGGATCTCGCCCAGCTGCTTGGGCGAGCCGACATTGAACCTTTCGCCCGCCAGTTCGTGGATCTCGGCTTCCAGCCCGGCCATCTTCTGGGCGAAGTCCGCCGACAGCCGGCTCAGCCGGTTGCGGTCGACCTTGATCCCGGCCATCTCCATCCGGGCCAGCACCGGGACCAGCGGGCGTTCCATGGTCTCGTAGACGGTGGTGACCCGCGCCGCATGCAGCCGCGGCTTCAGCGCGTGCCACAGCCTCAGCGTGACGTCCGCATCCTCGGCCGCATAGGCGGTGGCCTTGTCGACCGGCACCCGGTCGAAGGTGACCGCCGCCTTCCCCGATCCCAGCAGGGGCTTGATCGGGATCGGCGTATGGCCGAGGTAGCGTTCGGACAGCGTGTCCATGCCATGGCCGTGCAGCCCGGCGTGCTGGACATAGGAGATCA
>JBGAOK010000107.1:0-11894 GCA_044221805.1 Meridianimarinicoccus sp.
CCTCCTGCTGGAACCGCGCCGCGGTTTCCTCGATCGCACGGCCTGCGCCGGCAGTCCTGTCGTCGTCCTGCATGGTGATGCTCCATCTCTGCTGGCGCCCGATTTCTGCTGGGCGCCCGGACAACCGCGGCCCAGGCAGAAGGTTGCATCGCAGAGACGGAAAATTCCGGGCGCGCCTCGTCCGGGGCTCCGCCCGTTCGGCGCTGAAAACACTCCACCGGAGCGTTTTCCGGGCGCGCCTCACCCAGGGCTCCGCCCGTTCGGCGCTGGAAACGGTCCACCGGAGCGTTTCCCGGGCGCGCCTCACCCAGGGCTCCGCCCGTTCGGCGCTGGAAACGGTCCACCGGAGCGTTTTCCGGGCGCGCCTCACCCCCACAGATCCGGGTCGGGGGGGTGGACGCCGCGTTCGTCGTAGGCCAGCGGGTGGGCGCGGTCCTCGGCCAGCAGCAGCGGGCCGTCCAGGTCGGTGACCAGCGCGCCCTGCGCCACCAGCACCGCGGGCGCCATGGCGAGGGAGGACCCGACCATGCAGCCCACCATCACCCCGAACCCGGCCTGAAGCGCCGCCGCCTTCAGCGCCAGCGCCTCGGTCAGACCGCCGGTCTTGTCGAGCTTGATGTTGACCACGTCGTACTTTCCCTTGAGCCCCGGCAGCGAGGCGCGGTCATGGCAGCTTTCGTCGGCGCAGACCGGCACCGGGCGGGCCATCCCCTCCAGCGCCTCGTCCGCGCCCGCCGGCAGCGGCTGTTCGACCAGCACCACGCCGAGGCGCTGCAGATGCGGCGCCAGATCGGCATAGACCGCCGGGCTCCAGCCCTCGTTGGCATCGACGATGATCTTCGGCTTCGGCGCCCCGGCCCGCACCGCTTCCAGTCGCGCCATGTCGTCCGGGGTGCCGAGCTTGATCTTCAGCACCGGCCGGTGGCGGTGGCGTTCGGCCGCGCGGCGCATCTCGGCCGGCGTGTCCAGCGACAGGGTGAAGGCGGTGATCTCGGGCCCCGGCGCCGGCAGCCCGGCCAGATCCCAGACCCGCCGCCCAGTCTGTTTCGCCGCCAGATCCCACAGCGCGCAGTCGACCGCATTGCGCGCCGCGCCGGCGGGCAGCAGGTCCTGCAGCATCGCCCGGTCGAACCGCTCGGGCAGGCCCTTGATCTGCGCCTTCACGCTGCCGCGGCTTTCGCCATAGCGGGCATAGGGCACGCATTCGCCATGGCCGCGGAACGCGCCGTCCTCGACGGTGACGGTGATCACCTCGGCCGCGGTCTTGGTGCCGCGCGAGATGGTGAAGGCCTCAGCCAGGCGGAAATCGTCGTAATGGACGTGCAGGTGCATCAGATCCCCGCCAGCGCGTCCACCAGCGGCCCGGCGCCGAAGCGGAACGGGTCGGTCGCGGGCAGGCCCAGCCGGTCCTCGACGCCGGCCAGATGCGCCCGCGCCGCGGCCTCGTCCAGAGCCTGGGTGTTGACCGAGACGCCGGTCACCACGCAGGCCGGGTTCGCCACCCGCGCCAGCGTCAGCGCCACGTCGCGCAGGTCTTCCAGCTTCGGCAACCGGTAGCCCGGCAGGCCGCGCATGTGGGACCGGGTCGGTTCGTCGCACAGGACCAGCGCGTCGGGCTGGCCGCCATGGACCAGCGCCAGCGTCACCCCGGAATAGGAGACGTGGAACAGGCTGCCCTGCCCCTCGATCAGGTCCCAGTGGTCGGGGTCGTTGGGCGGCGTCAGCCATTCCACCGCGCCGGCCATGAAATCGGCCACCACCGCATCCAGCGGCACGCCGTCGCCGGTGATCAGGATCCCGGTCTGCCCGGTCGCCCGGAACGTGGCCTTCATCCCCCGCGCCCGCATCTCCTTTTCCAGACAGAGCGCGGTGTACATCTTGCCGACCGAACAGTCGGTCCCCACCGCCAGCAGCCGCTTGCCGCTGCGCTTGACCCCGTCGGCGATCGGATAGACTTCGGTCGGGATGCGCACGTCGAACAGGTGCCGGCCATGCCGCGCCGCCGCCGCCGACAGGTCGGGATCGTCCTTCAGCAATGTGTGCAGCCCCGAGGCGAGGTCGAAGCCCAGCTCCAGCGCGGCGATCAGACTTGCCTTCCACGCGGGCGAAAACACCCCGCCGCGGTTGGCCACGCCGATCACCAGCGTCCGCGCCCCGGCAGCCCAGGCCGTGGCCGGATCCATGTCGGGGATGCCCAGATCGGCCTTGCAGCCCGGCAGGCGCAACTGCCCCAGTGCGTGTTCGGGGCGCCAGTCGCGCACGCCCTGCGCCACCTTGGCGGCCAACGCGTCGGGCGCGTCGCCGAGGAACAGAAGATAAGGAGTCTTCAGCATCGCCGCCTCCGTGGGTCGCGCCCGTTTCGTCGCAGTCGCAACCGATCAGACCCGAAGCCCGGCCCTGCCGCAAGCGGGCTGCGGCGGATTATGCCGCAACGGAAGGCACCTGCCGGCTTTACGGGCAACCTGCGGCGCCGGATGCGGCGCCGCGGCGGGCGCCGTGCCGCAGAGCGGCGCATTGCGCCTTGCGCGGTCCCGGGCAACATCCTATCCAAACCCCCGACCCAGACGCAACATTGCTTCCCGAAAGGTGCGCCCATGAGCTTCCGCATCCAGCCCCAGCCGGTCGCCCGGCCGAACCGTTGCCAGCTGTTCGGACCCGGATCGAACACCAAGCTGTTCGCGAAGATGGCCACCAGCGCGGCGGATGTGATCAACCTCGACCTCGAGGATTCGGTGGCGCCGAACGACAAGCCGAAGGCGCGGGCCAACGTGATCGAGGCGATCGGCGCGGTGGATTGGGGCAACAAGACCCTCAGCGTGCGGATCAACGGGCTCGACACCCCGTTCTGGTACCGCGACGTGGTGGACATCCTGGAACAGGCCGGCGACCGGATCGACCAGATCATGATCCCCAAGGTGGGCTGCGCCGCCGACCTCTATGCGGTCGACGCGCTGGTCACCGCGATCGAGGCCGCCAAGGGCCGCCAGAAGCGGATCGCCTTCGAGGTGATCATCGAATCCGCCGCCGGCATCGCCCATGTGGAGGAGATCGCCGCCGCCTCGCCGCGCCTGCAGGCGATGAGCCTTGGCGCCGCGGACTTCGCCGCCTCGATGGGCATGGCCACCACCGGGATCGGCGGCACCCAGGAAAACTACTACATGCTGCACGAGGGCGCGAAGTACTGGTCCGACCCCTGGCACTGGGCGCAGACCGCCATCGTCGCCGCCTGCCGCACCCACGGCATCCTGCCGGTCGACGGGCCGTTCGGCGACTTCTCGGACGATGACGGCTACCGCGCCCAGGCGCTCAGGTCGGCGACGCTGGGCATGGTCGGCAAATGGGCGATCCATCCCAAGCAGATCGCCCTGGCGAACGAGGTCTTCACGCCGTCCGAGAAGGCGGTGACCGAGGCGCGCGAGATCCTCGCCGCGATGGAGGAAGCCAAGGCCGCGGGCGCCGGCGCCACCGTCTACAAGGGCCGGCTGGTCGACATCGCCTCGATCAAGCAGGCCGAGGTGATCGTCCGCCAGGCCGAGATGATCGCGGGCTGACCCGCCCGGGGCGCGCCGCGCCGTTGCGCGCGGCCGCCCGCTTGCCTAGGCTCGGTCCGGCGAGAGGGGACGGCGCGGGCGCAGCCTGCGCCCGAAGGCCGGGGGAGCCTGCCATGACACCGGACGAACTGGCGCCACGGGGGACTGACCCGCGGCTGATCGAGATCGACACCCGTCGGGTCCTGGACCGGGTCCAGGCCCATTGCGGCGTGATCGACATCGGCTCGAACTCGATCCGGCTGGTGGTCTATGACGATTTCAGCCGCGCCCCCTTCCCCCGCTTCAACGAGAAGTCGTTCTGCACGCTCGGCGCCAGCATCGACGCCGCCGGCAACCTGTCGGGCGACGCTATCCGGCGCACGGTGCATGCGCTGCGCCGGTTCCACGCCATCGCCACGGCGATGGGGGTTACCCGGCTGGACGTGATCGCCACCGAGGCCACCCGGCGCGCCGCGAACGGCCAGGCGCTGGTCGACGCGATCCGCGACGCGACCGGGCTCGAGACCCGGATCCTCACCGGCCAGGAGGAAGCGACCTACGCCGCCAACGGGGTGATCTCGGGCTTCTTCCAGCCCAAGGGTCTGGTCGGCGATCTGGGCGGCGGCAGTCTGGAAGTGGCCGAGGTGATCGGCGACAGGGTCGGCGAGCGGATGACCAGCATGCCGATCGGCACCCTTCCGGTCCGGGCGATGATGGACGAAGGCATCGAGGCGGCGAAGGCGAAGCTGGACGCGATCCTGGCCCAGTCGCTGCCGCCCATGCTGACCGACCCGGTGTTCTATGCCATCGGCGGCGGCTGGCGGGCACTGGCGCGGGTGCAGATCGCCACCGCGAACCTGCCGGTGCGCACCGTCCATGGCCTGTCGCTGCCGGTCGATGCCGCCCGCAAGCTGGCCAAGCGCATCGCGCTGATGCCGCCCGAGGCGGTGGCGCTGCTGCCCGACGCCCCCGACCGGCGCATCGCCACCCTGCCGGCCGCGGCCTTCGTGATGTGGCGGGTGTTGAAGGTGCTGCAGCCCGAGAAGGTGGTGTTCTCGGCCATCGGCCTGCGCGAAGGCTGGCTCTATGCCCATCTGGACGCAGCGGAACGCTACCGTGACCCGCTGCTGGAGGGCGCCATGTCGATCGGCCTGCCCCAGGCAAGGGTGCCGGACTTTCCCCGCGCGCTGGCCGACTGGACCGAGGGCCTGTTCCCCGGCGAGACCCAGGCGGACCGCCGGCTGCGCCTGACCGTCTGCGCGCTGACCGACATCTCGTGGCGCGACCACGAGAAGGTCCGCGCCTGGGACGCCTTCCAGCGGCTGCTGCAGTTCCCCTTCATCGGCATCACCCACCCGGAGCGCGCCTTCATCGCCACCGCGATCCTGGCACGCTACGGCGGCACCATCGACGCCACGGTGAAGGCGGCGGTCGGGGGGCTGCTCGGCCCCAGCGGGCTCAGGCGGGCCGAGATCCTCGGCCGCACGCTGCTGCTGGCGCACCGCTTCTCGGCCTCGGTGCCCGAGATCCTGACCCATGGCCAGGTGCGGATCGACACCGACGCGGTGCGGCTGGTGGTCAGCAACCCCGAAAGCGTCCCCGACAGCGACGCGGTGCAGGCCCGGCTGAAACAGCTCGCCCGGGCCGCCGGGATCGAGACTGCGGAAATCGTCACCCCCGCGGGCTGAGACAAGCGCCCCGGGCTGGGCAAGGGCCGCGCGCCCGCTAGAGTCCCCAGGGGGCGCAAAGGCCCCGAGCGGGAGGACAGAGCGATGGCTGGAACCGATGACGGTGTGCCCGGGAAGAAACCGGCCGGCACCGACTGGGCGATCATCGGCATCTTCCTGATCCTCGCCTTCGCGGCGATGGCGGCGGCGCGGGACTTCCTGATGCCGCTCAGCATGGGTGTGCTGCTGTTCTTCGTGTTCTCGCCGGTCTGCCGGGCGCTGGCGCGCGTGGGTCTGCCGCAGCCGATCTCGGCCGGGATCGTGACGCTGGGCCTGACCCTCGGGATGATCGGCGCCGTGGCGATGCTGGCGGTGCCGCTGAGCGACGCGGTCGACAACGCGCCGCGGATCTTCAACCGCATCCAGATCAAGCTGGAACAGGTGCGCGACCCGATGGAAGACCTCCAGAACGTCGCCCGCGAATTGAGCGAGCTGTCGCTTCCCGGTCAGAAGAAGGAGGCGTCGGCCCCCGGCCCCGCCCCGACCGGCGCGGCCTTGCCGGAACCTCTGCCCGAACCCCGCTCGGAAGCCGCTTCCGATGCCCCCTCGGACATCCGGTCCGGGCCGGGCACGCCCGCGCCGGCGCCAGCCGCTCCCGCGCCCCCTAATGTGCCGCCGACTGCGCCACCTGCCGGGCCGGATTCGGGTCTGGCGTGGCTCGCCGACATCGCCGCCACCACGCCGACGCTGCTGGCGCAGCTCGTCTTCACCTTGTTCCTGCTGTATTTCATGCTCGCCTCGGGCGAGCTTCTGTACCGTCGCGTGGTCGAAAGCTTCGCGGGCTTCGGCGACAAGCGGAAGGCGCTGCAGGCGATGCACATGATCGAGGAAAGCCTCGGCAGCTACCTCGGCACGATCACCCTGATCAATGCCGCGCTGGGTGTCGCCGTGGCGGTCAGCATGTGGGCCTGGGGCATGCCGCAGCCCGCGCTGTTCGGGGTGATCGCCTTCGCGTTCAACTACATCCCCTATCTGGGCGCGGTTGCCGGCGTGGTCCTGTCGGCGGCTGTCGCCTTCGTGTCGATGCCGGGGTTCGTCAATCCGCTGCTGGTGGGGGCGACCTATGTGGCCCTGACCACGGTCGAGGGCAACCTGATCACCCCCGCGCTGGTGTCGCGACAACTCAGGCTGAACACCGTGGTGGTCTTCGTCGCGGTGGCGCTGTGGGCCTGGCTCTGGTCGGTGGTGGGGATGATCGTCGCGGTGCCGATGCTGGTGGTGCTGCGGGTCCTGTGCGAGCACATCCCGCGGCTCGAGTCGCTGGGGAACTTCCTTGCCGGCGAGGATTCGCCCTCGCCCCGGCTGGCCGAGCGGCTCGAGACCAACGGAAGGGCCGCGCCGCCCTGATGCCGCCCGGGCCCATCCCGACAGCGCCCCTGCAGCAACTGCAGGGCGTAAGGGCGGCCAATGACCGGCCGGGTGGGCCGGCGCCGATTGCATCGGCGACGGGCTGGGTCCATATAGCGGCGTGATCGCAACCGCCGGATTTGCCATGGCTCATTATCTCGATTTCGAAAAGCCGCTTGCCGAGATCGAGGGCAAGGCCGAGGAACTGCGCGCGCTGGCGCGGTCCAACGCCGAGATGGATGTCTCGAAAGAGGCCGAGGCGCTGGACCGCAAGGCGCAGGACCTGCTGAAGACCCTCTACGGCAACCTGTCGGCCTGGCGGAAATGCCAGGTGGCCCGGCATCCCGACCGGCCGAACTGCAAGGACTACATCGAGGCGCTGTTTTCGGAATACACGCCGCTGGCCGGCGACCGGACCTATGGCGACGATCATGCGGTGATGGGCGGGCTGGCCCGGTTCCGCGATACCCCGGTGGTGGTGATCGGCCACGAGAAGGGCCACGACACCGCCACGCGGCTGCACCACAATTTCGGCATGGCCCGGCCGGAAGGCTATCGCAAGGCGGTGCGGCTGATGGATCTGGCCGACCGCTTCCGCCTGCCGGTGATCACCCTTGTGGACACGCCGGGCGCCTATCCCGGCAAGGGTGCCGAGGAACGCGGCCAGGCCGAGGCGATCGCGCGATCGACCGAACAATGCCTGAGGATCGGCGTGCCGCTGGTCAGCGTGGTGATCGGCGAGGGCGGATCGGGCGGCGCGGTCGCCTTCGCCACGGCGAACCGTTTGGCGATGCTGGAACATTCGGTCTATTCGGTGATCTCGCCGGAAGGCTGCGCCTCGATCCTGTGGAAGAACGCCGAGAAGATGCGCGAGGCGGCCGAGGCGCTGCGCCTGACCGCTCAAGACCTGTTCCAGCTGGGTATCTGCGACCGGATCATCCTGGAACCCGTGGGCGGCGCGCAGCGCGACCGGGCGACCACCATCGCGCGCGTCGGCACCGCGATCAACGACATGCTCGCCGAAATGGCCGGGATGGCTGCGGCGGCGCTGCGCCAGGACCGGCGACAGAAGTACCTGGCCATGGGCAGCCGCGGGCTTGGGGCCTGACCGGGACGTCTGAACGGCCGCCCCGGCGGCAGGATCAGCCGGGCCGGCGCCAGCCCGCCTCGGCCATCAGTGCGTGGGACGCGGTCTCGACGGTGGTTTCCAGCCGCTCCATGAAGGTCTCGACCGGCAGGCCTGGCCCGATCGCCGGCAGGAACTCGACCACCGCGAGGCCGGGCTTGCGGGTGATCGCACTGCGCGGCCAGAACACGCCCACATTGGTCGCCGCCGGGATGCAGGTCAGCCCGCCCTCGGCATAGATCAACCCGGTGCCGACCTTGTAGGGCGCCGTTGCCTCGGGCGCGACCCGGGTGCCCTGCGGATAGATGATCAGCTGGCCCGGCGCGCTGCGCCCTTCGGCGACATCCGCCAGCATCTTGCGCACCGCCTGCCCGCGCTGGCCGCGGTTCACCGGCACGCAGCCGATCCGCAGCGCGTACCAGCCCAGGATCGGGGCGAAGCGCAGCTCCTGCTTCATGATGAATTTGGGCCGGGGCACCACCGAGCAGATCAGGATGATGTCGAAGAAGCTCTGGTGCTTGGCGGCGATCATCACCTCGTCCACCGGCACGGGCCCGCGGATCTCGGACCTGAGGCCGACCATCCAGCGCGCCGACCAGCGCACATAGCGGCAATAGGTCCGGATCCCGGCGAAGGCGCCGGCCCGGTCGAAAAGGGCCCAAGGGGTGAACACCACCGCCAGCACCGCCATCGCCGCATACATCTGGACCACGAACACACCCGAACGGATCCAGCGCCAGGCCGGTACGAACATCCTGCGATTTCTCCCCCTCGGCCCGCCGGCGTTCGGCCGGTCGTGCGCTTCCTCCCGACCGCGGGCGTTGCCGGATCGTCGTCCTGTATTGCCGAAAGGCAACGGGCCGCGCAACGTCCGGTGCCGAAGCGGCAGCCCTTGTTCCGCCAAGTCAGCCTGCTAGTGTCCGGGGTCGAGCAGGACCGAAGGAAAGGCGGGCATCCATGCGGATCATCTGCCCTGGTTGCGGGGCCGAATATGCGATCCCCGACAACGCCGTTCCCGTCGCCGGTCGCGAGGTGCAGTGCGCCGCCTGCACCCATGCCTGGTACCAGCTGCCGGCCTTCCCGACCGAGGCTCTGCCGCCCTCCGCGCGCGGGGCGCCGCCGTTGGCCACCGCAGACGATCTGCCCCCGGCCGCCACGAGCGGTCGGGCGGCCGATCCCGAAGCGCCCGACCTGCGCATCGACCGCCTGCGCGCCGCCCTGAGCGAGGCGGGACGAAGCCTGAACGCAGCCTCGCCGCCGCCCGCACCGCCGACGCGCGCCGACCGCCGACGCGCGCGGCGGCCTCTGCCGGGCTGGACGGGGACAGGGCAGCGGAGGACGACGACAGGCTGACGGAACCGGCTGGGTCTGCCGCCGCCGCGCCGCCGCCGCGGCGGATCGACCCCGGCGTGCTGCGGATCCTGCGCGAGGAAGCCGCCTTCGAAGCCCGCGCCCGCGCGGGCGAAGCACCGATGCGACTGACCCCTGCGCAGGACCGGCTGGCACGGCTGCAACAAGCGGAACGGGACGGCGCGGCGCTCGACCCGGCCGACAGCGAGGCCGCGGTCGAGGATCCCGATGCCGCCCGCCATGCGGCGCGCCCGCCGCTGATCCGCGCCACTGCGTCCGACACCCCTGACGGTTCCCGGCCTGCTGCCCGCGCGACGCCGCCTGCGCTGCGCCCCAGCGCGAACAACCGCGACCTGCCGGTCCGGCTGGACCCGCACGGTCTGGCGACCTACCGGGCCCGACAGCACCGCAAGGGCTTCCGGATGGGCTATGGCGCATCGCTGGGGATCTGCTGCGCGGCGCTGGCGCTCTATCTCGGCGCGCCGCAGTTGGCGCGCTGGCTGCCCGCCGGAACGCCGCTGGCCGAAATGGTCGTCGACCATGGCGACCGGGTGCAGGCGGCGCTTCTGGACGCGCTCCGGTCCGTGCTTTCCTCCGGCGACCGCGGCTCTCCCGGCGGGTCGTGACAGCCGCGACAGCCCGGAACGGCTCTGCCCGGTTCAGAACTGGTCGAGCAGCCGCTTGAGATAGTCGAGCTCGGTCTCGGGGCGGGTCTGGTCGCTGGACCGGCGGCGGATCTCGTCCAGAAGGTCGCGCGCGCGGCGATAGACTTCTTCGTCCTCGACCAGATTGTCCCTTGTACCCACCGCGCCCTCGCCGCCGCTGTCGCGGCCCAGCGGATCGCGCTGGCCGCGCGGGCCGTTCTGCCCCAGTGCTTCGCCCTGCTGGCCCTGGCCCTGCTGCTGTTGCTGGGCCAGTTCGTCGCCCAGGCTCTGGATGCCGTCGCGCAGCTTGTCCATCGCCTCGGCCTGGCTGTCCATGGCGCCGGCAAGGTCGTCCTCGCGCAGGGCGTCCTCGGCGTCCTCCATGGCGCGGCCAGCCTCGTCCAGCGACCGCCGGGCCGCGTCCGAGCCGTCGCCCGTGCCCGGCAGGCCCTGGCGCTGGCGCTCGAGCTCGTCCCTGAGCTGCTGCTGCCGGTCGGCCAGCCGTTCGCCCAGGCTGCGCCCGTCGCTCTGCTCGCCGCCCTGGCCCTGCTGCGACCGACCCTGCTGTCCCTGTCCCTGCTGGCCCTGCTGGCCGTTCTGGCCCTGCCCCTGCTGCATGCCCTCGAAGGCCTCGTCGGACAGCTGCTGTTCGTTGCGCAGCATGTCCTGCAGCCCCTGCATCGCCTGTTCGCCCGGGGTCTGCTGGCCCTGGCCCTGGTTCTGGGCCATCTGCATGTTCTCCATCATCCGGCTGAGCTGGTCGAGAAGCTGCTGCGCTTCGGCCATGCGGCCCTGTTCCATCAGCTGCTGCAACTGGTTCAGCATCTCCTGAAGCTGCTGGCCGGTGACCTCCTGGGCGTCGGACATCTCCTGCTGCTGGTCGCTGTCCTGCGCCTGTTCGGCCAGCTGGCGCATGTAGTTCTGCATCGCCTCGCGCAGCTCGTCCATCAGCTGGGCGATTTCCTCGTCGGTGGCGCCGTCCTTCATGGCTTCGGACAGGCGCTCCTGAGCCCGGCGCAGGGCCGCCATGGCATCGGACAGGTCGCCTTCCTCGATCGAGACCGCGAGCGCCCAGAGCGCTTCGGCCAGTTCGTCGCGCTTCGCATCGCTCATGCCGGTGGGGGCCGTCGCCTCGATGTCGCGGGCGATGAATCGGACACGCATGTAGTCGGTCTCGACCTTGAACAGGTCCGCGGGTCGATGCGAGACGGCACGCAGCAGTCGGGCGATGCCGGGGGCGTTCTCGCGCGACCACAGAAGGTCGCGGCGCTGTTCGATCAGGGACGCGGCGAGCGGGTCGAAGAACCGCCGGCCCGGCAGGGCCTCGAGCGGTTCGGGTGCGGAACGGCCGACATTGCCGGCGGCATCGGTCACTTCGAAACTCATGGTGACGGGCATGCCCGACCACGGATGCTTCGAGAAATCCTCGATCAGCGCCTCCGAGAACTCGGTCCGCGCGCCGGTGATCGGCATCGGCAGGTCCGCCACGATGTCCTCGCGCGGTTCCGGGGCAGCGGCCAGACCAAAGCGCCGGTCGATCTTGTCCAGGTCCAGCCGGAACACGGCGCGGCCGGTCTCGACGCCGAAATCGTCCTTCGCGCTGAACCCCTGGGTCATCTCGCCCGAGGCGGCGCGCTGCATCGGCCCTTGCAGCGCCACCACCGGCGGCGCGTCGGGCATCAGCGCGATGTCCCAGGCGGCGCCGCCCTTGCCGAGGATCTCGATCCGGCCCGGCTGGGTGACCTCGAAGCCCTGCACGATTTCCGAGGCGCTGCCGGCCTCGCCGGTCCGGCCCGACACGGTTTCGGCCAGCGCCAGCGCGCCGGCCTCGCCATAAAGGCGCAGCTCCACCCGGCTTCCCGCCGCCACCTCGATCACGCCCGGCGGCAGGTCGTTGAGATAGAGCGTCGGGCGCCCGGTGTAGGCGGGCGGCTGGATCCAGCCCTCCCAGCTTGGCCCGGCGGCCGCGGTCTGGCCGGTGGTGCCGGCCACCGCGGCGACCTCGCCGACCCGCAGCACCGAGCCGAAGATCAGCGCCACCGCGAAGACGGTCAGCGCCACATAGCGCAGCCCGTAGCGGTCGAAGCGCGACAGACGCAGGTCAGGCGAGACCGGCCGTGCCCCGGCGATCCGGGCCGCCATGCGCCGCAGATGCGCCTGCCAGACCGCC
>JBGAOK010000005.1:0-68485 GCA_044221805.1 Meridianimarinicoccus sp.
CTCCAACGAGGTCAGGCCACACAGCGCGATCGGATACAACGTGCCGATCGAGCTGCACATTCCCGGCGGCGCAGCCAGCCCGTCGCCATGATAAAGCCGGAAAACTCCAGTCACCGGCGATCCAAGGTTGGGGGGCACAGCAAGTCAACCGCGGACTCTCCGCAAATCCGGAGGAGAGGCGGGTCCCGGGTCAAAGGCAACCGCCCGCTGCGCTGGAGTTTCGTTCAGCACGGCTTCTGGGTGCACGGGGTGGCGGATCTGCGCGGCGATCTCGCCTCTGCGTCGCTGTTCACGCTCGAGGGCAGGGCCGACGATATCCGCTGCCCGGGGCTGCTGACCGCGGCCGGGGACGATACCTGCTCGGGATCGGTGCCGATGGTGATGGATCGGTTGCGCTGTCCGAAGACGCTGATCAATTTCACCGATGCCGAGGGGGCGGGCGACCACTGCGAGATGATGAACCGTTCGGCCTTGAATCGCCGCGCGCTCGACTGGCTCGACGCCGCGCTGGGGGGAGTCTGAGCCCAGGAATGGCACCCGTCCCGGGCCGTATCGGCAAGAACCGGCGGCGCGAACCGCCACCGTATTGCCTGGCGATAGCCGCGCCAAATGCACTCGCGCTGACCGCCGGTCGCGACTATGGTTTGGTGGCACGCAAATGCCAACCGGGTTCGCTCTGAAGCCTGGGAAGCGGCGCCGTAACCAGGAAGGAGCGAGAATTCGCATGAAGCTCACAGGATTTGCGGTCGCGCTATCCCTTGTCGGAACCACCGCGCTTTCCGAGGCCCTGCCAGACAATCACGAAGGCATCACCGATGAAGATGTCTTCGCCGTGATCAAGCCGCAGTTCTCGCCCTATGCCGGCCGATCCTATCCGACCCGCCCGCTGTTCGGCGACACGCACCTGCACACCGCCGTTTCCGTCGATGCCGGCACGCTGAACCGGGTCGGGCAGGAGGACGCGTTTCGCTTTGCCAGCGGACAGGAAGTGATGTCCACCGGCGGCCTGCGAGCCAAGCTGTCGCGGCCGCTGGATTTTCTGGTGATTGCGGACCATGCCGAAATGTACGGGCTGATGCCGCAGCTTCTGGCCGGCGACCCCGAGGTTCTGGCCACCGAGACCGGGCGCAAATGGTATGCCGCCCTGACCAGCGGCAATTTCGACACCATCTTCGCCACCGCGATGGAGATCGTCGGTTCGCTATCGGGCGATGAGCCGCCGATCAAGAGCGAGACGGCCGTGCGCAACGCGTGGCAGGATTTCACCGCGTTGGCGGACCGGTACAACGATCCCGGCGTGTTCACGGCGATGATCGGCTTCGAATGGACGGCGATCGGCGGCTACAACCTGCACCGCAACGTGCTGTTCCGCGGCGACGCCCGTGCCGCCGACCAGACCCTGCCGTTCTCGCAGTTCGACAGCAAGAACCCCGAGGACCTCTGGGCCTACATGGCCGATTTCGAGGCGCGCACCGGCTCGGACGTGCTGGCGATCCCGCACAACGGCAACCTGTCGAACGGCCGGATGTTTACGGTGGAGAATTTCGACGGCACGCCGCTGACCGCCGAGATGGCGGCCCGGCGCATCCAGTACGAGCCGCTGATCGAGATCACCCAGATCAAGGGCGATGGCGAGTCGCATCCGTTCCTGTCGCCTGCCGACGAATTCGCCGGCTACGAGATCTGGGACCGCGCCAACCTGAACGGCACCGAGGCGAAGACGCCGGACATGCTGAAATACGAGTATGCCCGTGAGGCGCTGAAGACCGGGCTGAAGCTGGAGGCCGGGCTGGGGGTCAACCCCTACAAGTTCGGCTTTGTCGGCAGTACGGACGCGCATACCTCGCTGTCGGCGATCGAGGAGGACAACTTCTTCGGCAAGCACTCCGGCGTCGAGCCTGAGCCGCATCGCTGGGAGCACGTGGTGATCGAGGCGCCGGATCCGAAGTTCAACACGCTGGGGTGGCAACAGGCGGCCAGCGGGCTTGCGGTGGTCTGGGCCACCGAGAATACGCGCGAGGCGATCTTCGATGCCATGGCGCGGAAGGAAACCTATGCCACCACCGGGCCGCGCATGACGGTGCGGTTCTTCGGCGGCTGGGATTACACCGCCGAAGACGCCCGGACCCGCCTGCCTGCCGCCGCCGGCTATCAGAAGGGCGTGCCGATGGGCGGCGACCTGACCGCCGCGCCGGACGGCAAGGCCCCCAGTTTCCTTGTTGCGGCGCTGAAGGACCCTTACAGTGGCAACCTCGACCGGATCCAGATCGTCAAGGGCTGGATGAATGCCGCCGGCGAGACCGAGGAGAAGGTCTATGACGTGGTCTGGAGCGATGCGCGTGTCCCCGACGCCGAAGGCAAGCTGCCCCCGGTCGGCAACACTGTCGATGTCGCCCGTGCCACCTGGACCAACACCATCGGCGATCCCGAACTGATCACGGTCTGGACCGACCCCGACTTCGATCCGGCTCAGGCTGCCTTCTACTACGCCAAGGTCATCGAGATCCCGACGCCGCGCTGGACCGCCTACGAGGCCCTGCGCTTTGACGTCACGATGACCGATAACGTGCCGATGACCACCCAGGAACGCGCCTATACCTCGCCGATCTGGTATGCGCCCTGACCCGACCCCGTCGGACCCGATCCACCGGCAGCCGGTCCCGCGTGGCGCCGACATGACAGGTCGGGCGGGCGCACCATGATCCGACGTCTGTTCAGGGAACCGCTGCTGCATTTCGCGGCGGCGGCCTTTGCCATCTTCGCGCTCTACGGCGTCCTTGACGACAGCCCGCCCGGCACGCAGCCGGATGTCATCAGGATCTCGGACGACGAGGTGCGACGCCTCGCGGCCGAGTTCGAGGCAACCTGGCGGCGGCCGCCGGGGCCCGATGAACTCGACACCCTCATCGAGGCGCACATCCGCGAAGAGGTCTATGTGCGCGAGGCGCTGGCCCTCGGCCTGGACAGGGACGACGCGGTGATCCGGCGGCGGCTCCAGATGAAGATGGAGTTCCTGACCGAAAGCGGCGTCGCGGCGACCGAGCCCGACGAGGCAACGCTTCAGGCCCATCTGGACGCCAACCGCGAGCGGTTCGCCGACCCGCCGCTTATCGGCTTCGAGCAGGTCCTGCTTGCCGAGGACGATGACGGGCAGGTGGCGTCGGAAAGTCTGGCGCGGCTCGGGCAGGGCGACGCGCCGGCGTCGGTCGGTCAGCCGACGATGCTTCCGGCCGCCATCCGGTCCAGCCCCGCGCAGGCCATCGACAACGTGTTCGGCCCCGGTTTCTTCGCGACCCTTGCCGCGGTTCCGGCCGGCGTGTGGACGGGTCCGCTGGCGAGTTCGTTCGGCCGCCACCTTGTCCGCGTCACCGAGCGGCACGAGGCGCGGCTGCCGCCGCTGGACGAGATCCGAGAGAAGGTCGCGCAGGACTGGCGCTCCGGGTTCGTGGCCACGCTGCGCGACGAGCGCTTCGACGCCCTGCGCGCGCAGTACCGGATCGAACGTCCCGACCCCGCCCTGGTGCTCGGGCGATGATCCTGCGGCTGGCGCTGGTGGTCGCCCTGCTGCTGGCCGGGGCGCTTGCTCCGACCCGCCTTGCGGCCCATGCGCTGGAGCCCGGGTTCCTTGACCTGGTGCCGCTGGGCGGCGACGACTGGCGGGTGACCTGGCGGATCCCGCAGGTCGGCGACCGTCCCATGCCGATCGACGCCGTCCTGCCCGAGGGCTGCACGCCGCGCCGGGGACCGGCCCCGTCCTTCGACGGGCGGGCTTTCGTCACCGGCTGGATCGCCGCCTGCCCGGGCGGTCTTGCCGGGGGCGAGGTCCGCATCGAGGGGCTCGAGCGCACCCGGACCGACGTGCTGGTCCGCTTCACCCCTGGCGGGGACGCGGCCTCGAAGGCGATGCGCCTGACCGCGGCTTCGCCCGCCTTCGTCCTTCCCGAAACGCAGGGTCCGCTCAGCGTCTTCACCAGCTATTTCTCGCTTGGGATCGACCATATCCTGAACGGGATCGACCACCTTCTGTTCGTGTTCCTGCTGCTGCTGCTCGTCCGCGACTGGCGGACGCTTCTTGGCGCCGTCACCGCCTTCACCGTCGCGCACAGCCTGTCGCTGGCGGCGGCGAGCCTCGGCTGGATCGTCGTCCCGTCGCCTCCGGTCGAGGCGGTCGTGGCGCTGTCCATCGCCTTCCTTGCGGCCGAACTGCTGCAATCTCCCGGCGCCGAACAGCGCCTGGTCGAGCGTGCGCCCTGGATCGTGGCCTTCGCCTTCGGGTTGCTCCATGGGCTGGGGTTCGCAAGCGCACTGCGCGAAATCGGCCTGCCCGAGGGCGACGTGCCGCTAGCGCTGTTCGCCTTCAACCTCGGCGTCGAGGCGGGGCAGGTCCTGTTCATCGCCGTCGTCCTTGCGCTTGGTGCGGCATTTGTCCGGCTCTGTCCGGCCGGACGCGGACTGCTCGCGCCGGGGTCGCGCGGCCTGGTCGCGGTGGCCTACGGGGTAGGCACGCTGGCCGCATTCTGGGTGATCGAGCGTCTGGCGGGCTTCGTCGCCTGAGGCCGGTCCGGCCCGCGATCAGTACCGCGGCGGCGCCCCGCCTCAGACGCGCGCGGACCGCGGCCCGGTCGCTGCCCGCAGCGCCGCAAGGCCGATGCCGGCGAAGACGACAAGCGCGGCCAGCTGGGTGATCGCGAAGGCCGGCTCGGTTCCGGTCGGCGCCAGCTGCTTCAGGGCCGGCACCTTCAGGAAGGCCTGCGCGATCAGGACGAAGACCAGCAGGTACAGGCTCGCCACCATGGCGCCGGCATGGATCCCGCGCAGCAGCCGGCTGCCCGGCAGAAGCCGGCCGGCGACAATCAGGGCGACAAGGATGATGGACGCGACGATCCCGACCAGGAACGCCGGCGTCGGCCCGATGAAGGGAAACAGGAATCCCGACCCGGTCGTCACGACCGCGGTCACGACGAACGGCCCGCGCCACCGCCGGAGATCGTCCCGGTGGAACAGCGATGCGACGGCGGGGACGCCGAAGCCGATGGCCGCGAAACTGATGGCCGTGTGCAGGAAGGTGAGCAGGCCGACATAGGTCATGAGCAACTCCATTGATCGAAGGATGACCCGGCGAGACGGGGCGCGCAGGTCGGGGCGGAATTGGCCGGGCACCGCCAGGGATGCCCGCACGGCGATCGCGGGATCAGCCGAACAACCGGCGGATCAGCATGGTCTTCCAGGGCCGGTGCGGCGGGTACTTGACCGGCGCCTCGAACCAGAACGGCTTGGACAGCACGCTCTTGTAATGGCTGAAGGCGCGGAACCCCGCTTCCGAGTGATAGCTGCCCATGCCCGAGGCACCGACGCCGCCGAAGGGAAGACCAGTCGCGGTGATGTGCATCACCACGTCGTTGATGCAGCCGCCGCCGAACGGGATCTCGTCCACCAGCCGCTGCTGCAGCGCCCGGTTCCGGGTGAAGGCATAAAGCGACAGCGGCTTTGGGCGCGCCTTCACCGCCGCGATCGCGGCGTCGATGTCGTCGAAGGGCAGGACCGGAAGGATCGGCCCGAAGATCTCCTCCTGCATCACCGGGTCGTCCCAGCCGACGTCGCGCAGGATCGTCGGGGCAAGGTAGGTCTCGTCCGCGTCCATGGTGCCGCCGGCGAAGACCTTGGCCGGGTCCAGCAGGCTCGCCAGCCGGTCGAGATTGCGGCGGTTGATGATCCGGATGTAGCTGTCGCTGGCTTTCGGATCGGTCCCGACCAGAAGCGGGATCTGCCGGGCAAGCTCGGCCAGCAGGGCTTCGTAGACCGGCCGTTCGGCCAGCACGTAGTCGGGCGCGATGCAGGTCTGTCCGGCGTTCAGCAGCTTGCCCCACATCAGGCGCCGGGCGGTCATCGGAAGATCGGCGTCGGCCATGACGAAGCAGGGGCTCTTGCCGCCCAGTTCCAGCGTCACCGGGGTCAGATGCTCGGCCGCGGCCCGGGCGACGATCCGCCCGACACTGGTCGAGCCGGTGAAGAAGATCTTGTCGAACCGGCAGGCCAGCAGGGCCTGCGTCTCGGGAACGCCGCCTTCCACCACATGCAGATAGGCCGGGTCGAAGGCGCCGTTCAGCACCGTTGCCAGCGCCGCCGAGGTCCGGGCAGGCAGTTCGCTCGGCTTGACGATGCAGGTGTTGCCCGCGCTCATGGCGGCCACCAGCGGCGCGAGGGTCAGCTGATAGGGATAGTTCCACGCCCCGATCACCAGTGTGACGCCGAAGGGTTCGGGGACGATCCTGCCGCTTGCCGGCCAGTTCATGATGCCGGTCGACCGGCGCTGCGACCGGCTCCAGGCTGCGACGCGGGCGATGGCCTCGTCGATCTCGTGATACACGAGGCCCAGTTCGGTCAGGTAGGACTCGAACGGCGACTTGCGCATATCCGCGGCGATCGCCTCGAACAGCCGGGATTCGTTCTGCTTCAGGACGCTCTTCAACTGGCGCAGCCGGTCGCGCCGGAAGGCCACGTCGCGCGCGGTTCCCGCCGCGGCGAAGGCCCGCTGTTTCTCGACGATGCCGGCGATGGCGGTGCCGAGGACCTGCTCGGCTGCATCGGGGCGCGGAACGGCGTCTTCCATGCCGGCGGTCCTCTGATCGGGTTGCGGGGTTCGGGCTGGAAGCCAGTCTGCACCCGAACGGCGCCCGCGCCTTGTAGAATCCTGCCGCGCCTCGGCGTCACCCGGCCCGGACCCGGGCAGCGACCGCCCGGGCGGCGGTCTGCGAAGGCCCCGTCATCGCGCCACCCCTGTTGCACCCGTGACTGCGGCAAGGCCGCGCCGCGCTGGCCGACGCAGGTCTTAACACCTCTTAACTCTGCCCCGGCGCGGCGATGGCGCAGGCTGTACCTCGCAACGGCCGGAGGTCTGACCATGCGCGTGCAGAATCGTCCTGACGGAAGGCGGCACCAGGCCGCTTTCGTGCGACCGGCCGGCGCCGGGACGCCCCGGACCGAACCGCTCGTGGCCTGGCGGCTGGACCGGACCAAGGCGCTGCTGCGCGCCAGCATCGACACCCGGATCTCGGTCGAGGACATGAGCGGGGCCGTGGGCCTGTCGCCGGCCTATTTCAGCCGGGCGTTCAAGGCCGCGACCGGGCTCGCGCCCATCCAGTACCTGACCCGGCTGCGCTGCGCGCACGCCCAGCAGCTTCTCGGCGACCGCACGATGCCGCTGTCCGACATCGCCCTTGCGGCCGGGTTCTGCGATCAGTCGCACTTCACGCGGGCCTTCTCGCGGGTGACCGGACGCAGCCCCGGCGCCTGGCGTCGCGGCGACCGGGCCGCGGATTTTTTTCATGACGATTGACATTGAAAATCCGACGACCCTGTGAGACCCTTGTCCTCGCTGCCGGAGATTGATTCCGGCAGGGCCTGTCGGTGGAGGCGAGATGAGGGATCAATACGCCTTTGCCGGGTTCGTGCTTCAACCGGATCGACGGGTGCTTCTGCACGGCAACGAAACGGTCCGCCTGGGCGGCCGGGCCTTCGATGTCCTGTGCATTCTGGTCCACCACGCCGGCGAGACGATCAGCCAGCGCGAGATCGTCGCGGCGGTCTGGGAAGACCGGACCACCGACGGCGCGACCCTGCGCGTCCACATGACGGCGCTGCGCCGGGCGCTTGGCGATTCCGCGCGGGAACCGTCGTTCATCATCAATCACACCGGCCGCGGATACCGGTTCATCATGCCGGTCGAGCGCCGGACAGGCCTGGCCAGCGGGCACGGCTAGACATTTTCCGACGTCACCCAGACCGCTGGTCGGGCGCGAAGACTCCGTCGCCCTGCTGATCGGCCAACGGCGCGCGAGAGCGGATCGTCACGATTGTCGGCGCCGGTGGCATCGACAAGGCCGGCAGGGTGTCGGTCAGTGTGATCCGGGTTGCTCGAGACATCGGGGTGTCCCGCTGTCTGCCCGAGACCCGGCGTCGGTCGCGCGGCTGGGCCGCGAAGGCGCAGGAACGTCCAAGATCCGCCCCTGCCGGCCTGCGAGGCTCGGCGAAGCAAATCCGGAAAGGGAAGCACCCGATGACCACAGGGACGCTGAGCAGGGGCGCCGTCGATGCGCCGAACCGCTTCGTCGAGACCGGCGGACGCCGGTTGGCCTATCGCTCGATCGGCACCGGCCAGCCGATCGTGCTCTGCGTCCGGTTCCGCGGCACCATGGATGTCTGGGATCCGGCCTTCCTCGACGCGCTGGCCGGCAACGGCTTCCGGGTCATCACCTTCGACTATTCCGGCCTGGGCCTTTCGACCGGCGAGCGTTCCATGAACCCGTTCGACCTGGCCAGGGACGCGAGCGACCTGATCGAGGCGCTGGATCTTTCCGACGTGATCATCGGCGGCTGGTCGCTGGGTGGCCTGGCGGCGCAGGCGGTGCTGACGGTCCATCCCGGGCGGCTGTCCCATGCGGTGCTGATCGGCTGCATTCCCCCCGGACCGCAGGTGAAGCGCGGCGAGCAGCTGTTCTACGACACCGCCGTCATCCCCGACTATACGCTCGAACATGAGACGATCCTGTTCTTCGAACCGAAGAACCCCGACAGCGTCGCCGCCGCCGCGCGGTCGGTCGCCCGGATCGCCGCCCGCACCGAGGGGCGCAGCCCGCCGGTCCCGGCGGACTGGGCCGCCGCGAACCTCGGTGGGCAGCCGTCGGACAACCCCTTCCCTGCCGAACTCGTGCTCGAGGCGCTGCGCACGACGCAGCTGCCGATCCTGCACATCGGCGCCGACCACGACATCCCCTTCCCGGTCGAGAACTGGTACGCCCACAATGGCGCCTTCCCGACCGTCCAGCTGATCACCTGGCCGAATGCGGGACACGGACCGCACCACGAGTTTCCCGAAGCGGTGGCCGAACAGATCGCAACCTTCGTCAAGGCCACGGCGCGGAAGGCCAAGGCATGAGCCCGCTCGGCACCACCGCGCTGGTGACCGGCGCTTCCTCGGGTATCGGCGAGACCTATGCCCGCGCCCTTGCCGCGCGCGGCCATGACCTCGTGCTGGTGGCGCGCAGCGGCGACCGGCTGCGGGATGTGGCCCGCGCGATCGAGGCGAGGGGCCGAAGCGCCGAGGTGCTGGTCGCCGACCTCACCGACCGGGCCGGTCTCGACCGGGTGGCGGCCCGGCTTGCGGCCCCGGACATCGCGCTCTTCGTGAACAATGCCGGCATGGCGGTCTCGGGGCCGATCGCATCGATGGACCCCGATGCGCTGGCCGCCCTCACGATGCTCAACGTGCTGGCACCGACCCTGCTGGCGCGCGCTGCCGCCGCGGCCATGCTCGGCCGCGGCCAGGGCGGCATCATCAACATCGCCTCGGTTGTGGCGCTGACCAGCGAAGCCCCCGGCATCAGCATCGGATACACCGCCAGCAAGGCCTTCATGCTGGCCATGAGCGAAGGCCTTGCCCACGAGCTAGGCCCGAGCGGCATCCGCGTGCAGGCGGTGCTTCCGGGGATCACCCGCACCGCGATCTGGGACCGCTCGGGCATCGACGTGGCAGGCTTCCCGCCGGACCTGGTGATGGAGGTGGAGGACATGGTCGCCGCGGCGATGGCCGGCTTCGATCTTGGCGAAACCGTGACCATCCCCGCGCTTCCCGATGCGGCGGATTGGGAGGCCTTCCGCGCCGCGCGTCGGGCGCTGTGGCCGAACCTGTCCCGCCGCGACCCCGGCGCGCGCTACGAACCCGCGCCCGCCTGACCCGACCGGAGACCGACAATGGCTGACCATCCCTATCCCGCCGGCGCAACCGCGCTGCTCTTCATCGATCCCTACAACGACTTCCTGGCCGAGGACGGCAAGATGTGGCCGCTGGTCGGCGAGGTCGCCCGCGCGGTCGACCTGCATGGCAACCTGACCCGGGTGCGGGACGCCGCGCGGGCTGCCGGCGTGGCGATCTTCATCCTGCCCCATCACCAGCACGAGCCGACCGACTTCGCGGGCTGGCGCCATCCGACCCCCTACCAGCTGGGCGCCCACGCCATGCAGCTGTTCTCGCGCGGCAGTTGGGGTGCCGAGTGGTTCCCCGGCTTCGGGCCGGAGCCGGGCGACACCGTGGTCAAGGAACACTGGGGCGGGTCGAGTTTCGCCAACACCGACCTCGACATCCTGCTGCGGCAGCGCGGCATCAGCCATGTGATCCTGATCGGCATGATCGCCAACACCTGCCTCGAGACCACCGGCCGTTACGCTTCCGAGCTGGGCTATCACGTCACCCTCGTGCGCGACGCCACCGCGGCCTTCTCCGCCGAAGCCATGCACGCCGCCCACGAGATCGACGGGCCGACCTTTGCCCATGCCATCCTCACCACGGCGGACCTCGTCCCGATGCTTTCCCCCACGGGCGGCGCGGAAGCGTGACCGTCCGTCGCCTGTGGACGCCGCCGGCAGGGCTGCTATTCTGGCCAACTGAACGGAGGGGGTGCGGTGCGCGGAACGCGGGAACAGGTGGCAGAGAAGCGGCGCCTGATCGTCGAGACGGCGAGCCGGCTGTTCCGCATCCATGGCTTTGACGGGGTCACGATCGCCGAGATCATGCAGGAGGCCGGCCTGACCCATGGCGGCTTCTACGGGCATTTCGCCTCGAAGGCGGCGCTGGCCGCGGAAGCGAGCCGGTTCGGCTTCGAACGCTCGACAGACCGCTGGGCCGGGCTCCGGTCCCGCGGTCCCGACGCCTTCGGCGCCATCGTCGACCATTACCTTTCGCTGGCCCATGTGGACCGCCCGGGCGAGGGCTGCGTCACCCCCGCGCTTTGCGCCGATGCGGGCCGGGCCGGCGATCCAGGCCTTGCCGAAACCTTCGCCCGCGGCATCGAGGCGATGAGCGCCGAACTGGCCGCCGCCCTGCCGGGGACGGATGGCGCGCGGTCTCTCGACGACGGGCTGCACGCGCTTGCCGCGCTGGCCGGTGCCGTGATCCTGGCGCGCTCTGTCAACGACCGGGCGCTGGCCGAACGGATCCTCGCCGCGACCCGCGACCGGCTGCAACCCGCCCGCGCCGCCGCCGACCGGGCCTGAGCAGCGCCCGGACCGGTTCGCAGGTGCCAACCACGCTCAGGCCGCGCCGGTCCGGTCTGCAGCCAGCGGGTGGTGGGCGAAAGCGGCACCGGCCAGTGCCATGGCTGAGGGAAAGCGGCAAGGACCCCGCGAATCCGAATTTCCTGGCCGAAGGTCCTCGACCTTTCGATCCCTTGCAGGCCTGCGCGGCGGTCCGGGCGGAAGCCCTGCCGTCGGACCGCCGGACTTCCGGCGGCCGGCCCGGCGGTGGGACCGCATTCCTGGCCGGGTGGCCCTCATCCGGCGCTGTACCGGGGTCCGTCGCGGAATTGATACGACCGTTGCCTCCGCATCGCCACGCTTGGTGATCGGTGCCGGCGGGCGGCTGAGACGGGTTGGTCAGCGTGACGGGATTTCCGGCCTGCGGGCCTGACGGACGACCGGACCGGGGGTGTCGGGGACACGATCCGGAGCCCGTCGAGCGGCCCTGAGCCTTCGGGGTCTGTCCGCGCCGTAGCGCATTTCCACTCCATGGTCTCGACCGGTATCGGCGCCAGCTGGCGGATCTCCCAGCCCATGGCCCCGCGAAGGAACGGGTGCTGTGGGTGCGTCGCTTTCGCTGTCGCGCCGCAAGTCGCCTCACGAGACCATCCGCGGGGCCCTGCCGACCAGATCGCCGGGGACCGGGCAGACGTCCTCCGGGGGGCTACTCCGACCTGGAGTCGATCAGGCGCAGCGGTGCGCGGCTCTGGTCATTGGCGGCGTCGGTGGCCTTGCGGAGAAGTCCGACAAGGCTTTCGCGCTCGTCCTCCGATAGACCGGCGAGAGTGTCGTCCTGCACGAGCCGGATTTCAGGCAGGGCGCGTGCCAGAAGCCTCTGACCTTCGTCGCAGAGGGTCAGGACCCGCGCCCGGCGATCCTGCGTGCTCACCTCGCGGCGCAGAAGCCCCTTCTGAACCAGGCGGTCGACGACCCCCCCGATGGTGACCTTGTCGTAGGCGATGAGCCCGGCAAGGGTCGCCTGGTCAATGCCGGGATTGTCCCCGACCGTCGTGAGCGCGGCGAACTGCACGGGCGTGAGATCGAGTCCGGCTTCGGCCATCCGGTGGGCGAAGATCGCCGCCGAGATCTGATGCAGGCGGCGGATCAGGTGTCCGGGAAGATCGTAGAGGTCGGACATGGCGGAAATCCCTGTTTGCACTTGCTTACAGTGGGCACCCCAAAATGACAAGCATGCTAACCTTTAATGGACAAGCATGCGAATCATCAGTATACACATCAAGTGAAGGGTGGAGGACCCGGTTCAAGGACAGACGGGAGGACATCACCCATGACAGCCGTTTCCTCTGCGGACGCGGAGCGCTTCCGTACATTTGCGTGGATCGTGTCGCGCGTCCCGATCGGGTGGATGGGCGCCCGCGGTCTGCCGCTGGTCCTTGCGCTCGGCCCTTGGCGGTCCGAGGTGGGCCGCGCGCCGGGATCAATGCCGAGGGCGCGCGTGCCGTCCCGCTGGCGCTGATCGGCGGCGCCATCCCCGGCCGGCTCCTTGCCGACCGCTTCCGATCCGTTCCGGGCCGAAGCCGGCGGCGGTCAACGGCTTCGTCATTCCCCCGCCCGCGCCGTGCCGGCGCCGCGCCCCCACCACCTGCCGAAAAGGAGGACGCCATGTCCACGATGACCGCTGTCACCGACGCTCACGCCAACGCGATGCAGCCCGAGGACAGCCCGGCGTTGCGCGCGCTCTACCAGGGCTTCGCGGACGAACACCTGATGCCGCTCTGGACCCAGATCGGCGATCTGATGCCGGTGCATCCCAGACCGCAGGCGGTGCCTCACGTCTGGAAGTGGTCGAAGCTGCTGCCCCTGGCCGAGGAGTCCGGGCGTCTCGTCCCGGTCGGCCGCGGCGGCGAGCGCCGGGCGATCGGGCTTGCCAACCCCGGCCTCGGTGACAAGGCCTATGTCTCGCCGACGCTCTGGGCGGCGATCCAGTACCTCGGGCCCAGGGAGACCGCGCCCGAGCATCGCCATTCGCAGAACGCCTTCCGCTTCGTGGTCGAGGGCGAGGGCGTCTGGACCGTGGTCAACGGCGACCCGGTGCGGATGAGCCGGGGCGACTTCTTGCTGACACCGGGCTGGAACTTCCACGGCCACCACAACGATACCGACAAGCCGATGGCCTGGATCGACGGGCTCGACATCCCCTTCTCCTGGCAGAACGATGTCGGCTTCTTCGAGTTCGGTGCCGAGCGCGTCACCGACTACGCCACGCCGAATTTCTCGCGCTCGGAACGGCTCTGGTGCCACCCGGGCCTGCGCCCGCTCTCGGGCCTGCAGGACACGGTGTCGTCTCCGATCGGCGCTTACCGCTGGGAACACACCGACCGCGCGCTGACGGAACAGCTGCTGCTCGAGGACGAGGGCCAGCCCGCCACCGTCGAGCAGGGCCATGCTGCGGTGCGCTATGTCAATCCGACCACCGGCGGCGACGTGATGCCGACGATCCGCGCCGAGTTCCACAGGTTGCGTGCCGGGGCCGCGACGCCGACGCGGCGCGAGGTCGGCTCGACGGTCTTCCAGGTGTTCGAGGGCCGGGGCGGCGTCGTCATCGACGGCGTCGAGCATCGGCTGGAGATCGGCGATCTCTTCGTCATTCCCTCGTGGGTGCCCTGGTCGCTCTGGGCCGAGACGCAGTTCGACCTGTTCCGCTTCTCGGATGCGCCGATCATGGAACGGCTGCACTTCGCCCGCACCCAGATCGAGCCGAGGGTCCGGTGAGCGGCGCGGGCGAGGACACCGCGCGCGCGGCCCTTCGCGCGCGGCAAGGCGCCGGCGCGCGCCACGACGCCGCCACCGCTCCCGCCCGCGAACTGGGATGGGCGCGGCGCGGCACCGCTTATTTCGCGCGCCTGCTCAACCACCTGCCTGACGACGGGTTGACCGCGCCGTCGCGCGTCCCCGGCTGGACGCGGTCGCATGTCGTCGCCCATGTCGGCTACAACGCCCGGGCGCTGGCTCGGCTGGTCGAATGCGCGCGCACCGGTGGCGAGATGCCGGCGCACGAGTCGGCCGAGGCGCAGGCCGCCGAGGTCGAGCTCGGCGCGACGCTTCCTGCCCGGGCGCTGCGGAACCTGTTCCAGCACGCCGAGGTGCATCTGAATGTCGAGTGGCGCGACCTGAGCGATGATCAGTGGGACGCGGTGGTCGGGGGCGTTCCCGTCCGCGACACGCCCTGGATGCGGGCGCGCGAGATCTGGCTGCACGCCGTCGATCTCGACACGACGGGCGCCTACATCGACATGCCGTCCGACATGGTCGAACGGCTGCTGCCGGAACTCGACGCCGCGTTTGGCACCGGGGGCGGTGCCGTGGCGCCGACCGATCGCAGCCTGCGGGCCGGCCGGGGGCCGGAGGTTCACGGCACGGCTGCCGGCCTGACCCGGTGGATTGCCACGAGCAGCCCTGCCGGCCTTTCCGGCAAGCCATCCCAACCCGGCGGGCCGGGCGACACCGGCCAAGTGACACGCTGACTGACGATGAACATACGATCTAACGGGCGACTTGCCGAATGCACGGGGGAAGGCCCCGGCACATCACAGGAGGAGACGACCTTGACCGATACCGCCACCCAGAAGCCGGCCACCCGGCTGTTCCCGTCGCCCGAGCTTCCGACCGTTCCGGTCCGGGGCGAGCGCGCGGAGTTCCCGGTGCACCGGATCTTCTGCGTCGGCCGCAATTACGCCGAGCACGCCAGGGAGATGGGCGTCGAGGTCGACCGAGAGGCGCCGTTTTACTTCACCAAGTCGCCGCTGGCGATCGTGCCGACCGGGGCGACGGTGCCTTACCCGCCGGGTACCGAGAACTATCACTACGAAATGGAGTTGGTGATCGCCATCGGCGCCCCGGCCTGGAAGCTTGGGGTGACGGACGCCCCCCAGGCGATCCTCGGCTTCGCCTGCGGCCTCGACATGACGCGGCGCGACCTGCAGCTCGCTGCCCGCGCCAAGCAGCGACCCTGGGACCTGGGCAAGGATTTCGAGCGCTCGGCGATCATGGCGCCGATCACCCGCGCCGCCGCCTTCACCCTGGCCGACCAGCCGATCCGGCTGAGCGTCAACGGCACCGTCCGGCAGGATGCGAAACTGTCCGACCTGGTCTGGTCGGTGGCCGAACTCGTCAGCCACCTGTCGCATTACTACCATCTGGCGCCCGGCGACCTGATCTATACCGGCACTCCAGCCGGCGTCGGGGCGGTGGTGCCGGGGGATGTGATCCATGGCACGATCGACGGGCTCGACCCGGTCGCCCTGACCGTAGGCGCCCCGGAATGACGGGTGGCCTGACCTTCCACGGCTATTTCCGCAGCTCGTCGGCCTGGCGTTGCCGGATCGCGTTCAATCTGAAGGGGATCGCGCCGGAGTTCCACCCGGTGCATCTGCGCCGGGGCGAGCAGCAGGCCGAAGCCTATCGCGCCCTCAACCCCCAGGCGCTGGTCCCGACGCTCCGGATCGGCGACGCGGTCCTGACCCAGTCGCTTGCGATCATCGAGTGGCTGGACGAGACCCACCCGGAACCGCCGCTGCTGCCCGCGGACCCGATCCGGCGGGCCGGGGCGCGGGCCTTCGCGCAGGTGATCGCCTGCGACATCCACCCGCTGCAGAACCTGCGGGTGCTCGCCTGTCTCCGCGAGAGCTTCCGCGCCGACCAGCCGGCGCTCGACGCCTGGTGCCAGCGCTGGATCGGCGACGGCCTTGCGGCCTGCGAAACACTGCTGGCACGCCAGCCCGAGGCGGCGTTCGCCTTCGGCGACCGGCCCGGCCTGGCCGAGATCTGCCTGATCCCGCAGATGGCCTCGGCCGACCGTTTCGGTCTCGATCTGGCGCCCTTCCCGCGGCTCCGCGGGCTGCGGCAGGCCTGCGAGGCGCTTCCCGCCTTCGCCGATGCCCACGCCGCGCGGCAACCCGACGCCGATGCCGCCTGACCGCAAGACCGGCAGAACGATCAGCCAAGGGCCGGGCCGAACCGGCCCCGACAGGACCCAACGCATGCTCCCGAAGGGAAGGAAACCCACATGACCCAGGCTCTGCCCATCCTCGTCGCCGGCGGCGGCATCGGCGGCATCTCGACCGCGCTCGGCCTTGCGCGGAAGGGGTTCCGCTCGATCGTCCTTGAAAAGGCGCCGGTTCTTGGCGAGATCGGCGCCGGCATCCAGCTCGGCCCGAACGCCTTCCATTGCTTCGACTGGCTCGGCGTCGGCGACGAGGCGCGGGCGCTTGCCGTCTATATCGACAGCCTGCGCCTGATGGATGCGATCAGCGGCGAGGAGGTCACCCGCATTCCGCTCGACGACGCCTTCCGCACCCGGTTCCGCAACCCCTATGGTGTCATCCACCGTGGCGATCTGCATGGCGCCCTGCTCGGCGCGGCGCGGGCGCACCCGCTGATCGAGCTTCGCACCGGATCCGAGGTGATCGACTACGCCCAGGACGGGCGATCGGTCACCGCGACCCTCGCGGGCGGCGAGACCGTCACCGGGACGGCGCTGATCGGCGCCGACGGCCTCTGGTCGAACATCCGCAGGAAGGTCGTGGCCGACGGGGCGCCGCGGGTCTCGGGCCACACCACCTACCGGTCGGTGATCCCGACCGAACTGATGCCCGAGGATCTGCGCTGGAACGCCGCCACCCTCTGGGCCGGCCCGAAATGCCACATCGTCCACTATCCCCTGTCGGGCTGGAAGGTGTTCAACCTGGTCGTCACCTTCCACAACAACGCACCCGAGCCGGTCGCCGGCCGGCCGGTGAGCGCCGAGGAGGTGAAGCGCGGCTTCGACCATGTCAACGCGCGGGCGAAGAAGATCATCGACCACGGCCGGGACTGGAAGCTCTGGGTGCTCTGCGACCGCGATCCGGTCAGCAACTGGCAGGATGGCCGGGTCGTGCTGCTGGGCGATGCGGCGCATCCGATGCTGCAGTATTTCGCCCAGGGCGCCTGCATGGCAATGGAGGACGCGGTCTGCATCGCGTCCGAACTGTCCGCGATCCCGGACCTCGAGACTGCCTTCTCGAGCTTCCAGCAGAAGCGCCGGCTGCGCACCGGCCGCGTTCAGCTGCAGTCACGCTGGATCGGCGAGCACATCTACCACCCGGCCGGCGGCCACGCGGAACTGCGCAACGCCATTATGCGTTCGAAGACCCCGGCCGAATGGTACGACAGCGTCGAGTGGCTCTATGGCGGTTCGGGCATCGAAGGCTCATACGGCCAGTCCCGCGCCGCTGCGGCCCATGCCACCGTGGCCGCCTGATCAGGCCGCCCGACGCGGCGGTCGGGTGGATCGGATACCACAGGCCCGAGAGGCTTGATGGCCGACGTCCTGTCAGGCCGGTGACGCCTTTGGCGGGAGTTTTGGCGCCGGCATCTCCCACCGTGCCGACAGGGGCCCATTGCCGACCAGAAGGCGCAGCGGGCCTTTCGAGCCACGGCCGGGGATCCTGACGGCCGCGGCCTTCTGCCGGCGGCCGGACGTGCCGTGGTCCGCAACGCTCCAGTCCCGGCCAATCCGCCGAGTCAGGTTCCGCGCGAACCCCGTCGTCTGCCTTGGCGCGCGGCCGGACTGTCCCGGGGCTGCGCCGGTTCCGGGCCGGAACGATCCCCCGGATCGTTTCCGCGCCGACCGTCACCCGTCATCGTCAGACGGTTCCGGCTTGCCGCAGCGCTTTCGAGCTGGCGGCGACCGCGCCCCCCCCGGTTGCCGGGCCACCAGCATTCTGGTGCCGCGGAACCGACTTCACGTGGGTCCTGACTCTATGCGATGCCAGTCACCTGGCCTCGCAGCCGCGCGGTGTCGAGCAGGGTGACCTTCTTGTAGGCCACCCGTACCAGGCCCTTCTTCTCAAAGTCCGCGAGCACCCGGTTGACCACATCGCGGGCCACATTGGCCATTTCGCCAAGCTGTGACTGGGTCACCAACAGATCCACGGGAACCTCTCCCGGCGGCGCGATCCGCAGCAGCGTGGCGGCGATCCGACGCTCGACATTCCGGATCTGGAGCGTCGCGATGGTTGCGATCGCGATATCCATGCCGAATTCGCTGACCGCATAGAGCGCGCGCGGATTGGCCGGATCGGCGGCCCCGATCTCGTCAAGGGCCGCCAGCGGGACGTGGAACAGCAGCGAGGGCTCGATGATCGAGAACTCCAGCACCCGGTTGCGTCGGGTGATCAGCGGCCCGTGGCCGAACCAGACGCCGCGACGGGCGATATGGGCCAGGGTCGTCTCGGCATCCGGCTGCGGCACATGGATACCCACGCCGCCCTCGACAATGCCGTAGATACCACCGACCTCGTCGCCCAGGTGATAGACGAAACTGCCGACCGGGAAGGCGATCAGGCGCGCCTTGCGAAGGATCAGGGTCTGGAACGGGGCCGATTGCGCGGCAAGCCAGCCGCCCTGCAGGATCAACTGTTCGGCTTCGGTTCGCTTCATCGACCCTCGGGACAGCGGCGGTGTGGAACGGCGAACCAGACCGACATCCTGGTTCCGGCTCAACCAGCCTGTATCAGAGCACGTCAAAGCCGAGGGTGAACATTTCAGGATTTCCGTCCGCATTGTTGCAATTCCGACAATTCGCCGCCGGCGGGGGTGATAGCCTGACCCCGACCGGTCGGGTGGTGTGCGTCTCGTCAGCCGCAAGACGACATCGCGGGACCGGAGCGCGGAGGACAGACGGATGACACAGCAGCGAAGCGGCACGGCCGGATCCCGGGCGGATGCGCGGCGCCGGGGTCTTCTGAAGGCGCTCGGCAGCGTGTCGATGCTGGGCTTCGCCGGTCCGGCCTTCGGGCAGGCCGTCGGCCTTCAGGATATCGGGCGGGCCACCCAACCCGCCTCGAAGGCGACCATCTTCGTCGCGCGCGAAATCCTCACCATGGACCCGGCCCGCCCGCGCGCCGAGGCCGTGGCGGTGGTCGGGCGCCGCATTGCCGCCGTCGGGTCGCTGGACGAGTTGCAGGCGATGGCCGGCGACCAGCCCTTCCGGGTGGACCGGACCTTTGCCGACAAGGTGATCATCGCGGGCTTCGTCGAACAGCACGTCCATCCGGTGCTGGCCGGGCTGACCATGCCCTCGGTCGTGATCTCGATCGAGCCCTGGGACACGGTCGGCGGCTTTTCCGAGCAGGTCCGCGACGCGGCCGGCTATCAGGCGCGCCTGATGGTGGCGCTGGCTGCCCATGGCGACGCGGCGCAGACCTTCGTGACCTGGGGCTATCACCATTACTTCCACGGCCCGATCAGCCGCGACATGCTCGATGCGCTGGCCCCGGACATCCCGGTGGTGATCTGGCACCGGTCCTGCCACGAGTTCTTCCTGAACACGAAGGTGATGGAGGTCTACGGCATCGACGACGCCTTCCTTGCCACCTTCACCGCCAGCGAGGCGGCGCAGAGCGACATGGCGGCGGGGCATTTCTACGAACAGGGCGCGCTGAAGCTGTTGCAGAAGCTGGCACCGGCCGTGGCCACCCCCGATCGGCTGCGCCAGGGCCTGGAGTTCACGGTGGACTATTACCATCGCAACGGAATCACCACCTGCTGCGAGCCGGGTGGCTTCTATTCGCGGCCGCTGCAGGACGCGATCAATGCCGTCTATTCGGCCGACCAGACGCCGTTCAACCACTACTTCATCGGCGACGGCAAGACCTTCGCGGCGGTCGAGCGGGACGATCCGGTGGCGATGGTCGCGATGGCCGAAGGCGTTCTGGACTGGGGCGCGGGGCGCACCCGTTATCTGCCGCAACAGATCAAGTTTCTGACCGATGGCGCGATCTACAGCCAGCTGATGATGATGAAGGACGGCTATACCGACGGCCACGAGGGCGCCTGGATCATGGACCCGGACGTGTTCGCCTATGCCTTCCAGACCTTCTGGGAGGCCGGATACCACATCCATGTCCACAACAACGGCGATCTGGGCATGGATGTCCTGCTGGACAATCTGGAACAGGCGCAACGGCGGACCCCGCGCTTCGATCACCGCATGACCATCGTGCATTTCGGCTTCGCCCAGACCGATCAGGTCAACCGCGCCGCCCGGCTTGGCGCCATCGTCAGCGCCAATCCCTACTATGTCACGGCGCTGGCCGGCCGGTACAAGGATGTGGGCATCGGCCCGGAGCGTTCCGCCCGGATGGTGCCGCTGGCGGATGCGCGGGCGGCGGGGATGTCAATGTCGTTCCATTCCGACATGCCGATGGCGCCGGCTAAGCCTCTGCAGCTGGTCTGGTCCGCGATGACAAGGATGACCGCCGAGGGCGAGGTTGCCGGGCCGGAGCAGCGCATCGACATCGACACCGCCCTGAAAGCTATCACCATCGACGCGGCCTATTCGATCCGGCTGGAAGACGAGATCGGCTCGGTCACGCCGGGCAAGTTCGCCAACTTCACCATCCTCGACGCCAGCCCCTACGACGTGGCGCCCGAGGATCTGGTCGGGATCAAGGTCTGGGGCACCGTGCTGGAAGGCCGGGTGCAACCGGCACCGGCGGCGCTCAGGGGGGCTGCGCTGGCCCCGTCCGGACGGCTGGGAGCGGTCGCGCCCCGGCGGCTGGCCGGTCTCGATGTGCTGCCGGGCCACCAACACGGGCAGGGGAACGGGCACGGGCACGATCACGGCCACGATGGCGCCTGCGACGCCTGCGGGGCGCTGCGATACCGGCTGTCGTCGCTGGTTGCCGCGGCGCTCGACCGGGCCGGTCCGGCCTGATCTTCTGCTTGCGTTCCCATTCTTGCCGCCACACGCACCGACACCAGCAAGACAGGATTTCAGCCATGCACGACGCCGACTCCGACTCCGCAATCGATCCGTCCCGCCGGCAGGTGCTGAAGGTCAGCCTGGGGACGGGCGCGCTGTTTGCCGTTGGCGGGTTCGGCCTGCCGCGCCTTGCATTCGCCCAGGAGGGAACCGTGGCCGAGACGATCTTCACCGGCGGCACGATCGTGACGCTCGACCCCGCCAACCCGCAGGTCGAGGCGATTGCCGTGGGCGGCGGGCGCATCCTGGCGCTTGGCACCCGGGCCGAGGTCATGGCCACTGCCACCGACGCGACCGGGATCGTCGACCTGAAGGGCGCGGTGCTGCTGCCCGCCTTCATCGACGCCCATGGTCATTTCATGAACGCGCCGCAGATGGTGAAATGGGTGAACGTGCAGGGCGTGCCGGCCGGCCCGGTCACCTCGATCGCGGACATCCTGACGGCGATCCGGGGCCATGTGGCGAAATGGTCGATCGGCCCGGGCGACTGGATCATCGGCTATGGCTATGACGTCACGACCCTGTCGGACGGACGGCAGCTGACCCGCGACGATCTGGATGCCGCGTTTCCCGACAACCCGATCCTCCTGCTGCACGTCTCGAACCACGGCTGCGTGCTGAACTCGAAGGGCTTCGCCTTCTTCGGCATCGACGAGACCACCGAGACCCCCGAAGGCGGCATGATCCTGCGCAAGCCCGGCACCAACATCCCCGAGGGTCTGCTGATGGAACAGGCCTTCGCGCCGGTCTTCGCCGCCCTGCCGCAGCCCAGTCCGGCGGAGCTGCTGGACAACCTCGATGCCGCGCAGCAGTTCTATACCAGCGCCGGCGTGGCCACGGCGCAGGAGGGCGGCACCCATGCGGCCGACCTGACGTTCCTGATGACGGCGGCGGCACAGGGCCGGCTCTACATCGACGTGGTCAGCCTGCCCTTTGTGATGGAAGTGCCGAAGCTGGTCGCCGAATACTTCCCCTCGTTCGCCGGCGGGCCGATGGAGCTGCCGGACACCGCCGCAGCCTCGTTCGGCACCTATGCGAACCGGCTGAAGCTGGGGGGCGTGAAGATCCCTCTCGACGGCTCGCCGCAGGGCAAGACCGCCTTCTGGTCCGAGCCGCTCCTGACCCCTGGCCCGGCGGGCGAGGCGGACTGGAAAGGCATCCCGCTGTTTCCGCCGGAACTGGTCGACAAGGCGGTGGCCGAGTTCGTGGCCAAGGGCATTCCGGTCTATGCCCATGCCAATGGCGACGCGGCGATCGACATGATGATCGACG
Organism: Meridianimarinicoccus sp.; assembly: GCA_044221805.1. GTDB lineage: Bacteria > Pseudomonadota > Alphaproteobacteria > Rhodobacterales > Rhodobacteraceae > Meridianimarinicoccus. Next base: position 22,109 of record JBGAOK010000005.1, read on the forward strand.
CGGTGCGCGCCGCCGGCCTGACCAATGCCACCGACCATCGCACCACGGTGATCCATTCCCAGTGCATGCGCCCCGACCAGATCGCGGCCTATGCCGAGCTTGGCATCACGCCCTCGTTCTTCACGCTGCACACCTTCTTCTGGGGCGACACGCACCTTGAGAACCTGGGCGAGGCGCGGGCCTTCTTCATCTCGCCGATGGCGGCGGCACAGCAGGCGGGGATCCGCTTCACCAACCACACCGACTTCTCGGTCACGCCGATGGAGCCGATGCGGATGATGCATTCCGCCATGACCCGGCGCGCCCGCTCGGGCACGGTGATCGGCCCCGACCAGGTGGTCGATGCCATGACCGCGCTGAAGGCCATCACCATCGACGCCGCCTGGCAGATCCGCGAGGAAGACACCAAGGGGACGCTCGAAGTCGGCAAGCTGGCAGACCTCGTGATCCTCGACGCCAACCCGCTGACGGTGCCGGTCGACGACCTGCTGTCGATCACGGTCGTCGAGACCTTCAAGGAAGGCCGTTCGGTCTACAGGGCGGCGTCATGAGAACAGGGCGTCTGCCGCTGACCGTGATCGGCGGCTATCTGGGGGCCGGCAAGACCACGCTGGTCAACGAGATCCTGCCGCAGGCGAGGGGGCGGCGTTTTGCGGTGATCGTGAACGATTTTGGCGCGATCAACATCGACGCCGGCCTGATCCGGGCGCGAGACGGCGACACGATCAGCCTGACCAACGGCTGCATGTGCTGTTCCGGCGCGGACGGCACTGCAGCCGCCCTGATGCGGATCCTCGCGCGGGCCGACGACTTCGATCACATCCTGATCGAGGCCTCGGGCGTGGCCGAGCCGGGCAAGATTGCCCAGAGTGCCAGCACCTTTCGCTTGCCGCTTGACGGCGTCATTGTCGTGGCCGATGCCGAACAGGTGAGAACGCAAGCCGCCAACCGCTACGTCGGCGATGTGGTCCGCCGTCAGTTGCGGCAGGCCGACCTGATCGTGCTGAACAAGGTCGATCTGGTTGCCCCGGACGAACGCGACCGGGTCGCCGCCTTCCTGCACGAGGTGGCGCCGGGATGCCGCTGCATCCTGGCCCAGAATGCCCGGCTTCCCCTGGCGGCGATCTTCGGCTGTGCCGACCCCGACGCCGCCGCTGCCCCTCCCGCACCCTGGTCTGCTCCCGATGACCATGCCGCGCTGCACCGGTCCTGGGTGGTGGCGCCCGACGCCCCGCTCACCGGCCCGGCGCTGGCCCGACTGGTTGCCGATCTAGGCGCGCAGGCCATCCGCGCGAAAGGCCATGTGGCGCTTGCCGGGGATCCGGACCGGCGCCACCTCTACCAGCAGGTCGGGCAGCGCTGGACCCTGACGCCCGATGCCCCCTGGGGGGCCGAGACACCGACAACCCGGATCGTCGCCATCGCGCTCGCGGACAGCGGCCGTGTCGCGACCGTGCCCGTTACCGTCGAGGACCACCCAAGCCCGTGAGACCGCTTGTCCTGGCCGCCAGCCTGTCGGCGGCCCTTGCCCACCCGGCCATCGCCCAGGAAGTTGCCGACCGCATCTTCACGGGGGGTCCCGTCCTGACCATGGACGACGTGGCGCCACGGGCCGAGGCGGTGGCGGTGAAGGACGGCAGGATCATCGCGGTCGGCAGCGTCGATCAGGTCATGGTCCACAAGGGCGAGGGCACCGAAGTGACCGACCTGGCCGGTCGCGCGTTGCTGCCCGGCTTCTTCGATGCCCATGGCCATGTCTTCGTCGGCGGCATCCAGGCGCTGACTGCCAACCTGCTGGCCCCGCCCGATGGCGAGGTGACCGACATCGCCAGCCTGCAGCGCGTGCTGCGCGACTGGATCGCGGCAAACGAGGCGACGGTAAAGCAGACCGGCCTGATCATGGGCTTCGGCTATGACAAGTCGACCATGGCCGAGCTGCGCGACCCGACCCGCGCCGATCTGGACGCCATCTCGACCGAATACCCGATCTACCTGATCCACCAGTCCGCCCATATGGGGGCGGCGAATTCGAAGGCGCTGGAAATCGCCGGGATCACCCGCGACACGCCCGACCCGCCGGGCGGTGTCATCGTCAGGGACGCCACCGGCGAGCCGACCGGGGGGCTCGAGGAGAACGCCCACAACCTCGTCTGGCTGAAGCTGATGGGCTCGGTCGACCGCGACGGGATGAAGGCGATCGCCCGCGCCGGGTCCGCGCTGTGGGCGAAATACGGCTACACCACGGCCGAGGAAGGCCGGACCCTGCCCGCCGTGGTCGATATCCTGCGCGAAGTCGCGGCCGAGGGCGGCTTCCGGAACGAGTCCTGGTCTATGCCGATGTGCTCATGTCCGACAGGGACTGGATCAAGGCGAACGCCAGCCGCAGCTACACCGACGGGTTTCGTGTGGCCGGTGCCAAGCTGACCGTCGACGGCTCGCCCCAGGGCTTCACGGCGCTGCGCGACCGGCCCTATTACGCGCCGGTCGGAACCTATCCGCCGGGCTACAAGGGCTACGCCAGCGCCACCCAGGAGGCGATGGACGCGGCCGTGGACTGGGCCTTTGCCAACGGCATCCAGATCGTCACCCACGCCAATGGCGAGGGGGCGTCGGACATGCTGATCGCCTCGATCGATGCGGCGACGAAAGCGCACGGCGCGGACCCGGATCGCCGCGCCGTCCTGATCCACGGCCAGTTCCGGCGCGAGGATCAGGCGGACGCCTACAACCGTCTGGACGTGATCCCCTCGCTGTTCCCGATGCACACCTTCTACTGGGGCGACTGGCACCGCGACCATACGGTGGCCCGGCGCTGGCCGACAACATCTCGCCCACCGGATGGGTGCGGGAGCGCGGCATGATCTTCGCGACCCATACCGATGCGCCGGTGGCCTTCCCGGATTCGATGCGGGTGCTCGACGCCACCGTGACCCGGCGCACACGGTCGGGCGACATCCTCGGCCCCGACCAGCGGGTGGACGTGATGACGGCGCTGAAGGCGATGACGACCCCCTTGGAGGCACCGAGGCGCGGGTAGGGCCTTCATCCCGGGGCAGGGCGAGGTGGCACGCCAGTTGCCGGGATCGGCCCGAAGAACCGCCATGGCGGGCTGTTGGCTGACTGGATGCGCCGGCTGACGTCGCTCGCGGACGAGAGCGCCGGATCGATCCTGCCACCCGAAGCCGCTAGCCGGCTTCGGCGCTCGGGAACGGTCCGTCACCCGCGGTCGGGGTCGATCACCTTGTCGGCCGGACAGCACAGCGTCCAGACCAGCCCGTCCGGGTCGAACCGGGCTTCGACCTGACCGCTGACGCTGAGTTCCACCATGGTCCCGGTCATGCGCGAGCCGAAGCCCTGGCGCGGGGGATGCGTCACCGGCGGCCCGCCGGATTCCACCCAGGACAGGACGAAATCCGGCTCGTCGCTGTCGCCGGACAGCTTCCAGTCGATGCTGACCGTCCCCGTCGCGTTCGACAGGGCGCCGTATTTCACCGCATTCGTGGCCAGTTCGTAGATCGCCAGTCCGATCGCCTGAGCCGCCGACGGGGTGATGCCGATGGGCGGCCCCGCGACCCGGATGCGCCGGTCCACCAGATCCGCGAAGTGGCCCAACTGGCCGCGCACCAGCGCGTCAAGCGGCACACCCTTCCAGCCGCTGGAAACGAGCACGTCCTGATTGGCCGACAGCGCCTGAAGCCGGGCCGAGAACCGTGCCTGGAAATCCTCGGGACTGTGCATCGCGGTCTGGCGCGCAATCGCCTGCACCACGGCCAGAATGTTCTTCGACCGGTGGTTGACCTCGTACATCAGCAGACGCTCGCGTTCCTCGACGCGCTTGCGGAAGCTGATGTCGCGGGCGATCTTCGCGGCGCCGATCACCCGGCCGGCCGCGTCGATGATCGGCGAGATCGTGGCCGAGACCTCGATGGCCTTTCCGTCCTTGCGGATCGCGGCGGTCTCGAAGTCCGGTACCCGGTCGCCGGCGGCCACCCGGGAAATGATGCGCCTTTCCTCGTCTTGCCGGTCCGCGGGGACGATGCTGAGGATCGACTGGCCGACCATTTCGGCCGCGGTGTAGCCGAACATGCGCTCGGCGGCGGAGTTCCAGCTTGTCACCGTCCCATCGAGTGTCTTGCCGATGATCGCCTCGCTGGACGAAGCGACCAGGGCGGCGAGGCGGGCTGTCACCGCCTCGGCCTCCTTGCGATGGCTGATGTCCTGCACCACCCCGGCCAGCATCGCCTGCCCGTTTTCGCGGCGCAGCTCGGCCTGGGAATGCAGCCAGTGGACGCTTCCGTCCGGCCAGACGCAGCGCAGGTCCAGATCGAACGGTTCGCCCGTTGCCAGCGTGTGCTGCAGCGCTGCCTCGACCATGGCGCGGTCGTCAGGATGGACCACTTCCAGCGCGAGGGCCTGGGTCATCGTCGTGCCCGGCGGCAGGCCATGGCGCCGCAGCGCCGCGTCCGAGGCAAAGAACTCGCCGGTGGCCGGGATGCTCTCCCAGGTCCCGGCGCGGCCCGCTTCGAGCGCCAGGGCAAGGCGCCTGTCGCTGGCCTGCAGCGCGGCCAGGGTCTGGCCCAGCCGCTGCTCGCTGGCCTGCAAGGCATCCAGGCTGCGCTTCTCGACGTCGATGTCCGCGATGACGGTGGTGGCACCGACGACCTCGCCGGCCGCGTTCCGCAGGGGGATTGCTGCAACCCGCGTCCATCGCGGCGGGCCGTCGCTGCCGTGGAACAGGAAGTCCTGCCCCGGCCAGACCCGTTCACCGCGCAGCGCCCGCGCCGCCGAGAAGTCCTGCGGCTGGATGCGGCTTCCGTCGGGGTGGTATCCCTCCCACCGGCCCTGACTGGACGGCTCCCTGGAGGGGACCCGATCCTGCACGTACTCGGCAAAGACCGCATTGGCGAGCAGCGGGCGCCCGTCCGTGTCGATCATGGACACGCCGATGGGAAGCGCTTCGAGAATGGCCGTCAGGGTCCGCTCGCTTCTGGCCAGGCTTGCGGTGCGCTCGGCGATGCGCGCCTCGAGGCTTTCGTTGGCCGAGCGAAGCAGATGCCGCGCGCGCCGGTTCTCGGCCGCGTTCGCCCCGACGATCAACGCCGAGACTGCCGCGAGAGCGAAGAACATCTGAAGCGCAATGACGCCACGGTCAGGTTCGGCCGAGACGCCGGCGGGCAATCCGGTCTTGGCGGACATGAGCGCGGCGGCCAGGAGCGCCATGGCCGCAAGCCCGGCGGCTGCCCCGCGCAGCTGGAACCGCGCCGCAATCCACAACAGCGGCGGGAGCGCCAGATAGATCGTCGACTGGGGGCCGAGGAAGGACAGGACCGTCGCACTCAGCAGGATCCCGGCCAGGGCCAATGCTTCGAGCAGGCGCACCGCCGCGATCGAGTCGCGCTCGCGGAAGAGAAGGATCGAGACGATGGCCAGCGGCGCCGACACGAGAAGTCCGGTCGCGTCGCCAAGCCAGACCAGCATCCAGGCGGTCTGGAAGGCATGCTTGCCGATCAGCGCGTCGGTGCCCGCGATGACGGTGGCGCCGACCATGGGGGCGATGGCCACGCAAAGCACCAGGAACGCCGCCACGTCCTCGAGCGAGTCGAGCCAGAACGTCCCGCGCCGCGCCCGCTGCAACAGCCAGGCGCCGGTCATGGCCTCAAGGGCATTGGCCGTAAAGTAAACCAGCGCAAGGGCGAGATGGTTGCGGAACCAGATGGCATTGCAGGTGAGTTCGGCCAGGCCGGCCACGAGGATCCACCAGGGCCAGGTGGCCCGCGGGCTCATGATCAGCGTGGCCATGAAGATGCCCGCCGGCGGCCAAAACGTGATCGCGATGCCGGGAATGATCGCGAGGCCCTGACTCAGCCCGCCGAAGACCACATACGCGACGAAGAAGACCGACAGGTGGGTCCACAGCGGGCGTTCCGCGACCGTGCCGCTGCCGTCGGCCCCGCGTGCATTTCCGACGGGGATGCCGCCGAACCTCTGGTGCATTCTTCCTGTTTCCGTGCGCCGACGGGCTGCGAGGCGTGCCGGGAGACGCCATCCTGCGAATACAACCTGCAAATATCTTGGCCAGAATTGCGCCATTTTGACAGGCAAGGCAACACACGGCCTCACTGCAGGCATCATTGCGCCTCCAAGTCACTCCGGCAGGCGGCTGTCCGCGCGGGCTTGAACTTGCGCTCATTCGGCGGAACTGATGTGGAAGGACCGGGTTTCGGTGGCGGGACCCGTTTTTCCGATCGGGTGGGGAATGGGCGGAAGCGAAGGTGCCGGCATGGTCAACATCTTGACGGGACGCCGCATTCTCATCGTCGAAGACGAAATGCTGCTCGCCATGGACCTGCAACTGCTTCTGGAAGATCAGGGCTGCGAGATCGCCGGGCCGGTTCCCAGCGTGAAGCGCGCTCTCGAAGTGATCGCGCACCAGTCGCTGTCTGCGGCAACGCTCGACATGAACTTGAACGGCGAATCGTCCGCCGAGATCGCCGCTGTCCTCTGGACGAGGAAGATTCCCTTCATCGTTGTGAGCGGCTGTAGCGACAAGCACGCCTTGGACCCGCGGTTTCGCGATGCGCCGCTGGTGCAAAAGCCGTTCATTGCACAGGACCTGCTCACGAAGCTCGTTCGCGTGCTGGAAGCGGCGTGATCGGTGTCAGGTCGCTGGCAGGCGCAATTCGGGCCAGGACCGCGCTGCGGCGGACCGCGCCGCGCCCGCCCGACAGGGCGGACGGCACCCGCTTGCGCTGGCAATGGCGGGCGGACCGCGCCGCGCCGCACGGATGCGGCGGTCGATCGAGATCGTGCTGAAGGACAGCGAGCACAGGGATACCGGCGTACCGGAGGCGGTCTTCGATCTGGCGCGGACGAACCACGACCTCTATGCGGCGGCGCTGGCCCTTGCCGGCGCGGACACGGCGGTGGGGTCCGGCAACCGGCTGATCGGCGCCGCAGGTCGCTGGACCGCTGACCTGCCGCCCGGCCAGAGGGTGACGGTGCTGGTCGGGGCGATCGTCGCCTGCGTCCTGGTGAAGGGGGTGACCGCGCTCGCCAGCCGGCCGGATCGCCTGTGCCTATGCCGGCGCGGGCTTCGGCGACGACATCCGGGTCCCGACCTTCCCGGCGATTCCGACCGCCGATCAGGGCTTTCTCGATGCCCAGCCGCCGGGGGGCCCGCTGAACACGCTCGCCACGGAAACCTGGCGGCTGTCGCAGGGGTTCCACGCGCTGTCGTGGCTGATCCTGAACTCCTGCGCGGTGGTGATCTTCCTTGGTCTGATGCTGGTGCTGTCCTGGCAGATGACGCTGGCGGTGGGGGCAGGGGACGCCGCGATCCTGCTGGTGGTGCATCTGGTCATCGCCCCGGCGAAGGCGGCGGGGACGGGCGCGGTGCGCGCCAACGGGGATCTCGCAAGCCGGATCAGCCAAGGCCTGGCCGGGCTGCGGACGATCCGGCTGTTCTCGCACGAGGCGGACGAACTCACCCGGTTCTCATGCGCCTCGACCGGGGTGCGCCCTGCCGTCCTGCGGATGGATGTCCTGATCGCCCTGCCGGCGACGCTGATGGAGGGGCTGTTCCCGCTGCTGCTCGGCGCGCCGCTGATCTGGCAGGGGACCGCCGGATTGCCGTCGCTGCTGGTGTTGCTGGCCCTTCTGGTCCGGCTCCAGCCCCATGCGGCGGCGCTGACGCATGCCCGGGTCGCGCTGATGACCCTGGAAGGGGCGCTGGAGAATGAGGTGGCCCCGCGCCGGGCCACCGATCTGGCCCCGCTTCCATCCGGCCCGCTTCCCGCGGTCGCGCCGGAACAGGGGATCGGGCTTGCCGGTGTCGGGTTCCGCCATCACGGCGCCCGGGCCGGCGCGCTGGTCGAGGCCACCGCCATGATCCCCGCCCGTCGGACCACGGCGATCGTTGGACCTTCGGGGGCGGGGAAATCGACCCTTCTCACTCTCGTATGCCGGCTTGCGGATCCCACGGCCGGGGTGGTGCTGGTCGACGGCCAGGGTCTGCGCCGCTTCGATCTGGCCTCGTGGCGGCATCGGATCGGCGTGGTGCCGCGGGACGTGTTCCTGTTCAACACCACGATCCGCGCCAACATCGCCTATGCCCGGCCGGACGCGACCCAGGCCGAGATCGTCGCCGCGGCGAAGGCGGCCATTGCCCACGACTTCATCGCCGCCCTCCCGGCGGGCATTGATCCCGTGGTCGGGGATCGCGGCACCTGCTTCTCGGGCGGTCAGCGCCAGCGTCTGGCGCTGGCCCGCGGCAAGCTCGCACCAAGGCGCTGGACGGGGAGGCCGAGCGCTTTGTCCCGGATGCCCAGGACCAGCAGGCGCGGCGTCGCACCGCGATCGCGGTGGCGCACCGGCTGTCGAGCGTCGGGCGGGCCGATCAAGTCATCGTGCTGGACCATGGTGGCCGAGGCGCTGGTGGCGCGGGACGAACGCGCGGATCCGACCGAGCCGGGCGCTTTGGCCGGCGCCGTCCGGGCCCGGGCCGCGGCGGTGACGGCGGCGGTCTCGGTCATCCGCTGCAGCCGCGAGCGGACCAGGGGCCTGACCCGCTGACTGGCGAGCCTCGCCGCCTGCGACCCTGCCCCGGACGAGATCATGGTGGTGGACAGCAGTTCCTGAAGTCCCGAGGGGCGGGCGCTGGAGGCGGCGACGCCCGGCGCCGTCCTGGTTCTGGAACCGCGCCCGCAATGCCGGCATCGCCGCGGCGCGGGGCGAGAATCCCTCGTCTTCACCGACGACGATGTCGTGGTCCCGCCAGATTGGCTGGTACCGATCCGTGCGGCCTTCGCCGATCCGGCCGTGGGCTGGGTGACCGGGCAGGTTCTGCCGGCCCGGCTCGACAGCCCCGCCGCCTTCAGTTTCGAGGTGGATTGCGGCGGCCTTGCCGGCGGCCGGCTGTCGCGGCGGATCGATGCCTGTCTGCTGGCCCGGCCGGTCGGCGAGACGCCGCCGGTCTGCCAGGTCGGCGCCGGGGCAAACATGGCGTGCCGCCGCGCCGTTTTCCGGGCTGTCGGCGGCTTCGACCCGCGGCTGGGCGCCGGTGCCGCGCACAGCCGCGAGGACAGCGAGTTCCACAACCGGGCGCTCGCCGCGGGCTGGGTCTGCCGTTACGAGCCTCTGGCGGTGGTGTTCCACCACCATCGCGACAGTCTCGCCGCGCTTCGCCGCGAGATGCGCGGCCATGTGGTGGCGCTGTTCGTCCAGTTCGGGCAGACCCGCCGTCCCGGCAACCTGGTGCGCGCGCTGGTCGGGCTGCCCTGCACTTCGCCACGCTGGGGCTGCGCCTTCTGGTGGCGCCGGTCGGTCTGCGCCGGCAGGTCTATGCCTGGGAGGTCGCGGGATTTCTCGAAGGCCCCCTCGCCTGGCTGCGCCGCTGCCGACGACCCGAGTTCGATCCCGAGTCCGAGGTGACGCCGTGCCCGTCCGTCCTGAAGCACCCGCAGAAGACCTGATCGCCCGGAGGCCGCTCGGCGTCGTCCTGGCGGACCATCCGTTCCCCGGCGCGCTGACCGCCGGGCACCATTTCCGCGACAGGATGCGGGCGATCCACCACATCGCCCCCGATCGGGCGAGGTGCGACCTGCTGGAGGTTACCGGCGGGCGGAGCGGGCTGTCGAAGATGCTCTACCCCGAGGCCGGGGTGGTGAACCTGGACTTCGACCCGGCCGTCGCGTTAGCGCCGGCCAACCGCCAGCCCGGCGTCAGCTAAGTGGTGGGCGACGCCACCCGGATGCCCTTTGCCGTTGCCAGCTTCGACGTGGTGACGCTGTTCGACCTGCTCGAGCATGTCGAGGACGATGCGGCCGTCGCGCGCGAGACCATGCGCGTGCTGCGCCCGGGCGGCGTCGCGCTGGTGACCACCCCGGACGCGACGCGCTGGCGCTATCCCCTTTTCCGGGTGTTCCGTCCGGTCGCCCCGACCGAAGCCGAGCTGTTCGCGGAATGGGGCCATGTCCGGTGCGGCCATGACCAGCCCCGGCTGGACCAGATCTTCGGCGCTGCGCCGGTCGCAGTCGGCGGCTTCATCAACGGCTGGCTCGCGCTCAGCCACGAAATCGCTTTCACCCGCCTGCCGAAGCCCGTGCGGCTGGGTCTGCACGCGCTGGCCGCGCCGGTTTCGCTGCTGGGCTGGATTCGCCAGAAGCCCGGCGATCCGGGAACCGAGATCGCCGCGGCATGGCGGAAGGGAGAGGCGGCATGACGGGAACGGTTCTGGTGACCGGCGGGGCGGGCTATATCGGCGCGCACGCCTGCAAGGCGCTGGCCGAGACGGGCTATCTGCCGGTGACCTATGACAACCTGTCGATCGGCGGCCGCTGGTCGGTGCGCAGGGACCCGCTGGAGATCGGCGACATCCGCGACGGGGTGCAGCTGGGCACGGTCCTGCGCCGGCACCGGCTGGTGGGGGTGCTGCATTTCGCGGCGCTGGCGCTGGTGGGCGAGACGCTCGCCGATCGCGGGCTCTACTCCCGGGTGAACATGGGCGGCGCCCAAGCGGTGATGGATGCGACGCTGGCTGCCGGGCCGGGGCGGCGGCCTTCGTGTTCCGGACCAACTGCGCGGTCTACGGCACGCCGGCGCGGCTGCCGATCACCGTGGCGACGCCGAAGGCGTCGATCAAACCCTCCGGCGCCTTGAAGCGATGGTCGGCGGTCCGAGGAGACGGCGTTCTGGCCCCACCCCCTGACCGGAAGAAGACCGTAACCCGTTGACCGGACGCGCTTCGCGGCGCCAGGCACGAGGCGCGGCCGGATCCGGATCGGCCTGCGGCATAAATCCAGCGACACTCAACCCAAGGATGCATCGTGTCGGATTCGCCCGGAAGCACGGCACGGCGAAACCTGCGCGGCGATGCGGGCCGGGCCGCCGTGGTCATCGCGCGCCGCGCCAATCCGGTCGCCCCGACAGGGCGCTCTCGCCGACGCCGGATGACTGACACCTGCCGCCGGGGACAGAGCGGGGGCCGGAGAGGGGGCCGGCCCACGGCCCCGGCACGGCCAAGGACGGCCCCGGGCGGAACCGGATCACGCTCCTGACGTTGAGCCGCCGATCGTGACGCGAACTTCGCGCCATCATCGATCTCAGTGCAGTCCGCGCACCGTGGCGCGGAAATGGAGCCCGGACATGAACAACATCATCTATCTGGTCGGCCTGGTTGTGGTCGTCCTGGCCATCCTGTCCTTCCTTGGCCTGAGCTGAGGAGAAGGGCATGGATCATGTGGAAAGCCTGGCCCCGGCCGATCGTGCGCAGCCTGGTTCCTCTCTTGACTGGCCCGCGATTCTGGGCGGCACGGTCGTGGCCGCCGGCACCGCAGCGGTCTTCACCGCCTTCGGCTCGGCGCTGGGACTGGCGAGCGTTTCCGCCGAACCGGGCGAGGGTTCGTTCAGCCTCTGGCTCGTGGTGACGGCGATCTGGACCGTGCTGTCCCTGATCGCCAGCTATCTGGCGGGCGGCTACGTGGCGGGTCGCATGCGCCGGCGCGTCGATGACGCTTCGGCGGACGAGGTCGCGACCCGGGATGGGCTCAACGGACTGGTGGTCTGGGGCCTTGGCATGCTGGTCGGCCTGTGGATGGCCGCAAGTGTCATTTCCGGCGCCAGTTCGGTCGTGGGCACGGCGGCGACAGCCATCGGGTCGGCGGCTGGCGGTGTAGCGCAGGGCGCCGGCTCGGCGCTCGGGGGTGCGGCCCAGGGCGTGGCCCAGGCCGTTGGCGCATCCGTGCCGGACGACAGCGGCGACGGTCCTCTGTCCTACATCACCGATACACTGATGCGCCCGGCAATCCAAGGTGCCCAGCAGTCGGGAAGCGTCGCCTCGCCCGCCCGTCCCGCCGCAGACGCTGCCGAACTGGCACGGCAGAGTGGCGTCATCCTCGGCAATGTGGTGCGCACCGGAGAGGTCTCGGACGAGGACCGGGCATTCCTGACCGCCGCGGTGGCCCAGCGGACCGGTCTCAGCCAGGCGGACGTTGAGGCACGGGTGACACAGGCGGTCGATGCCGCCACATCCGTGCGGGCCGAGGCTGAACGGGTAGCGACCGAGGCCAGGGCATCGGCCGAACAGGCCGCGGCGGAAGCGCGTGACGGAGCGATCGCGGCGGCGGAGGCGGCCCGCAAGAGCGGCATCCTGACGGCATTCCTGCTGACGGCGGCGGCCCTGATCGCTAGCGCGGCAGCGGTGGTCGGCGCGGTCCTGGGTGGCCGCGACCGGGATGCGGGGCGCCTCTATGCCGGACTAGCCTACCGGCACTGACCGCCCGACGATTCCGGGCGGAGGGCGGCTCCCAAGCCGCCCTTCGTCGTGTCCCACCGGCCCGGACCCCCGTCGATCGTCGGTCGCGAGGCGCAGGCTCGGGTCCCGGGACGACATCTGGCCATGAGCGTGCAAAAACGGCTCGCCAGGTGCCGTTCGCCACGAGTGGAGTCACCGGGTCCGAGACCTTCGGTCCCGAGAAATCGCTTGCGGGCCATCGGGCTGCGCGGCCATGGCCCGGCGCCATCCGCATAAGCCTTCGACAAAATGCTGGAAATCCTGCCGAAACCAGATCGCGGGTGCGCGTTCGCGACGCTGACGGGCGGAGCGGGTGGATTTCAACTTGAACCTACTCCGTCCCGTAAGAAATTGATTACAATCCATGATGGGTCGGCGCCGCGGGCCTGTGACGGCCGGCTTTCGCAGACCTTTGGATCAGGATCGGCCGATCGTTCGAGGCGTCCTGAGGTCAAGACACCGTCCGTGCGAGATCGACGCCGATCACGGCACCGTCTCGCATGGGTTCCTTCTGCTCCAGCTTGTGTTTCCAGATCGCAGGCCTGGCACGTTGCAACGCCGCCTTGATGTCTGAGGTCTCCGGAGGACCCCAGGGCCGCTCCCCCAAGGAAGCCGTCTTCGCGCCGGGTATCACCTCAGACCAAGCCGGTATTGGACTCGATGCCCACCCCGGGGGCACCTTCGCTTGTGAAGCCGCGAGCAGGAACGGTACCCGGATGACCAAGATCGAACGCATAGAAACCGAGATCATCGACCTGCCGACCATTCGCGGTCATGTGCTGTCGATGACGACCATGGTCGTCCAGTCGATCGTTCTTGTCCGGATCCGCTTCTCGGACGGATCGGTCGGGCTGGGCGAGGGCACCTCGATCGGCGGCCTGAGCTATGGCTCGGAAAGCCCCGAGAGCATCAAGGCGGCGATCGACACCTATATCGCGCCGCTGGTCGAAGGCATGGACGCCGACAACGTCAACGCCGCCCGGGGCCGGATCGAGAAGGCCGTCCGCGGCAACCCGATCGCGCGGTGCGCGGTGGAATGCGCGCTGTGGGACGGGCTGGGCCGGCGGCTGGGCGTGCCGGTGGCGCAGCTTCTCGGCGGCGCGGTGCAGACCGGGCTCGACGTGGCCTGGACGCTGGCCTCGGGCAATTCCGAACAGGACATCGCCGAGGCCGAGGAGATGCTGGCGCTGCGCCGCCACCGCCAGTTCAAGCTGAAGATCGGCAAGCGCGACGTGCGCGCCGACATCGCCCATGTGGGCCGGATCTGCGCTGCGATCGGCGAGCGCGCCCGGATCACCGTCGACGTGAACCAGGCCTGGGACCTGTTCGAGGCACGCTGGGGCCTTGCCGGCCTGCAGGAGATCGGCGTCGCCATGGTCGAACAGCCGACCAATGCAAGGATGCGCGACCAGTTGAAGGCGCTGACCGACGGCTACCGGATCGCCGTGATGGCGGACGAGGCGCTGCAGGGTCCGGTGGATGCGCTGCAGCACGCCTGCGACCGCGGCGCGGATGCCTTTGCGGTGAAGATCGGCCAGTCGGGCGGGCTGAAGCGCGCGGCCGAGGTCATCGCTATCGCCGAGGCTGCCGGGCTGGGCATCTATGGCGGCACCATGCTGGAAGCCGGGGTCGGCACCGCCGCCTCGCTGCACCTGTTCGCGACGGTCGAGAAGATGACCTGGGGCACCGAGCTGTTCGGCCCGCTCCTGTTCAAGGACGAGATCCTGCGCGAGCCGCTGCGCTATGCCGAGTTCCAGATCCACCTGCCGGAAGGTCCCGGTCTGGGGATCGAGATCGACGAGGACAAGGTCAAGCACTATCGCCGCGACCGTGCGGCGCCGGTGGCGCTGGCCGCGACCGCCCGCTAGGGCGCCGCGCACCCCCGGAACCCCACAGAGAATGAAGGAGGAGGACCATGCTGACATTGCCCAAACTCGACGAGCTTGAACGCCGTCTGGAAGGCGCCGTCGTGGACGACCCGGCGAACGGCATCTTCCGCGCTCGGCGCGACATCTTCAGCGACCCGGACCTGTTCGAGCTGGAGATGACGCACATCTTCGAGGGCAACTGGATCTACATGGCCCATGAAAGCCAGATCCCGAACCCCGGCGACTACTTCACCCTGACCATGGGCCGGACCCCGGTCATGATCACCCGCGACAAGGACGGCCAGCTTCACGCGCTGGTCAATGCCTGCTCGCACCGGGGCGCCATGCTGTGCCGGTTCAAGCGCCGCAACCAGCGCACCTTCACCTGCCCGTTCCACGGCTGGACCTTCTCGAACACCGGCAAGCTTCTGAAGGTCAAGGACCCCGAGGGCGCCGGCTATCCCGAGCAGTTCAACAAGGACGGCAGCCACGACCTGACCAGGGTCGCCCGGTTCGAGAACTACCGCGGCTTCCTGTTCGGCTCGCTCCGCGCCGATGTGGCGCCGCTTTCGGAATATCTGGGCGAGGCGCGGAAGATGATCGACATGATCGTCGACCAGTCCGAGGACGGGCTCGAGGTCCTGCGCGGTCAGGGCACCTATACCTTCGACGGCAACTGGAAGCTTCAGGCCGAGAACGGCGCCGACGGCTACCACGTCTCGGCGGTGCACTGGAACTATGTGGCGACCACCTCGCGGCGCAGCCAGGACGGCAAGGAAGACAAGATCAAGGCCAACGATGCCTCGAAATGGTCGAAGCAGAAGGGCGGCTTCCATTCCTATGTGAACGGCCACCTGCTGCTGTGGACCACCTGGGCCGACCCGACCAACCGCCCGGTCTATGCCCGGCGCGCGGAATTCGCGGCGAAGCATGGCGAGGCCAAGGCAGACTGGATGGTGGGGGTTCTGCGCAATCTCTGCCTTTACCCGAACGTCTTCCTGATGGACCAGTTTTCCAGCCAGATCAGGGTGTTCCGCCCGATCGCGGTCGACCGGACGGAAGTGACGATCTACTGCATCGCGCCGAAGGGAGAAAGCGCCGACGCGCGGGCGCGGCGGATCCGCCAGTACGAGGATTTCTTCAACGCCTCCGGCATGGCGACCCCGGACGATACCGAGGAATTCCGCGCCACGCAGCGCGGCTATGCCGGCGCGGCCCATGCGAAGTGGAACGACCTGACCCGCGGCGCGCGCCAGTGGATCGAGGGCCCCGACGAGGAGGCGAAGAAGCTCGGCATCACCCCGATCCTGTCGGGGGCCCGGACCGAGGACGAAGGGCTGTTCGTGGTCCAGCACAGCCAGTGGGGCGAACGGATGGCCCGGGCGATCGCCGAGGAGCGCGCGCTCAGGACCGGCGACCAGGCGATTGCGGCGGAGTGACCGGGATGACCACCAGCGTTCTTGAAAAGACCCCCGCCATGGCCCGCGAGCTGGGCATCGACCAGGTGCAGGCCTTCCTCTACGCCGAGGCGCGCGCGCTCGACGACCGCGACTGGGACACCTGGCTGACCTTCTATCGCGACGATGTCGAGTTCTGGATGCCGTCGTGGGACGATTTCGACACCCTGACCGAGGATCCGCAGACCGAGATCTCGCTGATCTGGTACGGCGACAAGGGCGGGCTGGAGGATCGCGTCTTCCGGATCCGCACCGACCGGTCCTCGGCCACCTCGCTGCCCGAGCCGCGCACCTCGCACAACATCACCAATGTCGAGATCCTGCGCCAGCAGGACGGCGTTCTCGAACTGCGCTTCAACTGGGTGACGCTCAGCTATCGCTACCACGACACCGACCGGCACTGGGGCACGTCCTTCTACACGCTCGACGCCACCGGCGCGAAGCCCCTGATCACGAAGAAGAAAGTCGTCATGAAGAACGACTGCATCCACCACGTGGTCGATATCTATCACATCTGACCCGGGCCCGCCGGTTCCGGAACATCCAGCCCCCGGCCCAAGGCGGCCAGGGGCGAGGGAGGAGACATGCCATGAGCTATAAGGTTGCGCTGAACTTCGAGGATGGCGTCACCCGCGTCATCACCGTCGATGCGGACGAGAAGATCACCGAGGCCGCCTTCCGCCAGCGGATCAACATCCCGATGGACTGCCGGGACGGCGTCTGCGGCACCTGCAAGTGCCGCTGCGAGGACGGCAGCTATACCCTCGGCGACTATCTCGACGAGGCGATGACCGAGGACGAGGCGGCCGAGCGCTTCGTGCTGACCTGCCAGATGACGGTCGACAGCGACTGCGTGATCGCCGTTCCCGCCTCCTCGGTGGTCTGCAAGACCGGGGCCGAGGCGGTCGGGGGCGAGATCACCGCGATCGAGCCGCTGTCTGCCACCTCGTTCGGGCTGAAGGTCCGGATGGACCGGCCGATGGCCTTCCTGCCCGGCCAGTATGTGAACATCACGGTGCCCGGCACCGACCTGCACCGGTCCTATTCCTTCTCCTCCGCCCCCGGCGCGGCCGAGGCCGGCTTCCTGATCCGGAACCTTCCCGGCGGGGCGATGAGCGGCTTCCTGGCCGCCGGCCGGACCGGCGAGCGGGTGACCCTGACCGGGCCGATGGGCGCCTTCTACCTGCGCCCGGTGACGCGCCCGCAGCTCTGGCTGGCGGGCGGGACCGGGCTTGCGCCCTTCCTGTCGATGCTGGAACAGCTTGCCCGCACCGGTTGCGACCAGCCGGTGACGCTCTATTACGCCGTCACCCGCGCCGCCGATCTGGTCGAGATTGCGCGCGTCGAGGATCTGGCGGAACGGATCGGCACGGTCACCGTCATCACCATCCTTGCGGCCGATGACGAGGCGCATCCGAAGAAGGGTTTCGTCACCGACCACATCACGGCGGGCGAGTTGAACGGCGGCGATGTCGACGTCTATCTCTGCGGTCCGCCGCCGATGGTGGAAGCCGTGCGCCAGCACTTCGGCGCCCTCGGCGTGACCCCGGCGAGCTTCCATTTCGAGAAGTTCACCCCGACCGAGACCCGCGCGGCCGCCGCATGAGACCCCGGTTCGAAGGCAAGTGCGCCGTCGTCACCGGCGCGGCGCAGGGGATCGGCCGGCGCGTCGCCGAGGGCCTCGCGGCGGAAGGCGCCGAGGTGCTGATCGTCGACCGCTCGCCGGCGCGCGCTGACGTGGTCAAGGCGATCCGCGCCGCCGGCGGCAAGGCCAGCGCGCTGTCGGCCGACCTGGAAACCTGGGCCGGCTGCCGGAAGGCGATGGACAAGGCGGTCGCGCTGTGGGGCCGGATCGACATCCTGGTCAACAATGTGGGCGGGACGATCTGGGCCAAGCCCTTCGAGCATTACCAGCCCGACCAGATCGACGCCGAGGTGCGCCGGTCGCTGTTCCCGACGCTTTATTGCTGCCGCGCCGCGCTGGACCCGATGCTGGCGGCGGGCAAGGGGGTCATCGTCAATGTCAGTTCGATCGCCACGCGCGGGCTGAACCGGGTGCCCTATGCCGCCGCCAAGGGGGGCGTGAACGCGATCACCGCCTCCTTGGCCTGGGAAGTGGCCGAACGCGGCATCCGGGTGGTGGCGACCGCGCCGGGCGGGACCGAGGCGCCGCCGCGGGTGGTGCCGCGCAACCCGAACGCAGCCACCGAGCAGCCCGCCGACTGGTACCAGACCATCGTCGACCAGACGATCCGGTCGAGCCTGATGAAACGCTACGGCACGCTCGACGAGCAGGCCGGACCGATCCTGTTCCTGGCATCCGACGATGCCTCGTACATCACCGGCGTCACCCTGCCCGTCGGGGGCGGAGACCTGGGCTAGGGCCGCGACGCCACCACCGATCCTTGGGAGGAACCACCATGAAGACCCTGCTTTCCGCAGGCGCCGTTGCGCTTGCCACGACCTGCCTTGTCCAGTCGGCCGCGGCCGAGGACATCACCGTCGGGCTGCTGCTGCCCTATTCCGGCGTCTATGCCGCGCTGGGGACCGAGATCGAGGCCGGCTTCCGGCTGGGTCTCGACACCTTCGGGCCGGAGGCCGGCGCCAGCTTCACGGTGATCAGCGAGGACAGCGAGGCGAAGCCGCCGGTGGGCCTGGCCAAGGCGCGCAAGCTGGTCCTGCAGGACGATGTGGACGTGATCGCGGGCATCGTCAGTTCCGGCGTGCTGGGCGCAGTGCGGGATTTCGTCGACGGCGCCAAGGTGCCGCTGATCGTCGCCAATGCCGGCAATGACGAGGCGACCGGCGAGCAGTGCAGCCCCTACATCGTGCGCATGTCCTTCTCGAACGCGCAGGTGAACCGGCCCATGGGCCAGTGGCTGCACGACCAAGGCGTGCAGAAGGTCTATACGCTGGCCCCCGACTATGCCGCCGGGCAGCAGATGATCGGCGCCTTCGCCGATGCCTTCACCGCGGCGGGCGGCGAGATCGTCGGCCAGGAATTCACCCCCTTCCAGAAGACCCAGGATTTCGGCCCCTACCTTGCCAAGGCGAAGGCCAGCGGCGCCGACGCGGTCTATGCCTTCTACGCCGGGGGCGAGGCGATCTCGTTCGTCAAGCAATACGACAGCTTCGGCCTGAAGACCGACCTGCCGCTCTATGGCGCGGGCTTCCTGACCTCGGCGCTTTATGTCGCCGCGGAAGGTCCGGCGGCCGAGGGCGTCATCGCCGCGCTGCACTATGTGCCGACGATCGAGAACCCGGCCAACGCGGCCTTCGTCCAGGCCTTCACCGCGCAGACCGGGCACGCGCCGTCGGAATATGCCGTCCATGGCTATGACGCGGCCCATGCGCTGGTCCTGGCCGTCGCCTCCGGCGCCACCGACCGTGCGGGCATCGCCAAGGCGCTGAGCCGGACCGCCTTCGACGGGCCGCGCGGCGCCACCGCGATCGACCCGGCCACCAACAACATCGTGCAGCCGGTCTATGTCTACGAGACCGTCGCGGGGCCGGCCGGGCTGACCCAGAAGGTGCTGGCCGAGCTGCCCGCCCAGGCCGACCCGGCGAATGGCTGCGGGCTGGCGCTGGCGTCGAACTGACCCGGCAGAGCGCCCCCCCGGCGGCCAGCCCCCCGCGTGGTGGGGCCGGTCGTGCCCCCGATCCCCTGAAACCCGCATCACGGAGACCGCGATGGATCCCGGATTCTGGCTGTTCCAGACACTCAATGCGCTTCAGCTCTCGATGCTGCTGTTCCTGCTCTCGGTCGGGCTGACGGTCATCTTCGGACTGATGCATTTCGTCAACCTTGCCCATGGCGCACTCTATGCCTTCGGCGCCTATCTGGCCGCCACCGTGGCGGGCCAGTTCGGCTTCTGGGCCGGCTTCGTGCTGGCGCCGCTGCTGGTCGCCGGGATCGGGCTGGGGCTTTATGCGACGCTGATCCGGCGGATGCGCCGGGCCGGGCCGATGGCGCAGGTGCTGGTCACCTTCGGGCTGATCTTCGCGCTGCTCGACCTGACGCGGATCCTCTGGGGCGACATCGCCATCGGGATCGAGCTGCCGGCGGCGCTGTCCGGCCGGGTGATGATCGGCGGCGTCGACTACCCGACCTACCGGCTGTTCATCATCGGCCTTGGCGGGGCGGTCTTCGCCGCGCTGGCGGTGATCCTGACCCGGACCCAGATCGGCGCGATGATCCGTGCCGGGGTCGACAACGACGCCATGGCCGCCTGCCTGGGGATCAATGTCGAGCGGCTGTTCTTCATCGTCTTCTGCATCGGCTGCGCGCTGGCGGGGCTGGCCGGCGCGGTCGCCGCACCGGTCCTGTCGGTGACCCCGGACATGGGGCTGCAGATCCTGATCCCGACCCTGATCGTCGTGGTGATCGGCGGACTCGGCTCGCTGAAGGGGGCGATCACCGGCTCGCTGATCTATGGCTTCGTGCAGACCTTCGGGGCGGTGCTGCTGCCCGGTTTCGCCTCGGTGCTGATCTACGCCCTTCTGGCCCTGGTCCTGGTCACGCGCCCCGCCGGGCTGTTCCCCGCGAGAGGATGACAGTGATGTTCCGCCATACGCCGTTCCGCCGCCTGACCCTGGCCGTCCTTGCCGTCCTGGCGCTTTATGCCGCCGTCACCGCCGGCTATTTCGGGCAGGAGATCCTGGCCGAGATCGCGATCCTTGCGCTGCTGGCGATCGCGCTGGATCTGGTTGCCGGGTTCGGTGGCATGGTCTCGCTCTGCCATGGGGCGCTGCTGGGGGCCGGGGCCTATGCCTATGGCGTCCTGACCGTGACCTTCGGGATGGGCGCCCTGCCGGCGATGCTGGCCGCGATCCTGTTCACCGGGGCCCTGGCCTGGGTCATCGGCGCGGTCTGCGCCGGCAGTCAGGGCATCTATTTCATCATGGTGACGCTGGCCTTCGGGCAGATGGCCTATGCCTTCGTATTCGAAAGCCCGTGGCTGGGCGGGGATGACGGCATGGCGGGGATGCCGCGGCCGGATCTTGCGGCGCTTGGCATCGACCTGAACGACGGCCGGAGCTTCGCGCTTTACGCCCTTGCCCTGCTGGCGCTTGGCTATGCCTTCGCGGCGCAGGTGCTGGGCGCGGGTCTGGGCCGCAGCCTTGTCGGCATCCATGGCAGCGAGAAGCGGATGCGCGCGCTGGGTCTGGTGACCTGGCGGATCAAGGCGGCGGCCTTCGGCCTGTCGGGGCTGATCGCCGGTCTGGCCGGGGTGATCGCCGCCCAGCAGACCATGTTCATCTCGCCCGGGCTGCTGGGCTGGACCGGGTCGGGCGAGGCGCTGGTGGTGGTGATCCTGGGCGGGCTGGGCACGCTGGTCGGCCCCATCGTCGGCGCCGCGGCCTTCGTCCTGCTGCGCCACGAGGTCAGCGCGATCACCCCCTACTGGCATCTGGTCACCGGCCTGATCCTGATCGCCGTGGTGATGAGCGGGGCCGGCGGCATCTTCGGCTTCCTCGAAACCCGGGTCGCCCGGCTGGGCGCGCGGCTTGGCGCGCGCCGGGCCGCCCGGCACCCGGCCGCCCCCCTTGCAGAAGGAACCATCCGCGATGCTTGAGGTCCGCAATCTCGACAAGCGCTTCGGCGCCATCCACGTCACCCGCAACGTCTCGCTGAGGCTGGAGAAGGGCGAACGGCGGGTGATCCTTGGCCCAAACGGGGCGGGCAAGACGACGCTCTTCAACCAGCTGGTGGGCGAGATCGCCCCGGATGCCGGGCAGATCCTGCTCGATGGTGCGGACATCACCGCCCTTCCGGTTCCGGCGCGCGCCCGGCGCGGCCTGTCGCGCAGCTATCAGAAGAACACCCTGTTCGACGCGCTGACGATCCGCGAGAACCTTGGCCTTGCGGCGGCGGTGCAGGCGGGGGTGGCGGCATCCTTGCTGCGCGACAGCCTCGCCGATGCCCGGGTGCGCGAGACCGTGACCGAGGTGGCCGAGCAGACCCAGCTTGTCCCATACCTGGACCAGCGGGTGATCGAGGTCTCCTACGGCATCCGCCGGCAGCTCGAGGTCGGGGTGGCGCTGGCCACCCGGCCACGGGTGATCCTGATGGACGAGCCGACCTCGGGCATCGGTCCCGAGATGCAGCGCGGCTTCCACCGGATGCTGTCCGCCCTGCCGCGGGACCTGACGCTTCTGATCATCGAGCACGACATGGACCTGGCCTTCGACGTCGCCGACAGCATCACCGTGCTGAATTATGGCGAGGTCGTGTTCGACGGCGCGCCCGAGGCGGCCCGGGGATCCGCGCTGCTGAAGGACATCTATCTGGGGAGCTGGGAAGATGCTTGAACTGAGGGACATCCAGTCCGGCTATGGCGAGACCCGCGTCCTGCATGGGCTGAGCCTGACCGCGCGGGCCGGCCGCGTGCTGGCCGTGCTGGGCCGCAACGGGGCGGGAAAAAGCACCACGCTGAAGACGATCATGGGGCTTCTGCCGGCGACCGCCGGGTCGATCACCCTTGCCGGCCGGGCCTTGCCGCGCCGGCCCTACGAGGTGGCGGCGCAGGGGATCGCCTATGTGCCCGAGACCCGGGACATCTTCCCCTCGCTCAGCGTGCGCGAGAACCTCGAGATCGCCGCCGGGCGCTTCCCGGTCCCCGAGGGCGCCGCGCCCTGGACGCTGGCGCGGGTGATCGAGCTGTTCCCCCGGCTGGGCGAGCGGCTCGAGAATGGCGGCACCCAGTTGTCCGGGGGGGAACAGCAGATGCTGGCGATCGCCCGGGCGCTGCTGCTCAATCCGCGGCTGCTGATCCTTGACGAGCCGACCGAGGGGCTGGCGCCGATCATCGTGAAGCTGATCCACGACAAGCTGGCCGAGCTGAAGCACGAGGGCCTGTCGATGGTGCTGGTGGAGCAGAATTTCGGCTTCGCCACCTCGCTGGCCGATGACGTCGCGGTGGTCAGCAAGGGGCAGGTGGTCTGGACCGGGACGCCGGCCGAGATCCGCGCCGATGCGGATCTGCAGCACCGCTGGCTGGGGGTGTGAGGCGGCCTGGCCCCCGATCCCCTCGGCCACGCTGCGCGTGCCGGCATCCCGGGTCGGGCCAAGCGGCGCCGTTGCACCTGACGCCGCCACGCGGCGATGAAGCGGAACCCGGGCGGAACACGGCCGGCATCGGGCACCCCAGGGTTCCCCGTCTTCAGGCGATAATGGCAGTCAGCCTCTCGCGGCGCCCTTCCAGTGGTGGACCAGCCGGGTGACCTGCACCGCGACGATGCCGACGAGGATGCCCCAGAAGGCCGCGTTGATGCCAAGGACGACGATGCCCGAGGCCGAGGTGACGAAGGTCAGCATCCCGGCCTGCAGATCCTCGCCGCTGTCGAGCATGTCGGACAGGCCCCGGGCGATCGCGCCCAGCAGCGCAAGCCCCGCCAGCAGCGCGATCAACTCGACCGGCAGGCGCACCATCACGCCGCCGACGAAGCCCGCAAAGACCGCGGTCAGAAGGAAGAAGGCACCGCTGGCCACGCCGGCCACATAGCGCCGGGACCGGTCGGGATGCGCCTCGGGCCCGGCGCCGAGCGCCATGGTGATCGAGGCGAGCGCGGTAGTGATGCCGCCGAACAGCGCCGCCGGCAGCGAGACGAGGCTCGCCAGCACCAGCACCGGCCGCGCGGCGACGTCGAAACCATTGGCGCGCAGGATGGTGAGACCGGCCAGGAACTGCCCCGTCAGCGTGGTCAGCGCCAGCGGGATCGCCAGGCCCAGAAATGCCTGCAGGGTGAAGGCGGGCCAGACCGGATGCGGCTGCGCCAGGATCAGCCCGGCGCCGCCGCCGGCATCGCCGCGGGCGAAGGTCAGGCCCAGCGTGATCATGAGAAGCCAGATCAGCGCATAGCGCGGCGTGACGGCCGAAAGGACCACGAAGGCCAGCAGCATCGTGGCGACGGTGACGGGCGCGGTCTCCAGCCCGCCAAGGGCGCTGGCGCCGAAGCGGAACAGGATCCCCGCCATCATCCCCGCGGCCACCGCCCGGGGGACCAGCCGCACCAGCCGGTCGAACAGCCCGCTCATACCCACCGCGAGGATGATCAGCGCGGTGACGAGATAGGCGCCGACCACCTCGGGCATGGACAGCGCAGGGCCGACGGTGCCCAGCAGCACGCAGCCCGGGGCCGACCAGGCCACCAGCACCGGCGCCCGCAGCGCGAGGCTCAGCGCGAGACTGGCGACCCCTGCCGCAGCGCAGATCGCCATGATCCAGGACGAGAAATCCGCCGCCGAAGACGCCCATCGCCGCGGCCGACTGCAGATAGATCAGCAGGGGGCCGGCGAGCGAGATCAGGACCGCAATGAAGCCCGCGGCGATCGCCGGGGCCGAGGCATCGCGCCGAAGCGCCGCGAGGCAGGCCCGCGGACCCGCCTCGACCTCCAGTGCCCCGGCATGTCCGGCGGGGGCACCGTCAGGCATGGACCGGAAGCTCCGTCGCCAGCCCCAGCATGGCCCGCGCCTGTCGCCAGTCGGCCACCGGTCGCCCGTAGCGCTCGCACAGATCGACCACCCGGCGCACCAGCGCGGCGTTCGACGGGGCCAACCGGTCGCGGTCCAGCCGCACGTTGTCCTCGAGCCCGGTGCGGGCATGGCCGCCCGCGGCGACCGACCATTCGTTCAGCACGATCTGGTGCGGCCCGATCCCGGCGGCGCACCATTCCGCTTCGGGGGCCAGCCGCTGCACCGTGCGGATGTAGTAGTCGAAGACGTCGCGGTCGGCCGGCATCGCGTTCTTCACCCCCATGACAAACTGGATGTAGAGCCTGCCGGGGATGCGGCCATCGCGGTGCATCGCCACGGCCTGATGGATATGGCTCAGGTCGAAGGCCTCGACCTCGGGCATCACGCCGTGGCGGCGCATCTCGGCGGCCAGCCAGTCGACCAGATCGGGCGGGTTCTCGTAGACCCGGGTGGGGAAGTTGTTCGACCCCACCGACAGCGAGGCCATGTCGGGCTTCAGGGCCAGCATGCCCCCCCGGGTCTGGCCGGCGCCTGACCGCCCTCCGGTCGAGAACTGCACGATCAGCCCCGGGCAATGGGCCCTGAGGCCTTCCAGCAGCCGGGCGAACCGGTCGGGGTCGGAGGAGGGCGTGCCGTCGTCGTTGCGCACATGGCAATGGGCGATGGTCGCGCCGGCCTCGAACGCCGCGTGAGTGCTTTCCACCTGCTCGGCGACCGAGACCGGCACGGCCGGGTTGTCGGCCTTGGTGGGCAGGCTGCCGGTGATGGCCACGCAGATGATGCAGGGCTTCGCAGGGGTCTGGGTCATGAAGGGCTCCGTGCTGGGCGGCCCGGGCCGTTGCGCCCGGGGCAGGTCAGGCCGGGCGCAGGGCGTCGCGCGCGGCCTCGGGGCGGGCGGAAGCCCCGCGCGCCGCGCCCGCGGACGCCGCCGGCGGTGGCGGCGCCATCAGGTCGTCGAACAGATCCTGAAGGATGTCGGCCGCGCAGGCGGTTCTGGTCTTGCGGCAGCCGGGGCAGGGGGCGTCGGGGTTCTTGCAGGCCATGGTGTCCGTCCTTGCGGGTGGGCGCCGGTCAGGCCGCGCTGGCGCTGGCGAAAGGGCCGGGCATCCGGGACAGCGCGTCCAGGAAATACGGCCGGAAGCCCGCGGGATGCTCGCTCATCGGGAAATGGCCGAGCTCGTCCATCACCGCCAGCGTGGCACCGGGAATCGCCGCGGCGGTGCGCCGGGCGTCTTCCGGCGTGCAGGTCAGGTCATAGGCGCCGACCAGCAGGTGCACCGGCGTCCGCGCCGTGTCGATCCGGCCCAGCCGGCCGATCAGGCTGTCGTCCCTTGTGTAGAAGCTGAGATCCCCGCGGAACACGCCGGGTCCGCTGGACATGAACATCCACAGGGTGTTCCAGCGTTCGGCCTCGGGCGCGTAAGGCGAGATGTTGGCCGAGACCAGCGCCGCGCCCATCTCGCCGCCATGGGCATCGGGGCGGTGGAACCAGTCGATGTCGTACCAGGCGGGCTGGAAGTCCGAGGCCTCGATGGCGATGAAGCCCGAGAACCGGTCGGGATGCAGCGCGGCCAGTTGCAGCGCGATCCGCCCGCCCATGGAACAGCCTGCCAGCACCGGCCGGTCCAGCCCCAGCGCCTCGACCATGGCGAGGACCGTGGCGATGTAGGCCTCGGTCGTCAGCAGGTATTCCCGGGTCTCGAAGCCCTCGGGCGGCAGCGACTTGCCGTGCCAGGGCATGTCGAAGGCGATCAGCCGGTTGGCGTCGGTGACGGTCGTGTCGTTCATCAGATGGCGCCACTGGCGCGTGTCGGCCCCGGCGGTGTGCAGGCACAGCACCGGCCGGCCCTGTCCGGCCTCCTCGAAATAGACCCGATGGGGGGTGCCGGCGACGGTGACGCCCAGATAGCGTCCGGTGATGGGTTCGAGCAGCATCAGGCGGCCTCCGTCCCGGCGCTGCGCGGCAGGGCCATGAACTCCTTGAAATAGCGCAGGTTCTTCACGAGGCAGAGAATGTCGCCGACGATCTCGGCGCGGCCCATCTTCACCAGGCCGAACAGGTCGTGGAAGCCGGGCGCCGGGCGCGCGGTCCAGAACTCGGCCAGCGCGGCACCATCGGTCACGACGCCGAAGCGGTAGGGCGTCCGGCGACTGGGACCGGGAAGCACCTCGACCAGCCGACCCTTGTCGAAGACCAGATAGCTTTCCTGCCCGTCCACCTTCAGCAGCACCGTGTCCGAAAACAGCCGGCCGAGACGGAGAAGGTGCGGCGTCCGGTTCAGACGCGCCTGCATCGCTAGAAGCTGGTCGTGCATGTCGCCTCCTCCTCGGGCATCCTCGGGGAAAGCTAGGGATGTCGGCCGGTCCCCGGCAATGACCGGACAGGTATCCCCCGATACCGCGGACAGCCCGTCTTCCGGTCTGGCCGGAACGCCGGCCGGAAGGGGCGGGCAGAGTATTGCGCGATACCGACTCGGGCATTGGTTCCGGGGCCCGGTCTGGCCGATGTTCCGGATCGGGAGAACGAGCGGCACCGGACGCCGGATGGCCGCAGACCGAAGAGGAGGAAATCGGATGCCCAAGGTCACCCTCGACACCATCACCGACGTGGTCATCGCCTCGCTGGGCGAGACCGGTCCCGTCACCGAGCGTCAGCGCGAGATCATGTCCGCCCTGATCAGGCACCTGCACGGCTTCTGCAAGGACGTGAAGCTGCAGCACCACGAATTCCTGGCCGCCTGCGACTACCTGGCCCGCGCCGGCCAGACCTGTTCGGACAAGAGGCAGGAATTCATCCTGCTGGGGGATATCCTTGGCGTCGAGGTGCTGGTCGACATGCTGACCAACGCGGTCGATGGCAGCGAAAGCGAGTCGACCGTGCTGGGTCCGTTCTATCGCGAGAACCCGCCGGTGCTGCCGAAGGGTGCCTCGGTGGTGCAGAAGCACTTCGACAACGAGGAATCCGTGTATTTCGAAGGCGTCATCCGCGACACCGCCGGCAACCCGCTGGCCGGCGTGACGCTGGATGTCTGGGAGGACGCGCCCAACGGCCTCTATGAAAACCACGACCCCGACCAGCCCGACTACAACCTCCGCGGCCGGTTCGTGACCGACGCGGACGGCCACTATGCCTTCCGCGCCCTGCGTCCGGTCCCCTATCCGATCCCGGACAACGAGACCGCGGGCGAATTGCTGCGCTTCATGGGCCACCACCCGAACCGGCCGGGGCACATGCACTTCATCATCTCGAAGGACGGCTACCGTGCGCTGATCAGCCAGGTCTATGACGGCAGCTCGGCCTGGCTCGACAACGACTCGGTCTTCGCGGTGAAGGACAGCCTGATCGGCGAGTTCCGCAAGGCTGGCCCGGATCTGGACACCGACCTGCACGTGAGCTTCGACTTCGTGCTGAAGCCGATGGCGGCAAGCCAGTCGATCGCGGCCGAATAATCCGGCCGATCGCGACACCGGCGAGGGGGCTCCCATTGTTTCGGGGGCCCCTTTGCGTCTAGGCTGCGCTGCCCTCGGGGAGGAGGGTCATCGATGAACCTGAAGCAGCTGAAGTACTTCATGGCCGTGGCCGAAGAGATGCATTTCGGCCGGGCCGCCGAACGGCTGGGCATCGCGCAACCGCCGCTTTCGCGCCAGATCAAGCAGCTCGAGGACGATCTGGGGGCGGTGCTGTTCAACCGCGGCCGCAGCGCGATCACCCTGACCCAGGCCGGCGAACGGCTGCTGGAGCGCGGCAAGGCGATCTTCAACATGATCCAGGACACAAGGCTCGAGGTGCGCCGGATCGGCCAGGGCGCCGAAGGGCGGTTGCGGATCGGTTTCGTCGGGTCCTCGACCTATGGCATCCTGCCGACGATCATCAAGTCGTTCCGGGCGCATCACCCGCAGGTCGTGCTGAGCCTTCTGCCGATGAACAACGCGCAGCTGCACCGGATGCTGATCAGCCGCGAGATCGACGTCGCCTTCGCCCGCCCCGCGCTGCAGGATGCCGAGTTCGTCAAGCTGAAGCTGCTCGACGAACCGCTGACGCTGGCGGCGCCGGACACCCTGGACACCGGCCCCCGGCGCCATGTCGACCTTGCCAGCCTGGGAAAGCAGAATTTCATCCTTTATCCCGAGTATCCGCGGCCCAGCTATGCCGACTTCGTGCTGGCGCGCTGCGCCGACCAAGGCTTCAACGTCGAGAAGCGGGTCTTCACCATGGACCTGCAGACCGCGCTCAGCCTCGTCGCCATTGGCGAGGGCGTCTGCGTCGTGCCCCGCTCGGTCGGTACGGCGCAGCGCAACGGCATCCGCTTCCTGCCTTTTGATCCGCCGCTGGGTTCGACCGAGCTGTCGGTGAATTACCGGATCGACGAGCAGGGTGTGCATGTGCGGAGCTTTGTCCGCATTGCCCAGTCGGTCGCCCGGCGCATCTCCGCCGAGCGCGCGGACGGCGGGCCGGATGAGGGGGCAGCGCCCGCCCCCATTCCCGCCCCCGTCGCGACCGCCATCGACGACGGGGACAAGGCCTGACAGGTCACAGTGCCCGCCGCTTGCGGCGCAGACCCGATACCGCGCCACGTCGGGCTGCACAGTTCCGGCATCCGAATTCGGACTGCGGCGGCCTAACCGGGCCGATCGCCTTCAGCCGGGGCGCAAAAGCCTTGCGAAGGCTTTTGGCAAAAGTCTTCCGGAAGACTTTTGCGCCCCCGGTGCAGCGTCCCCGGTGCGGCGGCGGCGCTGCGCGGGAGGCGTAGCTCAGTCCGCCTCGCCGAGGCAGGCGGATGCCGGCGAGGAGTTCGCCGGCCCGGGCCGCCGCCGCGGACGATATAACCATCGCCGGCGGTTCCATCCCATTCGTCCAGGCGGCGCCCGAACGCTCCTGCTCGTGCACCAGCGCACGGTTGCGCATCCCCGCCAGGGCTGGCGTGGCGCAGGCCACGAAGCTCGGCCCGCGCAGGTTCTTCCATGCGCCATGGCCGAGAAGCTGCGCCCGCTGCTTCGCCGGGCGATCCAGCGTCCACCCCTGCTGCGCCATCGGCGCCACGTCCTGGCCGAGCTTGCC
This sequence comes from Meridianimarinicoccus sp., assembly GCA_044221805.1. Lineage (GTDB taxonomy): Bacteria > Pseudomonadota > Alphaproteobacteria > Rhodobacterales > Rhodobacteraceae > Meridianimarinicoccus. The sequence goes on from JBGAOK010000005.1 coordinate 51,259, forward strand.
GAGGCTGCGCTGACCAGCAGCAGCCAGCCGGCATACTCGACGACCCGTTGCACATCGCATGCCCAGGCCCGCGGCGCCGGCGCTGCCGGCCAGGCCGGTCACCGGCGCCGCGGCCGTTGCCCGCCGGTCGCCCGGCCCACCGCTGATCGCCCACCGCGCGAACTGGACCTTCCACGCCGGGTACAGCGCCGCCGGCCAGCAGATGGCCTCGACGGCAGCAGGTCGCCAGCCAGTCCACCGGTGACCGGCAGCTGCTGCATCCGCGTCCGCGCCATCAGCGGGCGGGCGCCGAAGCCGGCCTCCAGCGCACCGCCAGCCGGTCGACCAGCCCGGCGATCCCGGCCGCCAGATGGTCCGAGACATCGCGCAGCGCCAGCATCCGTCGCGGTGTCGATCAGGTCCTGGCTGGTGGCGCCGGCATGGACCAGGGGCACCAGGTCGGGCCCGGCGGGCAGCCCGGCCACATGGGCCTTCAGCTGGGCGACGAAATCCGGCACCGCCAGCCCGTCCTCGGGGATCGCCGCCGCCACCGCGCCATGTCGGGGCGGAAGCCTGATCGCTGCTGCCGCCGCCGCCGCCCGGCCGGATCCGCCAGCCCGAGCGCCCCCAGCGCCTCGGCCAGCGCCGCCTCGAAACCGAGGAAATCCGCCGCCGTCCGCTCGGCCGAAAACACCCGCGCCACCACCGCATCCACAAACAGCGGCGAAAAGAAACCGTTCTGCAGCGTCAGAGGGTTCATGGCGGTCAATCTCCAGGGAAGAACGGGGACGCCCCCGGACATGACGCCGGGGGCGGAAAAGGTCCAGCCGAAAGCCGGTGCTGCCCCCGGTGAGGGGAACAGCCGCGCCCAGGTCCGTGTCGTCAGGCGTGAACGGCCATGCCGCCGTTTCGCCGGCGCAGGATCAATCCCACCGTGGCCAGCCCGCAGATCGCGGCGATCGGCAGGATGGCGTAGAGAACCTGGCTCGGCCCCAGACCGCGGGCCAGCAGGGCGCCAGCGAAGAGCGGCCCGACGATCGAACCCAACCGTCCGACCGCCACCGCGATACCGACGCCGGTGCCCCGCACGGTCTTCGGATAGCACTGAGGTGCGAGCCCGTAGAGCAGCGACTGGGCGCAGAGCAGCCCGCCGCCCACCAGCGCACCCGAGGCCAGCGCCGCGACCATGTTACCGCCGGGGATCGTGCTCATCACCAGAAGCGAGGCGATCAGCACGGCAAAGATCGCGGTTGCCGAAATTGCCGGACGATCGCCGTCCAGAAGCCGTCCGCCGACGATGCTTCCGGCGGCACCGCCGAGGTTGAAGAAGATCTGGACCATCGATGCCTGGCTGCGCTGGAAACCCAGCGAGACGAGAAGCTGCGGCAGCCAGTTGACAAGTAGGTAGACGACCACCAGCCCGAAGAAGAAGGCCGCCCACAGCAGGACGGTCGCGAAAATCGTGCCGGGAGCGAAGATCGCCCGCAGGCGGCTTTCGGGGATATCGTCCGTATGGCTGACCCGGAAGGGCGGCATCAGCAGGAACAGCGGGACGACGAGCAGAAGCGGCAGCACGCCGCCGATGATGAAGATCGATTGCCAGTCATCGTGCAGGCCCAGCATCGCGACCAGGCTTGCGACCGCGGCGCCAAGGGGCACGCCCGCGTACATCAGGGCGACGGCGCGACCGCGGCGGTTGGTGGTGGTCGATTCCGCCGCGATGGCGACCAGATTCGGCAGCGCGCCGCCAAGACCGATCCCGGTCAGGAAGCGCATCAGCACCAGATGCTGGAACGTGTCCGCAAAGGCGGTGGCAATCGAGAACAGGCCGAAGGCGACGAGGGCCAGCGACAGGCCCGCCCTGCGGCCCCAGCGGTCGGCGATCAGACCGCCGCCAAGGGCGCCGAAGATCAGCCCGAAGGTGGCGGCCGAAAAGAACAGGCCCATCTGGTTCGGCTGCAGTCCGAAAGCCGGCGCGAGTTTGGGCGCGGCGACGCCGGCGGCCTGCAGATCGAAACCTTCGATGAGTGCGGCCAGGAACACGAGCACAAGTGCCCGGGTCCCCGCACCGCGGTGCGAGGTTGTGGTGGTCATGGGGTGGTTCCTCCTGCGCCGTCTCTCCCGCGGCGCGCTTAATGGTTGGTCCGTCTGGCGGGCCGCGGAACCGGGAAGGACCGGCGCCGCGGGTCTGGACGCGGAGGGCGGATCAGAGTGCGCCCGCGCGACTTTCCGGATGCCCGGCCGCAGCAGGGCGGCCGGGGACTTCGGGTTCAGGCGAAGGCGGGTGACCGCACCCCGGTCAGAACCCGGGCCCCGAGCCGGCAGAGCCGGTCGCGGTCGGCAGGGGGCGCGGCATCGGCCGCAGCGAGGATCCGCGCCCAAGCGGCGCGGAAGGCCAGGGTTGCGGTCAGGTCCATGAAGGCGGTGGCCTCGGCCGCAGGGTCGGGACTGGCAAGCAGGCGGCGCGCCTCGGCCTGCCACGCCGCCGCGGCGTCGGCCAGTTCCGGCCCGCTGTCGCGCAGGAAGGCGGCGAAGGCCGCAGCGCCGGCGCCGCCCGAGACGGTCAGCGACCGGGTCGCGGTGGTCCGCGCCAGAACGCCGTTGGTGCCCTCGTAGATCGCGCAGATCCGGGCGTCGCGCCAGTTCTGCTCGGCGCCGTATTCGCGCAGGTAGCCATAGCCGCCCATGACCTGGATCGCCATGTCGGCGGCGCGGATCCCGGCCTCGGTGCCGAAGGCCTTGCAGACCGGGGTCATGAAGCCGACGAAGGCGGGGTCGCTGCCCAGCTCCTGCGCCACCAGCGTCAGGTGGCACAGCGCCCGGGCACCAAGCGCCAGCGCGTCGCAGTCATCGATCATCCGCGCCACGTCGGCGTGGCGGTCGATGGTGACCGGCCGGCCGGCGGCATCGCGGCCCTGCACCCGTTCGGCGGCATAGCGCCGGGCGAGATCGGCGGCGCGGGCGGCATGGGCCACGCCCTGCAGCCCCACGTCGAGACGCGCATGGTTCATCATCGCGAACATGGCCTTCAGCCCGTCGCCTTCCGCGCCGATCAGGTCGGCCTCGGCGCCGTCGAAGGCAAGCTGGCAGGTGGGCGAGGCGTGCAGGCCCAGCTTCTCCTCGATCCGGGTGACGCTGATCCGGTTGCGGCTGCCATCGGGCAGGTCCGACCGGCAGGCAAACAGGCTCAGACCGCGCACGCCGTCATCGGGGGCGCCGGTGCGGGCGAGGACAAGGTGCAGGATGCCCGTGCTCATGTCCTGATCCCCGCCCGAGATGAAGATCTTCTCGCCCGTGATCCGCCAGCGGTCGCCCGCGGGGCTGGCGCGGGTCCGGATCGCCGACAGGTCGGATCCGGCGCCGGGTTCGGTCAGGCACATGGTCGACAGCCAGCGCCCCTCGGCCAGCGGCGGGATCAGCGCCGCCTGCTGCCCGGGCGTGGCGTGGTGCAGCAAGAGGTCGGTGGCGCCATGGGCCAGCGAGGTGACCATCTGCAACGCATGGTTGGCGCCGGTGAAGATCTCGCTCACCGCGGCGTTGACGGCGCGGCCAAGGTTCTGGCCGCCAAATTCCTCGGGCGCGCCGATCCCCTGCCAGCCCTGGGCGGCTAGGTCGTGGTAGACCTCGGCGAAGCCCGCGGGCATCCGCACCCGGCCGTTTTCCAGCCGGCAGCCTTCGGCGTCGCCGGTGGCGTCAAGGGGCGCGATCCGCTCTTCGGCGAAGCTGGCAAAATGGCCGACGATCTCGCGGGCGAGATCCGCGTCCCATGCGGGCAGGCGGCCGGCCTTCGCCACATGGACCAGCGAGAACAGGATGTCGTCGACGGGAGCATGGAACGCGGTCATGACACCCCCAGAAGCCGCAGGGCGTTCTGCTTCAGGATCAGCGGTCGGACTTCGTCGCGGAACTCGGCCTTGTCGAAGGCGTCCAGCCATTTCTCGGGCGCGATCATCGGCCAGTCGGATCCGAACAGCATCTTGGTCTTCAGGATGGTGTTGGCGTATTGCACGAGGATCTTCGGGAAGTACTTCGGCGACCAGCCCGACAGGTCGATATAGACGTTGGGCTTGTGCTGGGCGACCGCCAGCGCCTCCTCCTGCCAGGGGAAGGACGGGTGGGCGAGGATGATCGGCATGTCGGGGAAATCCACCGCCACGTCGTCGATATGCATCGGGTTCGAGTATTTCAGCCGCATCCCGTTGCCGCCGCGCATGCCCGAGCCGACCCCGGTCTGCCCGGTGTGGAACAGCGCGGGCTTGCCGGTCTCGGCGATCGCCTCGTAAAGCGGCCAGGCCATCCGGTCGTTGGGATAGAAGCCCTGCATGGTGGGGTGGAACTTGAAGCCCTGCACGCCGTGGTTCTCGACCAGGGTGCGCGCCTCGCGGGCGCCCAGCTTGCCTTTCGCCGGATCGATCGAGGCGAAGGGGATCAGGATGTCGCTGTGCCGGGCGCAGGCCTCGGCCACCTCGAAATTGGAATAGCGCCGGTAACCCGTCTCGCGTTCGGCATCGACCGGGAAGATCACCGCGGCGATGTTCGCCGCCCGGAAATGCGCCGCGGTCTGGTCGATCGTCGGCGGATGGGTCCAGGGCGCGCCGAAATAGCGCGCCATGGTGCTTTGGAGGTCGTCATAGCCGTCGTCGGCATGACAGCCGCAGGGCTCTTCGGCATGGGTGTGGAAGTCGATCGCGCGGACCGACGAGAAATCGACCATTGTTGCCTCCCTCAGACGCGGATCAGCGCCGGGTCTTCATTGTCGTAGAGCCGCTCGACGATGTCGGCCCGGCGGGTCAGGATGTTGCGGATGTTGAGCGAGCCCTTGTCGGTCACCTCGTGATGCGCCACCGAGGGCGGCGCGGCGAGGATGATGGCGCGGGTGATCCGCTTGGCCGATCCGGTCACATGGGCGTTCAGCGCCCTGAGCCGTTCCTCGATCTGCGCCATCAGGTGCGCATCGGTCACGGCGCCCAGCGTGACCTCGCCCGTGGCCGCGATGCCGGGCGCCGGGAAGACCAGGAGGCCCACCTCGCCCCGGTCATGGCCGCAGATCACCACGTCCTGGGCCAGGCCCGCGAGGTCCTTCAGGACATTCATCCGCAGCGTCCCGGCCTGCACCCAGGTGCCGGTTTCCAGCTTGAAATCCTCGGACACCCGACCGTCGAAGATCAGGCCGCGGCTGGCGTCGGCCGGGTCGACGAAGCGCACGGCGTCGCCGGTGATGAAGAAACCTTCCTCGTCGAAGGCGGCGGCAGTCTTGTCGGGATCGTTGAAATAGCCCGGCATGATGTTAGGCCCCTTCACCCGGATCTCGCAGCGCAGCTCGGCGTCGGGGATCAGCTTCACCGTCACCCCTGCCAGCGGCACCCCGATCACCCCGGACCGGCCGATCGGCTCGTGTACCATCAGGCAGGCCGGCGCGGTCTCGGTCAGGCCCCAGCTCGAGATCATCAGCGGCAGGCCGCCGCGGGCCTCGAAGCAATAGCGTTCCAGTGCCTCCCAGACCGGCTGGGGCAGCGAGGCGCCGGCATAGAACAACAGTTGCTGGTCCTTGAAGATGTGCCGGCGCAGATCGGGCCTGTCGGCCAGCGCGTCGACGATCATCCCGAACCCCACCGGCACGTTGAAGGCCAGCGTTCCCGGCCGGTCGGTGCGGTTCTTCAGGGTGGTGGCAAAGGCCGGCCCGGTGGGCTTGCCGTTGTCGATCGTCAGGGTGCCGCCATTGGCCAGCATCATGTTGACGTTGTGGCTGCCGCCGAAGACGTGGTTCCACGGCAGCCAGTCGGTGATCCGCGGCGCGTGATCGGCCAGGAAGGGCAGCGCGGCCAGAATCTGGGCCTGGTTCACGCACATCATCCCATGGGTGGTCAGCACCCCTTTCGGGTCCGAACTCGACCCCGAGGTGAACAGGATCTTGGCCAGGCTGTCGGGTCCGACCAATGCGTGCGCCGCGTCCACGTCGATGCCGGCGTCGCCGGCGAGAAGATCGGCGAAGGGCGTGACGGGACGCGAGGCTTCGCCGCGGGCGGCGACGATCTCGACGCCCTGAAGCTCGGGCAGGGCGAGGGCGTCGGCGTAGCGGGTGGCATCGTCCACGAAGGCGAGCTTCGGGTGGACCTTGTTCAGCACATAGGTCAGCCGGGCGTGGGCCTCGGCGATCAGCGCGTATTGTTCGGCCAGCGGCACCACCGGGATGCCCACATACTGCGCCGCCAGCGACAGGATCAGGTGGTCGACGCCGTTGCCGGACAGCACCGCAATGGTATCATCCTGCCCCAGACCCCGGGCCAGCAACGCCGCGCCGACCGCCCGCACCTGGTCGAGAAGCTCGGCATAGGTCACGTTGCGGAAGCCCACGCCGGTCACCGGGCGTTCCGAGACCGCGATGCGATAGGGCGCCTTCTCGGCCCATTCGTGCAGCCAGGCCCCGGTGTTCGGCGCGGCCGGCGGCAGCGCGTGGCCCGAGCGCAGCAGGATCGTGCCGTCGGCGCGGTCCTCGCGCACGACCTTGTGCGGCGCATAGCGCGTCAGAGTGTGCTGCCTTGCCCATTCGGCGCGTTCGGCGGTCCCGCTCGGCGCGGTCGGTATCTCGATCACGGTCATTTCTCCCCCCCCTTGTCTTGCGTCAGCGGAACTTCGGCTCGCGCTTTTCCAGGAACGCCCTCAGCCCCTCCTCGGCATCGGGTGTGGTCTGGACCAGCGCGGCGGCCAGGCTTTCGGTGAACAGCCCGTCCGACCGGGACATGTCGTTGATCCGGGTGATGGCGTTCACCATGAAGTAGTTGGACATCGGCGCGTTGGCGGCGATCCTTTCGGCCAGCCGGCGAGCCAGCGGCAGCGCCTCGCCATCGCCCACGGTGTAGTGGGTCAGGCCCAGGCGCAGACCGTCTTCGGCGTCGTATCTGCGCCCGGTCAGCATCATCTCGAGCATCCGGTCGGCGCCCAGGATCCGGCCGACCCGGACCGTCGCGCCGCCGCCGACGAAGATGCCCCTTCGCCCTTCGGGCAGTTGGAAGATCACCGACGGCTCGGCGATCCGCACATGGGTCGCCGCGGCCAGTTCCAGCCCGCCACCGATCACCGCGCCGGTCATGGCGCTGACCGTCACCGGACCGCCGAACTGGATCCGGTCCATCACCGCATGCCAGTGGCGCGAATGGTGCACCCCGTCCTCGGCGCTTCGCGAGACATGCTCGGCCAGGTCGAGGCCCGAACAGAAATGCCCGCCGCGGCCATGCAGCACCACCACGCGCACCTCGCGGGGCAGGTGGGTGTAGAAGGCCTCGATCTCGGACAGCAGTCCGTCCGACATGGCGTTGCGCTTGTCCTCGCGGATCAGTTCCAGCTCGGCGATCTGGCCGTCGTAGCGGGCGAGGGTGTAGGTGCCTTTCAGCATGGCGGTTCCCTTGTCATTTCGGGGCGAGCCGGACGGCGCTGTCGAGGCGGATGACCTCGCCGTTCAGCAGCGGGTTCTCGACGATGTGACGGACCAGCATCGCGTATTCCTCGGGCCGGCCCATCCGCGACGGGAACGGCAGGCCGGCCTCCAGCGCGGCGCGCACCTCGGTCGGCAGGCCGGCGCTCATCGCGGTCTCGAAAAGTCCGGGCGCGATGGTCATCACGCGGATGCCGTAGCGGGCCAGTTCGCGCGCCGCGGGCAGCGTCAGCGAGGCGACGCCGCCCTTCGAGGCGGCATAGGCTGCCTGGCCGATCTGGCCGTCCTGCCAGGCGACCGAGGCGGTGTTGACGATCACGCCCCGGGCGCCATCCGCATCGACGGGGTCGAGCGCGGCCATGGCCCGCGCCGCGATGCTGAGCACGGTATAGGTGCCGATCAGGTTCACCCGGACGGTGCGCTCGAAGGCGTCAAGGGTCAGGCTGCCGTCCTTCGGCAGGATCCGCGCCGCGGTGCCGATCCCGGCGCAGCTGACGACGATCCGGGGCGCGGCGCCGAAGGCTTCGGCGGTGGCGGCGAAGGCGGCCTCGACCGCGCTGGCGTCGGTCACGTCGGCGACCGCTGCGAAGCCGCCGATCTCGGCGGCGATCCTTTCGGCGTCAATTGCGCCGCGGTCCATGACCGCGACCCTGGCGCCCAGGCTGGCAAGGGTCCGGGCCGTGGCCGCACCAAGGCCGCTGCCGCCCCCTGTCACAAGGGCGATCCGGTTTGCGATGTCCATGATGGTTTCCTCAGACCGCGTGGCGGGCCGCGTGGCGGGCCGGGCGCGGCGCGTCCGGCAATCCGATCACCCGGCGGGTCAGCCGGCGGGTCAGCTGGCGGGCGCCGGACCGGCCGCGGGTGCCGGCGGCGAAGGCGGCGGCAGGGTCCGCGGGGCCTGTCCGGCAGGCAGCCGCCATCGCGCCGGCCCGGGCCGGCAGCGCTCGTGTTGCAGTCATGTCATCCTCCCTCGGGACCGCCGCGCTCTGCGCGGTCGGTCGGATCAGTCGGCCGCGGTGGCCTCGATCTTGTTCAGGAGCGCAACCAGCTGCGCCCGTTCTGCAGCGCTCAGCCCGGCCAGCTGACGCTCCTCGGCATGGTGGAGAGCGGCGATCGCCCTGTCGTGCAACTGACGGCCGCGGATGGTGGCGGTCAGGGCATAGCGCCGGCGATCGGTCTTCATCTGCGCCCGGCTGATCAGGTCGCGGGTCTCGAGCTCGTCGATGATGACGACAAGGTTCGAGCGTTCGATCTTCAGGTGCTCGGCCAGTACCGACGGCGCGATGCCGGGGTTGCGCACGATCACCGCAAGGCTGCTGAACGAGGGGATGCGCAGATCGAGTTCCGCCAGCGCCGCCTGCGAGGCGGGCTGCATGACCATGTAGGTGCGCTTCACGTTGTAGCCGACGAACTGGCGCAACGTGATGTCGTTTGCATCGGCGATGTCGGGCACGACAGGATCCGGCTTGGCCTTTGGCATGACGATTCTCCTCCTGTTCCGAATATGCCCTGACAAATGATTATGTGCAATAACTATTATGGTCATGAACCATACCTTCCGGCGTCGGCGCAGCCTTTCGCCTTCCAGCCGGCCTCGGGCCGGGGCCGGGCGGATCGGCCACCGTGGCCGCCAGCGAGTCCAGGAATGCCTCTGCCGCCGCGGCGATCCGGCCCTGCTCGGGCGACGCCCTTCCGTGCAGGCGCAACCGACCAGCGCCATCCCCCAGGTCTGCGCCAGCGCCGTGCGGTGTCGGATCGGCTGGGCCCGCCAGAGCAGGCTGAAGGAACGTGCCTGCGGCCTTTCCGTCATCCCAGGTGTCCAGTCCCGGTGAACAGCGCCATGTTTCATGGACGCCAACAGGGGCAGGCAAATGACCGCCGCATAGATCGTCCGCAGGACCGTCGTCGGCTCCACGTCGTCGTAGATCAGACGCGTGTCGTAGACGACGGGCCCCCGCACCGTCGCCACCGCCAGCCACTCCGGCAGCGCCGCAGCGGAAGGAACAGCGACAGGCCGAACGCCGTTCCGAACACGGAAACGGCAGCGAACGCCGCCGACGCCCCGGCCTCTCCTAGACGAAGAGCGCCGCGAGCGGCGTCAGGATCAAGCGGAGCAGAGTGGCGAAGAACAGGATCGCAAATGCTGCCGCGATGCGCTCTCCGCCCCGCCCTCGAGGCTTTGCCAGACCCACCCCTTGAAGAATTGCTACACGCCGAACAGCACCGGGAACGCCGCAAACGCATGATCCAATCCCCGCGGAGATGGTGGTTTCCGCCTCGCCGAGGCCAGTGAGCATGTCCCTGATACAAGTCACCTCAATGGCTCGGGCCCGCCCGAAACCCCGGCGGCGCGGCAGACGCCGTCCCTTTGCAGCTTCCGGCAAACCGCCGTGGCAGGGCGAGATTGCAGTGGACCACCCGCTGAATCCTGCCCGCCACCCGGTCCTCGCCGCGCGCTTTCAATAGTCGAACAGGTTGTCGAAGCTCGAGGCATCGAGCACCTTTATCCCCTTGAAAGCCGCAGCATCGGCGCCGTTGCCGTCGATCGAGTCGCCGTCGAACTCCAGCACCAGAGCGCCACCCTGGTGATAGCTGTAGGCATCCGCGCCGTCGACCGCGCCGTCCACGTTTGTATCGAAGAAGGCGAAGACCTCCGCATGGGTCGCCAAACCGAGAACGCCGCGCGCGTCGATCGCGTCAACGCCGCGCACAAAGGTCAGCACCGTGTCGCGGCCGCAGTCCGGATAGAACTGGAACGTGTCCGCGCCGTCGCCGCCACGCAGGGTGTCATCGCCTCCTCCCCCATTCAGCAGGTCGTTGCCGGCGCCGCCGTTGAGGCTCTCGGCGGCGCTGCCACCCTGGATCGGATCGTCGCCGGCACCGCCGGTATAGATGGACCCGTTCGGCTCCGGCACTCCGTAGACGGTCATCGTGACGGTGGCCGAAGCCGTGCCGCCATTGCCGTCGCTGATCGTGTAGCCGAAGCTCGTCTGCAGCGTCTCGCCGGAATCCAGCGCGTCCAGCGCGTCGGCGTCGGCCTGGAATACGAGGCTCCGGGTGGCTTCGTCGAACACGACCGAGCCGAGCGTGCCGGTCAGGTCCACGCCCTGAATTGTCAGGTCATTGCCCTCGACATCATTGTCGTTCGCCAGCAGGAGATCCCAGAGGTTCAGCGTCACGCCGTCCTCCATCACCGTCGCGGCATCGTTCACCGCCACCGGCACATCGTTCCGGCCGAGGATTTCCAGGGTCAGCGTCGCCTGATCCTGGGCGCCTGCGACATCTTGCACGACATAGCTGATGGTGGCACTCGCGCTTTCGCCTGCGCCCAGGCATTGCGCCGAGGCGGGATCGAAATAGTAGACGATAAAGGCGCCGTTGGCGGTCGCATAGCCATCGATGCCTTGGGCCGCAAATTGCTGGTTGATCGAGGCAATGTTAAGATTCCCGACGATTCCCTTCAGGCCGTCGTCCACGTCGGTGTCGTTGACGATCGCCGAACCCTGGACGTATCCGGAGTCCTCGGAGTTGCTGAACCGATCGGGCGTAGCAACCGGTGCGTCGTTCACCCCGATAACCGTCACGTCAACGCGGGCGGCGTCGAAACCGCCGTTGCCGTCCGAGGCGGTGTAAGTGAAGACGTCGGTCGTGGTCTCGCCCGCCTTGAGGGCGTCGAACCTCCCGCTTGGGTCATAGAACACCGACCGGCCATCAGCGGCGATGGTGACCGCGCCGCGCGTGGCCGTGGTGTCGAGCGCGACGACCGTCAGGGGATCGCCCTCGGCATCGGTGTCGTTCGCCAGCACGTCGATCGGGGTGGCGGTATCCTCGTCTGTCGCGAGTACCTGACAGGGCGTCGACAGCAGCGAAAGCTCGATCCGCCCATCGGCGGTCCCGTCCGCGAGATCGGCCGCCGCAAGCCGGGCGCCGCCGCCGAAGACAACGTAGGATTGGCCTGCAGAGGTTCGCCCGCCGGGATCCGCAAGGTGTGCGCCGATGATCAGGTCGTCGAAGCCGTCGCCATTCACGTCGCCGGCCCCCGAGACGGACTGGCCGGCCAGGTCATCGCTGTTGACGCCAACGAGCACCACGCCGTTGGTCCCGTTCAACGACGAAAGATCGAGGCTCGCCGCAAAGCCGGCCGCCTTGCCGAAGATCAGATAGCTCTCTCCAGCATTCGCCCGTCCGCTGGGATCGGCGGTTCTGGCGCTGACGATGATATCGTCGAAGCCGTCGCCGTTGACATCACCGGCGCCGGAGATGGACCAACCGCTCAGGTCAGGAGGGTAGTAACTGCCATAGCCGACGCCGTTGATCGCGAAGCCGTTCTCACCGTCGAGGGCAGAAAGATCAAGGCTCGGCGCGAAACCGGCTGCATGGCCGAAGACGACATAGCTTGCCCCGGCATGGTAGCGCCCGCCGGGACTGGCATAGATTGCGTTGACGATCAGGTCGCCGTAACCGTCGCCGTTCACGTCGCCAGCGTCGGAGACAGACTGGGCGCTTTGGTCCTCCGCTTCAACGCCGTTGATCGCAAACCCGTTCACGCCGTCGAGCGAGGACAGATCGAAGCTGGGCGCGAAGCCGGACCCCTTGCCGAACAACACATAGCTTTCGCCCGCATGGGAGCGCCCGTCGGGACTGGCATAGTATGCGCCGACAGTCACGTCGTCAAAACCGTCGCCATTCACGTCACCGGCGCCCGATACGGAATAGCCGCTGAAGTTGTAGGCGTCGGCGCCGGTAATCACGAAGCCGTCGGCGCCGTTCAGCGACGACAGGTCGAGACTCGGCGCGAAGCCCGACGCCTTGCCGAAGACGACGTAGCTCTCACCCGTATAGGCGAGTCCGTCGTGACCGGCCGAGGTCGCCCCGATGATCACGTCGTCGAAGCCGTCGCCGTTCACGTCGCCGGCGCCCGAGACCGAGACGCCGCTCGCGTCGCCGGGATCCACGCCATTGAGCACGAAGCCGTTCGCACCGGTTAGGGACGACAGGTCAAGGCTCGGCGCGAACCCGGCCGGCTGCCCGAACACGACATAACTTTCGCCCGCAGTGTCGCGGCCGCCGGGGTCGGCGCGAACCGCACCGATGATCACGTCGCCGTAGCCGTCGCCGTTGACGTCGCCGGCATCGGAAACGCTGAAGCCGCTTGCGTCGCCGGCGTCAGCGCCGTCGATCACGAAGCCGTTGGCGCCGTTCAAGGACGACAGATCGAGGTTCGCCGGGAGGGCGGTCGCGCGTCCGAAGATTACGTAGCTCTTGCCCGCATCCACAATTCCGTAGGCGCCGGCCGCGGTCGCGCCGATGATCAGGTCGTCGATGCCATCGCCATTCACGTCGCCGGCACCGGAGACTGAAACGCCGCTGAAGGTCTGAGCATCGGCGCCATTGATCGTCAGCCCGAGGAAGCTGGTGCCGTCGTCCCGCGCCACCGGCGCGTCATTCACGCCGGTCACGGTAATCGTCGCCGTCGCGGTATCGGTCGCGCCGCCGTCGTCGGCGATCCGGTAGGTGAAGGTCTCGCGCGCCGTCTCGCCGGGTTTCAGGTGATCGAAGGCGCCGCGCGGGTCGTAGACGATGCTGCCATCGGCGTTAACTGTCAGGACCGCGCCAGAGGCAAGGGTCCGGGCGCTCCCGACGTTCCCGGCCGAGCCGTCAACCGAGGTAACCGTGAGCGGACCTTCATTCGGGTCGGCATCCGCGCCGTTGCCGTTGTCGGCAAGGATGCTGGCGGCGAGCGCGGTGTCCTCGTCGGTGCTCAGGGCGTCGTCCTGGGCAACCGGGGGCAGATCCAGGGCCACGCCCAGATTGGCGACGTTGATGTGGCCATCCACCGTTCCGTCGACAGCGTCGAGCGCGGCAAGCCGGTCGCGGCCGCCGAAGACGATGTAGGACTTCCCGGGGGCGGCTGTGAACGGGCCGAGGGCACCGACGACGATATCGTCATGGCCGTCCGCGTTCACGTCGCCGGCGCCAGAGACGTCGTAGCCGAACAGGTCGTTCGCGGCCGCGCCCTCGATCACGTAACCGTTCTGTCCGTCGAGCAGGGCAAGATCGACCGTCGCCGGCTGGCCGGTACCACTGCCGAAGACAATGTAGACTTCGCCCGCATCGGTGCGCCCGCCGGGATCGGCGGCATAGGCGCCGGTGACGATGTCGCCGATCCCGTCGCCGTCGATGTCGACGCCACCCGAGACCGAGGCGCCCGTATAAGTGTAGGGCGCGGCGCCGAAGATCGTGAACCCGGTGGCGCCGTCGATGAAGGAGGGGTCGAACGCGGCCGGAAACCCGCCGTCGGCGCCGTAGACGATGTAGGTCACGCCGGCATCCGTCCTGCCCGCCGGATCCATGCCCTGTGCGCCGATCGCGAGGTCGTCGATGCCGTCACCGTTGATGTCGCCGATGCCCGAGACCGAGTAGCCAACTGCCTGATCCGCACCGGCGGAACGGAAGGTGAAGCCGTTGCTGCCGTCGAGGTCGGCGAGCGAGAGGCTTGCCGGAAAAGCGGCGGTCGAGCCGTAGATCACGTAGGCTTCGGAAGTGCCGCCGCCCGGTCCCCACGCCCCGACGACCAGATCGTCGAGCCCGTCATTGTTCAGGTCGCCAGCGTGCTCCAGAGAGTAACCAGTGTAGTCGCTGTAGTTGAGTCCCGTGAAGCTGAATCCGTTGCTGCCGTTGAGCGTTCCGAGGTTCAGCACCGCGCCGAGTCCGTTCGGGGCGCCGAAGACCACATGGTTGATGCCCTTGTCGCCGGCATAGCGGAAGGCGTCCACCGCGATGTCGCCGTAGCCGTCACCGTTCAGGTCGCCCAGTTCGGTTACGACGAAGCCAGCCAGCCCGCCGATACCCTGAAGCCAGGTCCCGTTGAGACCATCGAGTGTCGTCGTCGCGATCGAGGCGGGGAACGGGCCTGCCGAGCCATAGATCAGGTAGGCCGAATTGCCATCCGGCGCGCCGACGATGACGTCGTCATAGCCATCCCCGTTGACATCCCCCGCTGTGGAAACGGAATTGCCGAGCTGGTATCCCGCAACGCCCCCGGCGATCTCGAACCCGTTCGTCCCGTCGAGCGCCGAGAGATCGAAGAACGGGCCGGAGAACACGGTTGAGCCGAACACCACGTAGCTCGCCCCTGCCCATGAAAGACCCAGAGGCTCGCCGAAGCGGGCGCCAAGGATGATATCGGCGATCCCGTCGCCGTTCACATCTCCGGCATTCGAGACGGAATAGCCCAGATTGTCCCGCGATCCTTCGCCAGGAATCGTCAGACCGCCTGTGAGCGCTGTCTTCATGTTCTCCCCCCCCTCAATCGGTCCCAACCAGGTGCCTTCTTGGCCCTCTGGATGATTCCTAAACAGATTAATTTATGAGCATGTGTTGGCTCTGAAGCCTTGATCCAGGTCAACTGCCGATTGCTTGTGCGCAAATGCTGCACTGACCCCGCGAGACCCTTATCCTGACCGCAAGTGCCTGATCTTGCGATCCGCGGGCCGTTGACGCAGAACTCTGAACGTCGAGGATTCACATCGTGAATCCATGCGGTTAGACGGCTATCATGAGCAAGCAGATACCCGCCCGTTACCGCACGACGAACTGGTCCAGCCATACTGCGGCGCTGCGCAAGCGCGGATCGCTGTTGATCTGGCTGGACAAGGACATGACCTGGTGCGCTCCGCCTGAGGGCAGCCCCGGTCGCCCTGCGGTGTTCTCGGATGCGGCGATCCAGTTCTGCCTGACCATCAAGGTCCTGTTCAAGCTGCCGCTTCGACAAACGACCGGGATGGTGGCGAGCCTGCAGAAGATGGCGGACCTGGACTGGGCGGTGCCCGACTACACTACCTTGTGCCGGCGGCAGAAGACCCTGGCCGTCCAGATCCCTGTGGAGCGGCGCGCAATAAGGGGTCTGAATCAAGTTCGGTGCAGCTGCGGGGGCTCCTGTGATCACGGTGCCGCGATGAGGCGCGCCTTGAGCAGGTCTATGTTGGCGCGGCCATACATCTGCCTTTTCAGGGTTTTCAGGCGGTTGATCTGGCCTTCGGTCTGTCTGTTCGACCAGGGTTCCCGTAGCGGTGATCGGGGACCGTGGCGCCGGTGGCGCCGCGCAAGCCCCGTGAACGCGACGGCCGCCCGGTCGCTCCGCAGGCCGCGGGCGAAGGACGCGATCAGGCTGTCTTCGGCCGCGTCCAGCCAGGCGGCCAGCGCGGTCTCGCGGGCGTTGTGCACCATGTCCGTGAACCGCTCGGTCAGTTTGCGGGCCGCGGCCAGCGCCGGGATCGCCGCCTCGATGCGGGCGACCAGGACCGCGTCCGCCTTGCTCAGATGATCCCGGCCCAGGGTCATGAGGCGGGCGATCCTGCGGGCGGGCGGGGACTTGCCCGGTCCTGACGGCATCGCCTGCGCGGCGCGGCGCTGGCGGGTGGCCCATTCGCCGACGACCCGGAGACTGCCGCGGAACCCGTCCGCGCGCAGCCGGCGCCAGAGCTCGGCGCCGTTCCGGCAACCACCGGCCCAGTCCCGTTCCAGCCGCGGCAGCCAGGGGGTCAGGCTGCTTTCGCGGATGCGGAAGACATCTTCGCGCTCGCCGCGCAGGATCTGGCGGACGAGCTTCCGGCTGAGACCCGTCATTCGAACGATCCGCTTGATGGGCAAGCCTTCGCCTGCCATGCGCCTGACCATCGCGTTCGTCTCCTGTCGACGCCGGAAGCCATTGTATTGCAGCCTTTCCGCGGCCATCAGCAGTCTCGGGTCGAGCGTCTGAGCCCCGATCGCCTTGCGGAGAACGGGCATGCTTCGCTGCACGGCGGCCAGGAAGGCCGCACTGGCATGCTCCGGGGCTTACGCGGCGCCACTGGCGCCACGGTCCCCTGTGCATTCGAGGAGGTGCCAGCGGTCGGCGACCTGCACCGCGTGCGGCAGGGCGCGCGCGACGGCGCCACCGTACCCGCCATTGCGATCGCGGGCGACCACCTCGATGCCGGGACGCGCCCGCAGCCAGGCCTCCACCGTGGCGGGTTCCCGATCCGGCAGCAGGTCGATCACTTGGCGCCGCTCCAGATCGCAGATCAGCGTCCCATAGCGCTGCCCCTTGCGCCATGCCCAGTCATCGATGCCGATGACGCGCGGCGGCGCAGATCCGGCCCGATCGCCGTCAGCCCGCAGGCTGCGCAGGAAGGTATCCTTGCTGACGGGCAGCAGAAGTCGCCCGGCGAGCGCCTGTGCCGGGCGACCACCGAGCGCAAGGCCGAGGTGCCGGACCAGTCCTTGAAGACGCGCTGTGCGTCGTGCGTAAGGCCCAGCAAAGGCGGGCGAAAACCGTTCGGCAAAGATCCTGGCCGGACAGTGCGCCACGCGGCATCGAAAGCGGCGAACCAGCAGGATCAACGCCACCGCCCGGCCATGCGCGGGTAGATCAGCCGGCTGGCGCCGATATCGGCTGTGGACTTGGCGCGAGATCGTGCCGCAGCGCGGACAGGCCGCCGCCGCAGCGGAAGACCGGACGTGGACCCGGATCGTATCTCCAGCCAGCTCAACCTGGTCGGGCTTGAGACCCGCGGGCAGAAAATCCCTTCGAGCAAACCATGGCACCATCGGCAACCTCCTCAATCGTTGCCGAAATATAGCGGCCCGAACCTCAGACTGCACCAAATCTGCGACAGACCCAAAATTGCACGCCGAAACACACCGAAGGTGGTGGTGCCCGACAACCTGAAGTCCGCGGTGTTCAAGGCGGACCGCTTCGACCCGGGCCTGAACCGGACCTATGCCGAGATGGCCGGCCATTACGGCACCGCCATCCTGCCGGCGCGCCCCCGC
>JBGAOK010000108.1:0-11925 GCA_044221805.1 Meridianimarinicoccus sp.
AACGAGCGCCATGGCTCTATGCGGGGCACCCTTGGTCCGCGCCCTCGCGCTATGCCCTGACCCAGATGCTGGGCTACAACAAGACCATCCGCCTCGGCGAACGTCTGAAGGACAAGTCCGCCGACGAGATCATGACGATCATGGGCGAAATGCTGGCGCGGGATGTCGAGGCGACCGGTCTCGACAGCATTCCGCGCCACGGTCCCGCCCTGATCGTCGCCAACCACCCGACCGGGATCGCCGACGGGATCATCCTGAACACGGTGCTGTCGCGGGTGCGCAAGGACGCGTTTTTCTACGCCAACAGCGACATCCTGCGGGTGCTGCCGCAGTTCGAGGCGATGATCGCCCCGGTGGAATGGCGGCTGGAGAAGCGCAGCCATGCCAAGACCCGCGAGACCATGGCCTATACCCGCAAGGCGGTCGAGGACGGTCGGCTGGGGGTGATCTTCCCCTCGGGCCGGCTGGCCAAGCGCGAGGGGCTGCGTCTGCACGAACGGCCCTGGATGGCTTCGGCGGCGATGATCGCGCGGAAGTTCGACCTGCCGGTGATCCCGGTGAACCTGCGCGCGCGGAATTCGGTCCTGTTCTATCTGTTCGACCTGATCCACCCGACGCTCAGGGACATCACCCTGTTCTACGAGACGCTGAACAAGCACCGCCAACCCTATCGCATCACCGTGGGCGAACCGATCTCGCCCTCGGCGCTGCCGGCGAAGTCCGAGGACGGGATCGAGATGCTGCGCGACGCCACGCTGGCGTTGGGGGGGCGGCACGCGCCGACGGTGTCGCTGGTCCACAACTCGCGGCTGCCGTCCTGGGCGAAGCCGACGCTGGGGCATCCCTGATCGGACCCTCGCTCCGCCGGGCGGGACGGCGGCGCCGGGAGCGCGGGCAAGACCTTTCGTAAAGGTCTTGCCAAAAGTCTTGCGAAGACTTTTGGTCGCCCTCATTCGCGCAGGCGGTATCCGGTCCGGAAAATCCGCCAGATCACCAGCAGGCACAGCCCGGTAAAGGCAGCGATGGCCAGCAGGCTCCAGCCCACCGGCACGTCGGACTGGCCGAAGAACGACCAGCGGAAGCCCGAGATCAGATAGACCACCGGGTTGAACAGCGACACCCCGTGCCAGAACGGCGGCAGCATCGTCACAGAATAGAAGCTGCCCCCGAGGAAGACGAGCGGCGTCACCACCAGGAGCGGGATCAGCTGCAGCTGCTCGAAATTGTTCGCCCAGATGCCGATGATGAAGCCCAGCAGGCTGAACGACACGCAGGTCAGCACCAGGAAGGCCAGCGCCGCCACAGGGTGCAGGATGTGCAGGTCGACGAAGAAGAAGGCGGTGACCAGGATGATCAGGCCGATGATGAAGGCCTTGGTCGCCGCGGCGCCGACAAAGCCCGCGACGATCTCGAGGAAGCTGACCGGGGCCGACAGGTGCTCGTAGATCGTGCCGACGAACTTCGGGAAGTAGATCCCGAACGAGGCGTTCGAGATCGACTGGGTCATCACGCTCAGCATGATCAGGCCGGGAACGATGAAGGCGCCGTAGCTCACGCCCTCGATCTCGTCGATGCGGCTGCCGATGGCGGTGCCGAAGACGACGAAATACAGCGAGGTCGACAGCACCGGCGAGATCAGGCTCTGGGTCAGGGTGCGGAAGAACCGCGCCATTTCCGAGCGGTACATGGTGGCGATCGCGGTCAGGTTCATGCGCTTTCCTTCACCAGTCCGACGAAGATCTCCTCAAGCGAGCTCTGCCGGGTCTGCAGGTCGCGCAGCTGCAGACCCGCTGCGGCCAGGTCCGACAGCAACCGGTTGATGCCGCTGTGTTCGGCCCCGGCGTCGAAGCGGAACACCAGCGCGCGGCCGTCAGACTCGAGGCTGAGGTCATAGGCCGCCAGCGCCTCCGGCACCGCGGCGACCGGCTCGCGCAGTTCCAGCTTCAGTTCCTTCCGTCCGAGCCGGCTCATCAACCGGACCTTGTCCTCGACCAGCAGGATCTGGCCGCCGGTGATCACCCCGACGCGGTCGGCGATCGACTCGGCTTCCTCGATGTAATGGGTGGTCAGGATGATGGTGACGCCCGCGGCCTTCAGCACGCGGACGATCTCCCACATGTCGCGGCGCAGTTCCACGTCGACGCCCGCGGTCGGCTCGTCCAGGAACAGCACCCGCGGCTCATGGGCAAGCGCCTTGGCGATCAGCACCCGGCGCTTCATGCCCCCCGACAGGGTGCGGGTAGGGGCGTCGCGCTTGTCCCACAGCGAGAGCTGTTTGAGCACCCGTTCCACCGCCGCATCCCGCGAAGGAAGGCCGAACAACCCGCGCGAGAACGCCACCGTGTCGCGCACCGCCGAAAACGGTTCCAGCGCGATCTCCTGCGGCACGAGGCCGATCAGCTTCCGCGCTGCGCGATACGCGGTCACCACGTCGTGGCCGCCCACGGTGATCCGACCCGAGGTCGGCACGGTGATGCCGCAGATGGTCGAGATCAGCGTCGTCTTGCCGGCGCCGTTCGGGCCGAGCAGGGCGAGGATCTCGCCTTCCTCGATATCGAGATTGACGCCCTTCAGCGCCTCAAGCCCCCCGGGATAGGATTTCCTGAGGTCCTGGACGGACACGATGGCTGGCACGCGGGCTTCCCTCCGCTTGGCGTGGCGCCGACCCCCGGGGGTCTCCCCGGGCGGTCGCCGGGCAAGTCATAGGGCGTCGGCCAATGGTGGCAATGGCCAAGATCACGGCGCCGCGTCAGGCGACCGCAACCAGCGATGCAGGACATCGCCGCCCACTGCGCGGGAGTCGATCAGCCGGAACCGCGGCGCCTCGGCCAGCTGGGCGATGCCCATGGCACCAAAGGCAGGCCGTCCCTCCGCTCCGATGGCAAGGCCGGCGGTCATGCCGACCAGCTCGTCCACCAGACCGGCCGTCAGCAGGCTTGCCGCCAGCGACCCGCCGCCTTCGCAGAACACCCGTGTCAGCCCGGCCATCCCCAGCACGCCGAGCACTGCCCCGGGCGGCAGTTCGCGCCGCCCGGCCGCCGGAACCGGCAGACAGACAGCCCCTCGCGCGATCCAGCTTGACAGCCTGTCCGCGGGCGCATCCTCGCCATGGACCAGCCAGAGCGGGATCTCGACGGCGCTGCGCGCCAGGGCGCTGTCCTCGGGCAGGTCAAGCCTGCGCGAGACCACCACGCGCACCGGCTGGCGCGCCACGCCCAGCCCGCGCACCGTCAGCATCGGATCGTCAGCCCGGGCGGTCCCGGCGCCCACCATGACCGCGTCGTTCCGGGCACGCTCGGCATGGACGAGGCGGCGCGCCTCCGGCCCTGTGATCCAGCGGCTTTCTCCGGTGCCGGTGGCGATGCGCCCGTCGAAGCTGGCCGCAAGCTTCAGGGTCAGCCAGGGCCGCCCGCACCGCACCCGCTGGAGGAACCCCGCCAGATCCCGCGATGCCTCGGCCGCGCCGGTCCCGATGCCGACCGCGATCCCCGCTGCCGCCAGACGGGTGACCCCGGCGCCGTCCACCCGCGGGTCGGGATCGCGGAACGGGATCACCACCCGGGCGACACCCGCCGCCACCAGCGCATCGGCGCAGGGCGGGGTGCGGCCATGATGGGCGCAGGGTTCCAGCGTCACATAGGCAGTGGCGCCGCGTGCCGCCGCGCCGGCCTGAGCCAGCGCCACCGTTTCCGCATGAGGCCGTCCCCCGGGGCGGGTCCAGCCCCGCCCTATGACGCGACCGTCCTTCACCAGGACGCAACCGACAGCCGGGTTGGGCCAGCAGCTTCCCTGCCCGCGCCGCCCGAGCGAGAGGGCCAGCGCCATAAACCGCGCATCGCCGGGCGCGGCGCCGTCAGCGGCCGGCACCATGCTCAGGTCGGCTGCTGGGGTTCCGGCCGAAGCTCGGCGACGAAGCGGTCGAAATCATCCGCCGCCTGGAAGTTCTTGTAGACGCTGGCGAACCGCACATAGGCGACAGTATCGATCCGGGCCAGGGTCTCCATCACGATCTCGCCGATCACCCGCGAGGGAATATCCTGCTCGCCCAGGGATTCCAGCCGCCGGACGATGCCCGAGATCATCTTCTCCATCCGTTCGGGGTCAATCGGGCGCTTCTGCAGCGCGATCCGCACCGAACGTTCCAGCTTGTCGCGGTCGAAATCCTCGCGCCGGCCGCTGGACTTGATCACCACGAGGTCGCGCAGTTGCACCCGTTCATAGGTGGTGAACCGGCCGCTGCATTCCGGACAAAACCGCCGCCTGCGGATCGCCACATGGTCCTCGGCAGGCCGGGAATCCTTCACCTGCGTATCCACGTTGCCGCAGAACGGACAGCGCATCGCGTGCTCCTCGTACCAGTGGCTAGGGCGGGTAGACCCCGCTTCCGCGACCAGTATAGGGGCGAGACCATCGCTTGGGTAGCAGAGATTAACGCCCACAAGATGCGCGAGGGCCACGATGGTAACTGACATCGGACGGCGCCGATGGACGGGCAGCCGGGACCGGTCAGTAGATCGAGAACGACGACGACCCGCTGCGGCAGAGCGCGCGGGAATGGGCGACCGTGTAGTTCTCGCCGGCGCGGCGCATGCTCACGGTCCAGCCCTGACCGTCACCCGAAGCCGCACCTTGGGGCACGATCTTGAACGCCATGCCGCGCCCGCCGGGGTTGGTGGTGGACGGGCCGTCTGGACGGACCACCACCACCCGCGAGGCTACGGGCACGTTCAGCCGACGCCAGGCATAGTCGCCCGCGGCGCAAAAATACTGCGGTCCGGCCGTGCCAGCCCGGGCCTGAACCTCGAAGGTGCCGTCGGGCATCGGAAAGACCAGCAGGTCGTTGCGGGCGACGAAGACCGGCCGGAAGGCCGGACCCCGCTCGGCCTGGGCTGTGGCTCCGAACAGGCCGACCAGCAGCACCAGCCCCGCGGCCAGACCGCGGCGGCCGAGGTTGCGGGCGAAGGGAATCAGGCAGGCCATCCGTGGTCTCTCCTCTGGGACCGACCGGATCGGAGACACCGGCCCGGGCGCACTTGCGCACCCTCGGATCTAGGGTGCGCAGCGCTCCGCATCCAGTCCCTGCCGGTGCATAATCCTGCATGTCCGTCAGGACAAGACGGTGCCGCTCAGGCGTCGGGCGCGGGCTTTCGGACCGCACGCGTCACCGCCGTCACGTCGCGGGGCTCGAGCACCAGAAATCGCGTCCCGGCTGGGTTCAGGATCCGTTCGGACACCGCATGGTAGCCGGCCCGACGGAAGGCCGCGACCGGGTCCACCGCACTCTGCCCGGTGAAGATCGGCAGGCCCGAACCGAAGAATAGCGGCTCGACTGTCAGGTGCACGCGGTCCACCGCCCGCTGCATGTGGAACCAGTCGTGCACCTTGGTCCCGCCCAGGATCAGGCCGCGCCGCAGCGGTCGCACCGGCGCAACCGCATGGCCCAGATCCCGGGCGTGAAGCCCGTAGGGGTCGATCCAGAACTGGGTCGGCCGGCGCCACTCGCCGCCGCCCGCGCTGGACGAAAAGATGATCCGCCGCCGTTCGGGCCGGTCCGCTGTCAACGCGGTACCGCGGCCCATGATCGACCAGTCGGCTTCGTCCACGTCGCCGAAGAACAGATCCTGTTCCTCGGCGCTGGCCCATTCCTGCGGGCTGACGCCCGCCTCGGGCGCGATGAATCCGTCGGCGCTGACCACGAGGGTCAGGGTGAAATGCGCGCGCACCTACTGGTCGAGGAACGAGCGGAGCTTGCGCGACCGGCTCGGATGCTTGAGCTTCCTGAGCGCCTTCGCCTCGATCTGGCGGATCCTCTCGCGGGTGACGCTGAACTGCTGGCCGACCTCCTCGAGGGTGTGGTCGGTGTTCATGCCGATGCCGAAGCGCATCCTGAGCACGCGCTCCTCGCGCGGTGTGAGGCTGGCCAGGACCCGGGTGGTGGTTTCCTTCAGGTTGTCCTGAATCGCGCTGTCCAGCGGCAGGATGGCGTTCTTGTCCTCGATGAAGTCGCCAAGCTGGCTGTCCTCCTCGTCCCCGATCGGGGTTTCGAGGCTGATCGGCTCCTTGGCGATCTTCATCACCTTGCGGACCTTCTCGAGCGGCATCTGCAGCTTGGCCGCCAGTTCCTCGGGGGTGGCTTCGCGGCCGATCTCGTGCAGCATCTGCCGGCCGGTGCGCACCAGTTTGTTGATCGTCTCGATCATGTGCACCGGGATGCGGATGGTCCGCGCCTGATCGGCGATCGACCGGGTGATCGCCTGCCGGATCCACCAGGTGGCATAGGTCGAGAACTTGTAGCCGCGGCGATATTCGAACTTGTCCACGGCCTTCATCAGGCCGATGTTGCCTTCCTGAATGAGATCAAGGAATTGTAGGCCTCTGTTCGTGTATTTCTTGGCGATCGAGATGACCAGCCGCAGGTTCGCCTCGACCATTTCCTTCTTCGCCAGCCGAGCTTCCTTTTCGCCCTTCTGCACCTGCGCCACGATGCGGCGGAACTCGCGGATGTCGAGCCCGACATACTGTCCCACCTGCACCATCTCCGAGCGCAGCTCGTCGACCCGGCTGGCGGAACGCTCGAACAGCGCCTGCCAGCCGCGGCCGGGGTTGTCGCGCATCCGGTCGATCCAGGTCGGGTCGAGCTCGGCATCGCGATAGGCGTCGATGAACTCGCGCCGGTTGATCCGCGCCTGGTCCGCGAGCTTCACCATGGCGCCGTCGATCGACATGATCCGCCGGTTGATGGCATAGAGCTGCTCGATCAGTGCGTCGATCCGGTTGCCGTGCAGGTGCAGCCCGGTGACCAGTTCGACGATTTCGGATCGCAGCTTCTGATAGCGTGCCTCGCTTGCCGCGTCGAAGCTGCGATCCTCGTTCAGGGTGGCCGAAATGCGGCGGTCCTGCAGGTCGGACAGCTTCTCGTAGTCGGCGGCGATCCGGTCGAGGGTTTCCAGCACACGGGGCTTCAGCGCCGATTCCATGGCCGCAAGGGACATGTTCGCCTGCTCGTCGTCTTCGTCCTCGTCGTCGCGCTGGATCGGGTTCCCGTCGGCATCGAATTCGGGCAGGTCGCCCACGTCGCCGCGGGGTGCGGCGCGCGGACCCTCCGCCGCCAGCGGGTCGACCACCGGCTCGGCGGTGGCCAGCGCTTCGGCATCGACCGAACTGCCGAAGGTGGTTTCCAGGTCGATCACGTCGCGCAGCAGGATTTCCTCGGTCAGCAGCTCGTCCCGCCAGACGGTGATGGCCTGGAAGGTCAGCGGGCTTTCGCACAGGCCGGCGATCATCGTGTTGCGCCCGGCCTCGATCCGCTTCGCGATGGCGATCTCGCCCTCGCGCGACAGCAATTCGACCGATCCCATCTCGCGCAGGTACATCCGCACCGGGTCGTCGGTGCGGTCGAGCTTCTCGGTCTCCTGGCTCGCCAGGGCGACCTCGCGCGAGGTCGAGGTGGTGACAAGATCGGTGGTGCGCGCCTCGCCCTCCTCGCCTTCCTCCTCCTCGATGATGTTGATGCCCATCTCGGACAGCATCGACATCACGTCCTCGATCTGCTCGGACGACACCTGATCGGGGGGCAGGACCTGGTTCAGCTGGTCATAGGTGATGAAGCCGCGCTCGCGCGCCTCGCTGATCATCCGCTTGACCGCAGCCTGGCTCATGTCGAGCATCGGCTCGGCATCGGCGTGGTCCTGCTTCCGGTCATCGGTGTCGTTGTCGGCCATGCGGGGCTCCTTGAACGAATCGGGGCGCGGGTCGGCGGTGGGAGAATCACATAGCGCGTGCCAGTGATTCGCGCCCCCCTCTATCGGATTATTTTGGACAATTCCTCACCCATCGTTGCCGGACTCGGTGGAATCGGGGTCCGGATGGAAGCCGATGTCGCGAATCAGGCGGTCGAGGGCCGAGCGGTCGTCCCGGTTCAGCTTGGCCCCGTTCGGGCCGGTGTCGTACTCAGTGCGGTCTTCCATCTGGCTGCGGTCGGCCCGTGTGCGCGCCTCGGCCGCCTGCGACAGGCGCCATTTCATCCGCACCCCGTCGTCGGCGAACCCGGGCATGGCCTCGGTCGTCTCGCGGATCTCGGATTCCAGACCACGCCGCGCTTCCAGCTTCGCCATCTCCTCGGTGATGCAGATCTCGGCAAGCGTCACGTCGCCGGGGGCGCGCAATGCCGGAACCAACGCCACATGCGGTCGCCGGAACAGCAATTCAAGCGTCTCGGCGCCAACTTCCGCCGCGATCTGCGCCCGGGCCTCGCCGCTGCGGCGCAGATGCCACGCCATCAGGGCGGCGCGGATCTCGCGGTGACCCGGCGCCTTCAGGGGCATTTCGGCAATCGCTTCGGCACAACGGTCGAGCACCGCGGGCGTGGTGATCGCGGCCGCAAGGATCACCGCCTCGCGCAGCTCGGTTTCCACGTCCGCCCCGGCATCGCCGGCCAGGATCGACCCCAGCGCCCCCTGGCTGGGCCCTTCCCTGCCCTTGCGCGCCGTCCAGCCGCCAGAGCCACCGCCGGACCCTCCACCGGGTTCGCGCCGCGCCGGCGGTGCAGGGCGGAACGCCGCCCATTGCAGATCCCGCAGCGCACGGCGGTAATGCGCCTTCACCATCGGATCGGTGATGGTGTCGGTCAGCTCGGCCAGCCGGCTTTCCAGCGCGGCGCGGCGGTCGGGGCCGTCGAAGACCCGGCCCTCGGTCTCGCGCCGCCACAGCAGTTCCACCAGCGGCTGCGCCGCGTCGAGCGCCACCTGCATCGCCCCCGGCCCCTCGCCGCGGATCAGCTCGTCCGGGTCCTTGCCACCGGGCAGCAGCGCCACCCGCAGGCTGCGCCCCGGTTTCAGCAGCGGCAGCGCCACGTCGATCAGCCGCATCGCTGCCTTCAGGCCGGCCTTGTCGCCGTCGAGCGCGAGGATCGGCTCGGGCGCGATGCGCCACATCAGTTCAAGCTGGGCCGGCGTCACCGCGGTGCCCAGGGGCGCCACCGCCGCGCCGAAGCCGGCCTCGACCAGCGCGATCACGTCCATGTAGCCCTCGGCGACGACCAGCGGCGCGCCCTGCCCTGCCGCGGTGCGGGCAGGACCGTGGTTGAACAGGACATGGCCCTTGTCGAACAGCGGCGTGTCGGGCGAGTTCAGGTACTTCGCCTGCGCCTCCTTCGCCATCGCCCGGCCGCCAAAGGCAATGCAGCGGCCGCGCGGGTCGCGAATCGGGAACATGATGCGGTCGCGGAAACGGTCGAAGGGGGCGCCGCCATCCTCGGGCGCGATCGCCATGCCGCTGTCCACGATCAGGTCGGGGCGCAGCCCGCGGCCGGTCAGGTGGTCCCACAGCGCCCGGCGCGACGGGAGCGCGAAGCCGATCTCGAAGCGCGCCAGCGCCGCCTCGCCGAGACCCCGGCGGGCGAGGTAGGCGCGCGCCTCGGCGGCGGCGCCGGTGGCCAGTTGCAGCCGGAAGGCCTTTACCGCCGCCTCCATCACCTCGGCCAGCTGGCCGGACCGGTCGGCCCGCGCCTTCGCCTGCGGATCCTGCGCCGGCATCGCCATCCCGGCATCCCGAACCAGCGATTCCACCGCTTCCATGAAGCCCAGGTTCTCGGTCTCCTGGACGAACTTCACCACGTCACCGCCGGCCTGGCAGCCGAAGCAGTGATAGAAGCCCTTGCGGTCGTCCACGTGGAAGCTCGCCGACTTCTCCTGATGGAACGGGCACGGCGCCCACAGGTCGCCGCGGGCCGGGTTCGACTTGCGCCGGTCCCATGTCACCTTGCGTCCCACCACCTGGGACAGGCTGATGCGCGCCTTCAATTCGTCGAGGAAACCCGGGGGAAGACTCATGCCCCGCACTATCCTGCGCGCCGGCCCGACTGTCCACACGCCAGCGCCCTGCAACCCGGCGCCACGCCGCGCCCCCGCGCCCGCCACCCGGGACAGCCGGTGGCCCCCCCAATCGCCACCGGTCGCCCGGCAGCCCGGTCCGCGAGCCGAGGGCCGGCGGCCGGCTTTGCCGGCGCCGTCCTTCCGGCCACGGTGCCGGCCGTGCCGGTGCCGTGGCCGAGCGGTCTCAGAGTCCTGCGGCGCGGTAGCTCGAGGCGACCCGGTCGATCGAGACCAGATAGGCCGAGGTGCGCAGATCGCCCGCTTCGGGTCGGCCATGCCAGACCTCGCGCATGGACTGGTAAGCGCCGCGCATGGTGTCATCCAGGCCCGAGCGCACCAGTTCCAGCTCGTCCGCGCCGCGCAGGTAGCGCGACTTGAAGTCCGGCGTCATCGACCAGGCGTTGCCCAGGTACTGGTCCAGCCGGCCAAGCTCGTCGACCAGCAACTGGTGGCGCGCTTCCTCCTGCCGGCGCTGCATCCGGCCGAAGCGGATGTGGCTCAGGTTCTTCACCCATTCGAAATAGCTGACGGTCACGCCCCCGGCATTGGCATAGAGGTCGGGGATGATCACCACGCCCTTCTCGCGCAGGTATTCGTCGGCGCCGGCGGTGATCGGGCCGTTCGCCGCCTCGACGATCATCGGCGCCCGGATCCGGGTGACGTTGGACAGGTTGATCACCCCCTCCATTGCCGCGGGGATGAGGATGTCGCAGTCCTCCTCCATCACCGAGGCGCCCTCGGCGGTATGGGTCGCATCGGGATAGCCGGTGACCCCGCCGTGCTTCTGGATCCAGGACTTGACCTTGTCCACTCCAGCCCGCGCGGGTCGAACAGCGCCCCGTCCCGCTCGATGATGCCGGTCATCCTCGCGCCGTCCTCGGTCTGCAGGAAGGATGCCGCGTGATAGCCGACGTTGCCCAGCCCTGCACGATCCCTTGCCCTCAGCCCGCCGGACAGCCCGGCGCGGGCCATCGTCGTAGCGGAAGAATTCGCGCAGGGCGTATTGCACGCCGCGCCCGGTCCTCGACGCCCTGCGATCCCGCCCGCATGCAGCGGCTTGCCGGTGACGCAGGCCTGGGCGTTGATGTCGGTGGTGTTCATCCGCTTGTACTGGTCGGCGATCCAGGCCATCTCGCGCTCGCCCGTGCCCATGTCGGGGGCGGGGACGTTCTGGCTGGGATTGATCAGGTCGCGCTTGGCCAGTTCGAAGGCGAAGCGGCGGGTGATCCGCTCCAGCTCGTCCTCCTCCCAGGCCCGGGGGTCGATGCAGAGCCCGCCCTTCGAGCCGCCGAACGGCGCCTCGACCAGCGCGCATTTGTAGGTCATCAGCGCCGCCAGCGCCTCGACCTCGTCCTGGTTGACGCTCATGGCATAGCGGATGCCGCCCTTGACCGGCTCCATATGCTCGGAATGCACCGACCGGTAACCGGTGAAGGTGTGGATCTGTCCCCTGAGCCGGACCCCGAAGCGCACCGTGTAAGTCGAATTGCAGACCCGGATCTTTTCTTCGAGCCCGGGCGGAAGGTCCATCAGCGCCGCCGCCCGGTTGAACATCAGGTCGACGGAATCGCGGAAGCTCGGTTCCTTGATGGTCCTTGCATCCGGCATCGTGGTCATGGGCGCCCTCCGTTGCTTCTGCGCGTTCCGGATTTTCCGGCAGCAGATGGTTGTTTGAGGCGAAGGTAATCCCGATTCCTTTCCGAACGCCATCCAATTTGCGACTGTTTTGCGAGCAAAAGGCGTCACATTCAGGGCGTTTTCCAGTCACCTTGCGAAGTCTTCGGGAATTCTCTTGCATGTTCTGGGACATCAGACACGGCGCGCTCCGAATCTTTTCGGAACCGCACTCATCGCCGCCGTTCCGGCCGGAGTGTGCGAAAACGAACAACCCCACCTCGTCCCGGCACCGACCGGCCGATTGATGCAGGACCGGTCGCAGCCTAAGTCTGGGCCAAAGGCGCCGGACCCGATCCAGACCCCCGGCGCGAGAGGAGAATCTGCCATGTCTCTCAGACCCGTTTCGTTCCAGCGCAAGGCGGTACCGACGATGGAA
>JBGAOK010000109.1:0-11853 GCA_044221805.1 Meridianimarinicoccus sp.
CGGAATGACCCCTCCCCGGAAAGTTTTGCACTTGCCTTTTCCGCGTCACCGGATCGTCACGAAAACCCGTGGCGATTCATCGACTTGCTGCGGGGCCGAATAATTTCGCGCGTTTTCAAACCGTTGGAGTTGTGCTCAATTTTGCGGCAAGTCAAGGAAGTGCCTTCCGGACAAAGGGAAATCCGGCTAGCCCGGAACTTATCGGCAGAGTTATCCCCAGATTCCGTTGATATGTTGGGGCTTGAGCCCTCCCCGGAAAAGGGGCAGCGGAAACAGGGAATCAACCGGAGCCTGTGAGCATGACCGAGCCGGATGACGCCCCGCCGCTCAGGGGCCACGACTGTATCCGATCCTACCTGAAAACGCTGGACGGTTCGCCCGGCGTGTACCGGATGCTGGACGAGAAATCGCGGGTTCTCTACGTCGGCAAGGCCCGCAACCTGAAGGCACGGGTGTCGAACTATGCCAATCCGGCCGGGCTGTCACCGCGCATCGCGCGGATGATCTCGGAAACCGTGTCGATGATGTTCCTGACCACGCGCACCGAGACCGAGGCGCTGCTCCTGGAACAGAACCTGATCAAGCAGCTGAAACCGCACTACAACGTGCTGCTCCGTGACGACAAGAGCTTCCCGAACATCCTGATCACGAAGGATCATCTGTTTCCGCAGATCCGCAAGCACCGCGGCCGCAAGACGGTGAAGGGCAGCTATTACGGCCCCTTTGCCAGCGCCGGGGCGGTGAACCGGTCGCTGAACCAGTTGCAGAAGGTGTTCCTGCTGCGGACCTGCACCGACGCGACCTTCGAAAGCCGGACCCGGCCCTGCCTGCTGCACCAGATCAAGCGCTGCGCGGCCCCCTGCACCGGCGAGATCGACCGCGCCGCCTATGGCGAGCTTGTCGCCGACGCCGAACGCTTCCTCGGCGGCCGGTCCACCCGGGTGCAGGAGGATCTGGCCCGGCAGATGGCGGCGGCCTCGGAGGCGATGGAGTTCGAACGCGCCGCGGCGCTGCGCGACCGGATCCGCGCGCTGACCCAGGTGCAGTCGGCCCAGGGCATCAACCCGCGCGGCGTCGCCGAGGCGGACGTGGTCGCGCTCCACATGGAAGGGGGGCAGGCCTGCGTGCAGGTCTTCTTCATCCGCGCGCACCAGAACTGGGGCAACCGCGATTTCTATCCCCGCACCGGCGCCGGGGCCGAGGCGAGCGAGGTTCTGGAGGCCTTCCTCGGCCAGTTCTATGACGAGAAGCAGCCGCCGCGGCTGATCCTGTTGTCCCATCCGATCGAGGACGAGGATCTGATGCGCTCGGCGCTGAGCCAGAAGGCCGGCCGCAAGGTCGAAATCGCCGTGCCGCTCAGGGGCGAGAAGGCGGAACTGGTGGAAGGCGCCGCGCGCAACGCCCGCGAAAGCCTCGCCCGCCGGATGGCCGAGGGCGCGACCCAGACCAAGCTGCTGGCCGGTCTCGCCGAGGCCTTCGGGCTGGACGCCCCGCCGCGGCGGATCGAGATCTACGACAACTCTCACATCCAGGGCACCAACGCGGTCGGCGCCATGGTGGTGGCCGGTCCCGACGGGCTGCTGAAACCGGCCTACCGCAAGTTCAACATCCGCGGCGAGGATCTGACCCCCGGCGACGACTTCGGCATGATGCGCGAGATGCTGACTCGCCGCTTCGGCCGGCTGGTGCGCGAGGATCCGGACCGCAAGGGCGACGGCTGGCCGGACCTGCTGCTGATCGACGGCGGCGCCGGTCAGGTCGGCGCCGCCGCCGGCATCCTCGCCGACCTCGGCATCGCCGACCTGCCGCTGCTCGGCGTCGCCAAGGGCATCGACCGCGACGCCGGGAAGGAAGAGTTCCACCGCCCCGGCGCCCGTCCCTTCGCGCTCCGCCACAACGATCCCGTGCTGTACTTCGTGCAGCGGCTCCGCGACGAGGCGCACCGTTTCGCCATCGGCGCCCACCGGGCCCGGCGGGCCAAGGCCATGGGGGTCAATCCGCTGGACGAGGTGCCAGGCGTCGGCGCCACCCGCAAGCGCGCGCTGCTGGCGCATTTCGGGTCGGCCAAGGCCGTCAGCCGCGCCAACCTTGCGGATCTGAAGGCGGTGGACGGCATATCCGACACCCTGGCCGAGACCATCTACGACTTCTTCCACGGTGCCGGATGAGTTCCCCGCGGGCCGCGGGCGCTCACCGGATGCGCGAACAATTGCGCCCAACCTGTTGCAGGCAAATAACGAGTTGCCGCGGAAAGTCCATCCGTGGGCAGAAAGGTCTTTTTCCCAGCCGTCGCATGTGTCTAGTTGCCATATGAAGGCCGTGCGGCCGCAGACTTACGCAGAGGCACAATGACGATGCGCTTTCTTATCGGTTTTCTGGCCCTCCTGGTCACGGCACTGCCCGGCTTCGCCCAGAACTACACTCTGCAGCCCGGCGATGTAGTGACGGTGGAGGTTCTCGAGGACAACACGCTGAACCGCAGCGCGATGGTCCTGCCCGACGGCACGATCAACTTCCCCTTCGCCGGCTCGGTGACTGCGGCCGGCCGGTCGGTCACCCAGCTCCAGTCGGCACTGAAGTCGGCCCTCACCCCGAACTTTGCCACCGCGCCGACCGTCTTCGTTTCGGTCAACCAGCTTGCGAACCCGACCGCCAGCGGATCGAGCATCGACATCTACATCGTCGGCCAGGTGAATGCCCCCGGGATGTACACGGTCGATTCCGGCATCACCTTTCTGCAGGCCCTGTCCCAGACCGGTGGCTTCACGCCTTTCGCCGCGATGAAGCGGCTGCAACTGCGTCGGGTCGATCCCTCTTCTGGGCAGGAATCTGTCTACACCTTCAACCTCAGGGCCGCCGGCGACGGCAAGAGCATGTCGGGCAACACCCGGCTGCGCGACGGCGACGTCATCCTGGTTCCCGAACGCCGCCTGTTCGAGTAACGGGGCCAATAGGTGAACAAGCTTCTCCCTGGACTGATCACCTGCGGTGGCAGCATCGGCCTTGTCACTCTCGGGGTGACGGCCATCCCCGCCTATTCCCAGCAGGGCTCGATGACGACCGCCTCGATCGTCACCGGGATCGAGTGGAACGACAACTACAACCTTGACGCCGACTCTCCGGGTTCGGTCCTGATCTGGGACACCGTCCTCGCGGCCGGAATCGAACGCCGGACACTGGTCGACACCTTCGTGGCCGATGCCCAGGGGACGATCCGTGTCGCCGACGCGCCTCTCAACGGCAGTACGGCACAGGCCGACAACCCGATACTTTCCTTCGCCTACGACCGCACCGTGGATGACAGTGCCTTGACGTTCGGCGCCCGCTATCAGCGCGCCGATCTGGATTTCTTCGATCCGCTGTCCGATATCGATCCGAACGGCAACTTCTCGAATACCTCTGGCGGCGGCTACCGCGAATCGCTGCGCGCGAACGTGGGTCTCGACCTCAACTCGCAGGGGCCGGTGAGCTTCAACTTTCTCGCCTCCAGCTATATCGCGAACTATTATGACACCTCAGACACCTCGGCCAACGACCAGGTCAACAACAGCACCTTGGCCGATGTCGGCTTCCAACTGACGCCGACGCTGCAGATGCTTGTCGGTGGCGCATATAACAGGCAGACCTTCTCCAATGCGTCCGACACCGAACGTCAGACAGCGTCGGGGGACATCGGCTTCGTGGCGCAACTGAACGAGCGGATGGATTCGAGCCTTCGCCTTGGCTATTCCGAGGTCCAGACTCAACGGAACACCGGAAACGATACACAGCAGGGCATCGTGGGCTCGTTCAATCTGGTGGTGCAACAGCAGAACGGACAGATCGGCGGCAACGCGAGCTCGACGGTTGACGAGAACGGCGAACGTTACAACGCGAGTGTTTTCAAGATCATCGACTGGACGAATGCCTCGCTGGACCTTTCGCTGGGTGCGACGGTCAACCGGAACACGGATGTCCGACCGATCGGTGATATCGCCTATACCTACGACATGCCCCGGACGGCGCTCGGGTTCGGTCTTCGCCAGTTCGCCACCGTCGACGACAACGGCAACGACACCCTCAACACCTTCATGAGTGCCAGCGTGAGGCACAGCATCACGCCGGTCTCGGCGGTTTCACTGGTTCTCGGTGTCGGCGTCGTGCGCTACGAAAACGACTTGCGGGACGATTACAACCGCGTCAACTTCTCCGCGGTGTACTCGCGCGCGGTGACCACCGACTGGGATTTCAACTTCGGTTATCGCGGACGCCTGCGCGACCAGGAAAACAATCCGGGCGCCGAATCGAATGCCGTATTTGTCGGCCTTCAGCGGGATTTCGCGTCAATTCGTTAGGGCGGGGCACGGAGACTTGACCTTGCCTCGGGTGATTCGGACGTGATTTGTCATCCGGCTTCGTGTATCCGGTCCGTCGAGTATAATTGCATGTGCAACGGGTTCAATTGATGTCGCTAACCGACAAGTTCGCGGAAGGTCAGGTCCGGGCTTCGCCGCCGAAGGTGAACATCGTCGGCGTGGTCGGGCTTGTGCTGGTGATCCTGGCCTCGCTTCCGGTCTTCCTGTCGGGCTACCGCGAATTGCTCCGGGCATGGAGCACGCCGGAATACAGCCACGGACCGCTGATTCCACTGATTTCGCTTTACCTGTTCCTGCGCGAACTGCGTCGGGCCCCGCCCCTGCAGCCGAACGAGGCCGTGAGACGCTGGCCGGGGGTCGCGGTGATCGGCTTGGCGATGCTGATCGCGATCTTCGGCAACCTCGTGCTGATCGGCGACATCGTCGCCTATTCGTTCATCATCTGGACCTTCGGCTTGGTGCTGCTGACCTTCGGCTGGCGCCGCGGGCTGGGACACTGGAAACCGGTCCTGCACCTGATCTTCATGCTGCCGCTGCCGCAAGCTGTCTATTGGCAGTTGTCGATCTTTCTGCAGGGCGTTTCGTCGGTGATCGGTGTCTGGTTCGTTTCGATGGCCGGGATTCCGGTGTTCCTGGACGGAAACATCATCGATCTCGGCGTCTACAAGCTTCAGGTGGCCGAGGCCTGTTCGGGCCTGCGCTATCTGTTCCCGATCCTGTCCTTCTCGTACCTGTTCTCGATCCTCTATCGGGGTCCGCTCTGGCACAAGGCGGTCCTGCTGCTGTCCGCCGCGCCGATCACGGTGTTCATGAATTCGTTCCGCATCGGCATGATCGGGGTCCTCGTGAACCAGTTCGGCATCGAGCAGGCCGAAGGTTTCCTGCATTTCTTCGAAGGCTGGGTGATCTTCTTGGCCTGTGTCGGCATCCTGTTCGGGATGGCGATCGCGCTGCAGCGCCTGACCCCGAACCCGCTGCCCCTGAGCGAGGCGGTCGATCTCGACTTCGATGGCTTCGGCCCCATCCTGGCGCGGGTCCTCTCGGTGGCGGCAACCCCGGCGATGCTGGGTGCGGTGATCCTGTCGGCAGGGTTGTCGCTGAGTTTCGTCCTGTTTCCGACCGCCGCGCGGGTGGTGCCGGACCGGACCCCGTTCCTGCTGTTCCCGCGGCAGGTCGGCACCTTGAACGGGTCGTTCGAATCGCTCGACCCGGCCGTAGCGCAGACGCTGGCGGCGGATGACTATGTCTCGGCCACCTATGAGGGCGGCGGGCAACTGCCGATCAACCTGTTCGTCGCCTACTACGACAACCAGACCGAGGGCGGCGGCATCCACTCGCCCGAAGTCTGCCTGCCGGTCGGCGGCTGGGAGATGTCGGACCTCGCCCCCTTTGAGGTCAGCTTTCCTGACACCGTCTACGGAACGTTCGAGCTGAACCGCGCGGTGATCCAGAAGGGTGTGAACAAGCAGCTGGTCTATTACTGGTTCGAACAGCGCGGCCGTCGCTTCACCAACGATTTCGTCACCAAGTTCGTGGTGATCTTCGACAGCTGGACCAGGGGGCGGCTGGACGGGGCGCTGGTGCGCTTCGTGACGCCGATCGATCCCGAAGGCGGCGCGGCCGCCGCGGATGCCCGGCTGCAGGCCTTCATGGCCGAGGCGCTGCCACTTCTGCCGCGGTTCGTGCCGGAATAGACCGCCGAATCCCGGCAGAGGTTGCACATTGCGGCGCTTGGGCTAGTCTGGGGGGCCTGTCAGCACCTCTCCGGGGGCCGTGCCGGGAACACAGGAACGTCTTTCGGATGCCGAAGCGCTACATGATCTCCGGCGTTCCGCTCAGCGTGCTGGGCCTTGTCGTCATCAACGCGGCAATCGAGCTGGTGCTTTGGGCCTCGGATACCGGGCTGATCCTACCCAACCTTCGCAACATGGCCTACCGCTATGGTGCCTTCTGGCTGTCGATGCTGCACGGAGCGGTGCCGATGTATGCAGGGCAGCCCAAGGCAATGTTCGTGAGCTATGCCTTTCTGCATGGTGGTCCCGTCCATCTGATCGTCAACATGCTGGCGCTGTTCTCGTTCGGCAGCGTGATCGTCCAGCGGATCGGCCAGAAGCGCTTTCTGCTCGCCTATCTGGTCTGCGCAATCGGTGGCGGTATCGGCTTCGCGCTGTTCTCGGAAAACCGGCTTCCGATGGTCGGGGCCTCGGGCGCGCTGTTCGGCTTGCTGGGCATCTGGATCTGCTGGGATTACCTGGACCGGCTGCATTACGGTGACCCGCTCTGGGTGACGGCACGGGCTGTGGTCTTCCTGATCCTCTACAACCTCGTATTCTGGCTCCTGCTGTCCGGCAACCTGGCGTGGGAGACCCATCTTGGCGGGTTCGTCGCCGGCTGGCTGCTCGCGATCTGGTGGGGACGCCAGGTCCTGCCGGAAAGCCGGCACCGCCGCTTCGGCCACAACGACCCCCGCACCCGGCGGCACGAAACATGATCCGCCGCATGCTCGGGACACTCGGCCTGCGGGCGGCCGGCGCCACCGATCCGGCCGACCGTCTGTCGCCGTCGCCAGAGTGCCCGGTCTATGTCATCGGCGACATCCACGGCCGGGCTGATCTTCTGGACCTGCTGCTGCCAAGGATCGCCGCCGACCGCGCCGACAGGGGCTGGGACCGGGCCGCAACGGTGCTGGTCGGCGACTACATCGACCGCGGCGCGGACAGCGCCGGCGTTCTGGCCCGCTGCATGGAGATGGACGCGGACCCGGACGTCACCTGCCTGCTCGGCAATCACGAGGTGATGTGCCTCGACTTCCTGACCGGCTCGGGCGGCGAGCCCGCCGCGATCACCTGGCTCAGGAACGGCGGGCGGGCGATGCTGGAAAGCTATGGCGCCGCGCTGCCGATCCGGGTCGACGGGGTCGAACTGATCGAGCAGATGCGCGACGCCGCGCTGGCGCGGATCTCCAAGCGCGTGATCGACTGGCTCAGGGCGCGGCCGCTTTACTGGACCAGCGGCGACCTTGCGGTCTGCCATGCCACGCCCGACCCGCTGATCGCCCTGGCCGAGCTGGACCAGCGCGAACTGGTCTGGGGCCGCCCGAAGCCGGGCATGCCCGATCGCGCCGATGGCTACTGGCTGGCCCATGGCCACACCATCGTGCGCGAGCCGCGGATCACCGGGCGGCGGATCAATGTGGATACCGGCGCGTTCGAGACCGGCTTGCTGACCGCGGCGGTGTTCGCCCCGGGCGCGCCGAT
Source organism: Meridianimarinicoccus sp. (assembly GCA_044221805.1). Classification (GTDB taxonomy): domain Bacteria; phylum Pseudomonadota; class Alphaproteobacteria; order Rhodobacterales; family Rhodobacteraceae; genus Meridianimarinicoccus. The sequence continues at coordinate 7,613 of JBGAOK010000109.1, forward strand.
CCGGTTTCTCGGCACGCTCTGACGCCGCGGCGCCGGCTCAGCGCCGCCGCGCCGCCACCGCCGCCGCCACCCCGAAGGCCAGCGTCGCCACGGCGACGATGGTGGGTCCGGTCGGCGTGTCAGCTTGATAGGACAGCACCAGTCCCAGGATCGCCGACCCCGCCCCCGCGCCGGCCGCCAGCACCGCCATCCGTTCGGGGCTGGCCGCGAAGGGACGCACCGTCGCCGCCGGCACGATCAGCATGGCCGAGATCAGCAGCGCGCCCACCACCTTCAGCGCCACCGCAACCACCAGCGCCAGCGCCAGCGTCAAGATGAACTGCTCGCGCTTCGGGTCGATGCCGCTGGCCTGAGCCAGATCGGCGTTCAGGGTCGCGGTCAGCAGCCCCGACCAGCGCCAGACCAGCAGCGCCACCACCAGCGCGGCCCCGCCCCAGATCACCAGAAGGTCACCCTTCGTCACCGCAAGGATGTCGCCCAGCAGGATCGCCATCAGGTCGACCCGCATGCCGCCGGTGAGCGCCACAACCACCAGCCCGACCGCCAGCCCGCCATGGGCAAAGACGCCCAGGATCGTGTCCACCGGATAGCCCCGCGCCGCCAGCCCCGACACCGCCACCGCCAGCAGCAGCGCCACCAGCAGCACCGCCGGAAAGACGGGGAGCGCCAGCGCCAGCGCCAGCGCCACGCCCAGAAGCGCCGCATGGGCGGTGGCATCGCCGAAATAGGCCATCCGGCGCCAGACGATGAAGCAGCCCAGCGGCCCCGCCGCCAGCGCCACGCCGATGCCGGCCAGCGCGCCGCGGACCAGGAAATCGTCCAGCATCAGTCGCTCCCGCCCCGCGGATCGTGGCTGTGGTCATGGTCGTGGTCGTGGTCATGGGCATGGCGATAGAGTGCCAGCGTGCCATGAGTGCCCTGCCCGAACAGCGCCCGGTATTCCGGCGCTGTGGCCACGGTCGCCGGCGTGCCGTGGCAGCAGATGTGCCCGTTCAGGCAGACCACCCGGTCGGACGCACTCATCACCACATGCAGGTCGTGGCTGACCATCAGGACCCCGCAGCCCAGCGACCGGCGCAGGTCCTCGATGATGCGGTAGAAGGCGGCGGTGCCGGGCTGGTCGAGCCCCCGCGTCGCCTCGTCCAGCACCAGAAGGTCGGGCTGCATCAGGATCGCGCGGGCCAGCAGCACGCGCTGGAACTGCCCGCCCGACAGGCCGGTCATCTGCTGCGCCTCGACCTCGGGGGCAAGCCCCACCGCGGCCAGCGCCGCTGCCCGCGCCGGGGCGTCGTGGAACTGCGGCAGGCGCAGGAACCGGCCCACCGGCATCGGCATCGTGGCATCGATGTGGAGCGTCTGGGGCACATAGCCGATCTTCAGCCCCGGCGCCCGGATGACCGCGCCGGCCGAGGGCTTCAGCGCCCCCACCAGCGCCTGCAGCAGCGACGATTTCCCCGACCCGTTCGGGCCGACGATGGTGACGATCTCGCCCCGCTCGATCGCCAGATCCACATGGCGCAGCACCGGGCTGGCCGTCCCGGACGACGCTCAGGTGGCGGGCTTCGATCAGGGGCATGGGGCGGCTCCGCGGGGCATCCGCGCCGTTCTCGCCCGGCGCCGGGGCGAAGTCCATCACCTCGCCCTGCGGCCTGTCAGCTGGGCGCGGCATTGCCCAGATCGACGATCTTGCCCGGGTTCAGGATGTTGAGCGGATCCAGCGCCAGCTTCACCGCCCGCATCACCGCCAGGGCCTCGGGCCCCAGCTCGCGGCCCAGATAGGCCGCCTTGCCCTGGGCGATGCCATGCTCGCCGGTGCAGGTGCCGTCATGGGCGATGGCCAGGTCGTTCAGCCAGCCGATGAAGCTCTCGGCGCGGACCACCTCGTCGGGATGGTTGGTGTCCACCGGCAGCAGCACATGGAAGTTGCCGTCGCCCACATGGCCCAGCACCGGCGCCAGCAGGCCCAGTTCCGTGGCCCGCGCCTGGGCCGCCGCGACGCAGTCGGCCAGCGCCGAGATCGGCACGCAGATGTCGGTGGACATCGACTTCACCCCGGGCCTGAGCCCGTGCGTCGCCCAGTAGGCATCGTGCCGGGCCTGCCACAGGCGGTTGCGGTCCTCGGCCTTGACCGCCCATTCGAATCCTTTCGCGCCATGGTCCTGGGCGATCACCCCGAAGGCCTCGGCCTGTTCCGCCACGCCTGAATCCGAGCCGTGGAACTCCAGCAGCAGAAGCGGCGCCTCGGGCAGCGAGAGCTTCGAATAGACGTTGACCGCGCGCACGGTCAGCGGGTCCAGCAGTTCCATCCGCGCCACGGGCAGGCCGTATTGCAGGGTAGCGATGGCCGCCCGGCAAGCGTCGGTCAGGGTCGGGAAGGAACAGGTCGCGGCCGAGATCGCCTCGGGGATCCCGTGCAGGCGGAGGGTCATCTCGGTGATCAGGCCCAGCGTGCCTTCCGAGCCGACGATCAGCCGGGTCAGGTCATAGCCGGCGGCCGATTTCCGCGCCCGGTGCCCGGTCGTCATCACCTCGCCATTGGCCATGACCGCCTTCAGGCCCAGTACCGCGTCGCGCATGGTGCCATAGCGCACCGCGTTGGTGCCCGAGGCCCGCGTCGCCGCCATCCCGCCCAGCGAGGCATCGGCGCCGGGATCCACCGGGAAGAACAGGCCGCGGTCGCGCAGGTGGGTGTTCAGCGCCTTGCGGGTCAGGCCCGGCTCCACGGTGCAGTCCATGTCGTCCACATGGACCGCCAACACCCGGCTCATCTCGCGGAAATCGACCGAGACGCCGCCCGCCGGGGCGTTCACGTGACCCTCGAGCGAGGTGCCGGCGCCGAAGGCGATCACCGGCACCCGCCGCGCCGCGCAGGCGCGCACGATCGCCTGCACCTCCTCGGTCGAGCGCGGGAAGACCACGGCGTCTGGCGGCTGGCTGGGCAGCCAGGTGGTGGTGTGGCCGTGCTGTTCGCGCAGCGTGACGCCGGTCTGGCAGCGCTCGCCGAGGCGATCGCGCAATTGCGCCACCGTGTCGGCGGTGGCCACCGGGTCGCGCGGCGGCAAGGCAACGGTCTGGATCGCCATGGCCTGATCTCCCCCTCCAGGCCGGGCCGCGGGTTGGCGGCCGGGATGCTCCGGCGTAATCCCAAAGCACCGCCGCGGGCAAGCCCCGGTCGCGGCCCGCCGCGGCAATCGGGCGCAATTGGACTGGCCCACCTGACCCACCCGTGCTAACCGCCCGCAGGGGCAGGCGACTCGCGCCTTGCGGAGCCTTGGGGGCACAGGACGATGCTGAATCTCACTCCGGCCGGCCAGCAGGTCGTGGCCGACATCGCAGGCCGCTACGGCGTCAGCCAGAACGCGGTCGAAGCCCTTCTGGTGGCAGTCAATGCCGGCGGCGGGTCGATGGCGCAGTTCTCGCATCCCGAACTGGGCGGCATGGGCCAGTGGTCGCGCGGCGGCATGATCATGATCGGCGACATGTTCAACAACGGCCTGAAGGCCAGTGTCGACGGCATCTGCACCGAACTGTCCAACGCGCTGGTCAACCAGCAGATCTTCGCCCCTATGGCGGCACCGACGGCGCCGATGGCGTCTCAAAGCCAGTACCAGGGCAGCGGCAATGTCAGCTTCTCGACCTCGGGCTTCGGCGGCGGGTCGTCCTGGCCGGCGGAATTGGGCCAGCCCTCGTCCACCGGGTCGCAGAACAACCTGCGCTATGCGGTGTTTCCCGCAACCCGGCGGCTGGCCATCGACGTGAACGGCCAGATCACCGTCTACGACACCGGCGACCACCAGATCGGCGGTTTCTCGCAGCAGCAGGGCGGCGACCAGACCATCACCTTCACCTCGCAATACGGCACCGTGCGGGTGTCGGACCTGCCGGTGGTCACCCCGGGCGGCGCGGCCCAATCGGCACCCCAATCGGCACCCCAATCGGCACCCGAGCCGGCTGGTCAGGCCAATGCCCCGGCCAGCCCGGCGCAGGCAGAGATCCTGGGCATGATCGAGAAGCTCTCGAGCCTGCACAAGCAGGGCGTGCTGACCGACGCCGAGTTCGAGACCAAGAAGGCCGACCTGCTGGGCCGGCTCTGACCCGACCCTGACCCGACCCTGACCGGGCGCGGCGGCACGCCGCCCGCGCCGCCACGGCCCCGCCCGTCCGCACCCGTCCGCGCCCGATCCCTGGCCTGCGGGCGGGCACCCGGACGCGGGCCGGACGATCTCACGCAGGCCGAAGGC
>JBGAOK010000110.1:0-11005 GCA_044221805.1 Meridianimarinicoccus sp.
CAGGTCGATCCGCCCGGCGCTGACCGCATCCGCCAGCGCGGCCATGGCGGCGGTCTGGTCGAGGAAGGCGAAGGGATCGCCGGCCACCCGCCAGCCCTTGAAGGCGTCGAACATCTGCCAGATCCCGGCGGGGAAGGGGCCGCCCTTGCCCTCGCGCAGGCGGAACTCGACCCGGTTCAGCGCCGCCGCCACGTCTCCGGGGTCGAAGCCGTCCCGCGCCAGGGACGCCAGTGCCGCCAGCGCCTCTGCCTCGATCGCGTCGGCCGCGGCCGGATCGGTGCCGGTCAGGCCGAGGCGGAACTCGGGCTGGGGGGCGGCGTCGGACCAGCCCGACTGCACCAGATCGCTGGCCAGCCCGGCTTCCACCAGCGCCCGGCGCAGCGCGGCGTTGGGGGCGCCGACCAGCAGCTCGTCCAGCACCCGCCAGACCAGCCGGTCGCGCAGGCCGGCGGGCGGGTCCATGAGCCAGCCCATCGCCAGAAGCCCGTCGCGCCGGGGATCGGACCGGGTGCCGGGAAAGGCAAGGTCCAGCCGCCGCGGCGCCCCGAAGACCGGCTGCGGCGGCGGCAAGGGCGCCGCTTCCCCCGGGGCCAGACGGTCGAGCCGGTCGGCGACCTGCGCCAGCGCCGCGTCGGGGATGGCGGCCCCGGCCAGCACCACCAGCGCGTTCGCCGGGGCGTAGAAGCGGCGGTGGAAGGCCAGCAGCGCCGCATGGGTCAGGCCGGGGATCGCCATGGGCGCGCCGCCATAGTCGCGGCCCTGCACCGTGTCCGCAAACAGCGCCTGCCGCAGCCGGTCGCCCATCAGGTTCTGGGCCGAGGCGTAATGCCCCTTCATCTCGTTGTAGACGATGCCCTGAAGCTGCGGCTGCCCGGCCGCGTCGCGGTCCAGCCGCCAGCCTTCGCGCCGGAAGGTCTCGGTGGTGAGCAGGGGCGCGAAGACCGCATCCAGATAGACATCGACCAGGGTGCGGAACTCGCCCGGATGGGGGCTGGCGACCGCATAGATCGTCATCTCGGGCAGGGTCATCGCGTTCAGGAAGGTGTTCAGCGACCCGCGCATCAGCGCCGCGAAGGGGTTGGGGCCGGGATAGGCCGCCGACCCCGACAGCACCGCATGTTCAAGGATATGGGCGACGCCGGTATCGTCGCCGGGCAGGGTCGGGAAGGCGATGCCGAAGACAAGGTTCGGGTCGGCATTGTCGAGCCGCAGGATCCGCGCGCCCGAGGCATGGCGGACCAGCCGTCCCGTGCCGGGCAGATCGGGCAGCCACCGCGCCCCGTCCGGCCCCGTCCTGTCCGCTCCCGCCATCCGCCCCCTCCGCTCGCGCTGGCGCCAGAGTGGCCCGGCACCCGGCCGGCCGCAATCGGCGATCGCCGGCTTCCGCGCAATGGCGCGGGGCGGCCCTGCACCGGCGCACGGGACGCGGGGCTTGGCGGCGCCCGGCGCAGGGCCTAACGTGAGCGGAACACACGGCAAGGGTCTGGCGGCGATGGCTAAGAAAATCGGGTTCCTGTCCTTCGGCCACTGGTCGCCCGCGCCCGGCTCGGGCACCCGCAGCGCGGCCGACGCGCTGCTGCAGTCGATCGATCTGGCCGTCGCGGCCGAGGAACTTGGCGCCGACGGCGCCTATTTCCGGGTGCATCACTTCGCCCGGCAACTGGCCTCGCCCTTCCCGCTGCTGGCGGCGGTGGGGGCGCGCACCAGCCGGATCGAGATCGGCACCGCGGTCATCGACATGCGCTACGAGAACCCGCTCTACATGGCCGAGGATGCCGGCGCCGCCGACCTGATCGCGGGCGGGCGGCTGCAGCTGGGGATCAGCCGCGGCTCGCCCGAGCAGGTGATCGACGGCTGGCGGCATTTCGGCTATGAGCCCGCCGAGGGCCAGAGCGATGCCGACATGGCCCGCGGCCATGCCCAGGTCTTTCTGGCGGTGCTCAGCGGCGAAGGCTTCGCGGCGCCCAACCCGCGGCCGATGTTCCCGAACCCGCCGGGGATGCTCCGGCTGGAGCCCCATTCCGAGGGCCTGCGCGAGCGGATCTGGTGGGGGGCCGCGACCGATGCCACAGCGGTCTGGGCGGCCGAGCAGGGCATGAACCTGCAAAGCTCGACCCTGAAGTTCGACGAATCCGGCGAGCCGCTGCACATCCAGCAGGCCCGCCAGATCCGCGCCTATCGGGAAGCCTGGAAGGCGGCCGGGCACGGGCGCGAGCCGCGGGTTTCGGTCAGCCGCAGCATCTTCGCGCTGATGACCGACCGCGACCGGGCCTATTTCGGCCGCGGCGAAAGCCAGGACCACATCGGCTATCTGGACGAACAGACCCGCGCCGTCTTCGGGCGCAGCTATGCCGCCGAACCCGACGTGCTGATCCGCGAACTGGCGCAGGACGAGGCGATCGCCGAGGCCGACACGCTGCTGCTGACCGTCCCGAACCAGCTGGGCGTCGACTACAACGCCCATGTGATCGAGGCGATCCTGACCCATGTGGCACCGGGCCTGGGCTGGCGCTGAGCCTATTCAGCGCCGGGACTGCGAGGACCTGCTCCGGTCCTGGGCCGAGGGCCTCAGATCCGGAAGATCGGCTGCAGCAGGCGGGGCAGCAGGGCGTGGAAGCGCAGGGGCGCGTCGGTCGCGGCCAGGCAGATGCAGGCCTCGCCCTGTCCGGCGATCGGCGTGTGGTCCAGGTCGGAACCGGCCACCTCCACGTCGCCGACACCGAAATGCCCGGTCGCGTCGTGGAAGCTGCCCTGCAGCACCATGGTCATCTCGAGCCCGTTATGGCCGTGATCCGGCACCGCCTCGCCCGCGGGGATATAGAGCAGCCGGACCGAACCCTCGCGGTCGGCATCGACGATCATCTGCCGGATGCCGCCGCCCAGCGACCGCCAGCGCGGCGGCCGGCCGCCCATCGCGGTCATCACCGGCGCCGGATAGATGCCATCGCGGGTCGAGCGCCGGTCCATCGGGGGCGGCGCGTCCAGCGCGGCCATCACCGAGGAAAGCAGCGCATCCTCGCCCCCCGGCAGGGGGCGCAGGCTTTCCAGCACCGCGCCACCGGCGGCTTCCTCGGATTCCAGCCGGGCGCGGCATTCGTCGCAGAGCGACACATGCGCCGCGACCACGAGGGAGAACCCCTGCGACAGGCTGCCCGCCGCATAGGCACGGATCAGGTGTTCGGGGATATGGTGGATGATGTCGGTCATTCTGCTCTGAGATCTCTGAGGTCGTGCCGCAGCCGGTCGAGCGCGAGCCGGATGCGGGACTTGATGGTGCCAAGCGGCAGGCCGGTTGCCGCGCTGATTTCCGAATGGCTGAGTTCGCCCATGTAGGCCTGTTCGATCACCGCGCGCTGGTCCGGGCTGAGCCGGTCCAGTGCGCCCCGCAGTCGTCGGGCCTCCTGGTCGAAGGCGACCTGGCTGCTGGCGTCGGGGTCGGGGGGATCCTCGGCCTTCAGCGCCTCGGGAACCGGGCGCGCGGTGCGGCGGAGGATGTCGATCTGCCGGTTCCGGGCGATCCGGTAGACCCAGGCCGAGGCCGAGGCACGGCTGGCATCGAACTGCCCGGCGCTGTGCCAGACCCGCATCAGCGCGTCCTGGATGATGTCGTCGGCCGCCGCGCCCCGGCAGCCGGTCCGCGCCAGCATCGCCCGCAGGCGGGGTGCATAATAGCGGAAAAGCTGCGCGAAGGCGTCCCGGTCGCGCCGGTCGCGCACCGCGATCAGCCAGGCGGTGGGGTCACTGAGCTGGTCTTGTGGTCCGTTGGTCATGGCCTGTGCGTTCTTGCCGATCCCGAAGGGCAAGGACATGATTTCCCTCGTCACGGGGAAGGGCATGTGGTCGGTCAGGATCTGTCCGGTGCTCAGCATACCCGGGTATACGGGACAGGCCAGCCTCCGGATCTCGCGGTGGCGTAAAAAAATCCTGACCTTGCGGCGGCGCCGCGGGCCATCGGCGCGGCCTAGGCGGTCCAGTCCTGCCCGGCGAAATAGAGCCGCACCACGCGCAGTTCGCCCGCCGCGAACTCGGCCAGCACGGTAGCCTGCCGGCGATAGCCGAAGCTGCGGAAGCCGGGGTGGCGGGGATGGGCGGTGCCGATCTGCGCGCCGCCTTCGGCCAGCCGGGTCAGCCAGTCGAACAGTGCCTCGACCCAGGCAACAGCGAAGGCGGCGCCGCGTTCGGCCTTCAGCACCCGGGCGCGCCGGTCGATGTCCGAGATCGCCCGCGGCGTCAGCACCAGCCGGTTCGGGGTCACGACCGCAGGCGGGCGCGCAGGTCGTCCAGCGCGTCACCGGCCGCGACCAGCGCCTCGCCGCCGGCCTGTGCCGCAAGATACTCGGCAATGTCGCGGTCGATCTGCGCCGGGTCCGGGCCACGGCCGCGGGCGAGGAACTCGCGCAGCGCGGCGCGCACCACCTCGGACACCGAGGCATAGTCGCCCGAGGCGATCTGCGCCTCGATCTCGGCGACGTGCTGGTCGGTCAGCGAAATGCTCACGTTCTTCATGTGCGAGATAATACGATTTACTCGCAGTGCTGGCAAGCGGGGCGGATCCGGCGCCTTTGCCTGATCCAACCCGGCCGATGTAGCGTAGACCTCTGAAATCTGATCAGGAGTCACGATGCCCTTCGACGCCACGCGCCAGCTTCGCCCTCGCATCGCCGTGATCGGCGGCGGCATTTCCGGCCTCTCGGCTGCGTGGCAACTGGCGGGAAGCGCGCAGGTGACGCTCTACGAGGCCGAGACGCGGCTGGGCGGTCATGCCCGCACCGTGGTCGCCGGACGCCGCGGCGACCAGCCGGTGGATACCGGCTTCATCGTGTTCAACTATGCCAATTACCCGCACCTGACCCGGCTGTTCCGCGATCTCGACGTGCCGGTCGAGAAGAGCTGCATGAGCTTCGGCGCCACCATCGACGGCGGACGGCTGGAATACGGGCTGAAGGATCTGGGCGCGCTGTTCGCCCAGCGGCGCAACATCGGCGACCCGCGCTTCTGGGGCATGGTGCGCGACATCCTCCGCTTCAACGCCCGGGCCGAGGCCGCGGCGGTGTCGGACGACGTGACCATCGCCGATCTGGTGGCAGATCTGCGGCTGGGCGACTGGTTCAACCGCCATTACCTGATGCCGATCTGCGGCGCGATCTGGTCGACCCCGGCGGACGAGGTCGGCGCCTTCCCGGCGCGCACCCTGGTGCAGTTCTTCCGCAACCACGCGCTGCTCAGCCCGTCGGGCCAGCACCAGTGGTGGACGGTCTCGGGCGGCAGCGTCGAATACGTCCGCCGGCTCGAGGCCGCGCTGATCTCCCGCGGCGTGACCATCCGCGCCGCCAGCCCGGTGGAAGCGGTGCGGCGCGACGCCGGCCTGGTCACGGTCCGGACCCGCCACGGCGTCGAGCCCGACTTCGACCACGTGATCCTGGCCACCCATCCCGACCGGACGCTGGCGATGCTGGCCGACCCGTCGGAGGCCGAACGTCAGGCGCTGGGGGCGATCCGCTATCAGGACAACCGCGTGATCCTGCACAGCGACACCGGCCAGATGCCGCGCCACCGGCGCTGCTGGTCGTCCTGGGTCTATCAGGCGGAAACCGGCGCCGAGGGGCCCGGGGTGGGCGTCACCTACTGGATGAACCGGCTGCAGAACATTCCCGACGACGACCCGCTGTTCGTCACCCTGAACCCGCGCCGCCCGATCGACCCGGCGGCGATCCAGGACGAGGTGGTGTTCCGCCACCCGGTGTTCGACCGCGCGGCACTCCGGGCGCAGGGCCAGATCGCCGCCCTGCAGGGCAGCCGCAACACCTGGTTCGCCGGCGCCTGGAACCGCCACGGCTTCCACGAGGACGGCATCGCCTCGGCAGTGCGGGTGACGCGCGACCTGATGCGGCGCCAGACGCTCGACGCGCAGGCTGCCGCATGAGCCTGCCGCAGCACCTGCGCGGCCAGACCACCCATGCCCGGCGCGGCACCCTGAAACACGCCTTCAGCTACGCCGTGGACTTCGTCCTGATCGACCCCGACGAAAGCCGCGGGCCGCTGCTGTTCTCGCGGCGCGGCTTCAACCTGGCCGCCGTGCGCGACCGCGACCATGGCGGGCACCGCGGCGCCGGGCAGGGTGCCGCCTGGGCGCGCGCGATGCTGGCCGATGCCGGGCTGGCGGAAGGGCCCGACAGCCGGCTCAGGCTGCTGGCGCAGCCGCGGATCCTGGGCACCGGCTTCACCCCGGTCAGCTTCTGGCTGCGCTTCGAGGGCGCGACGCTGGTCGCGGTGATCGCCGAGGTCAACAACACCTTCGGTGACCGCCACTCCTATCTCTGCCACCGCTCGGGCTTCGCGCCGATCACCGCATCCGACCGGATCGTGGCGCGCAAGATCTTCCACGTCTCGCCGTTCCAGGAAATCGCCGGGGAATACCGCTTCGGCTTCGCCGTGGACGAGGACCGGATCGCGATCCGCATCGTCCACGTGAACGGCAGCGAAGGCGTGATCGCCACCCTGACCGGGGCGCTCGCGCCGCTCGACAACCGGGCGGTGCTGGCCACCGCCTTCCGCCGGCCGCTCAGCCCGGTCCGCACCCTCGCGCTGATCTACTGGCACGCGTTGCGACTGAGGCTGAAGGGCGCGCTCTACCGCAGCCGGCCCGAACCGCCGATCGAGGAGATCAGCCGATGACCAATCCCCTGACCGCGCGGGTCCGCCGCGATTTCCTGCAAAGCTGCGAGGGCATCCGCCACGGACGGCTGACCGTCCTGACCCCCGAGGGCAGCCGCCACGAATTCGGCGCGGGCCACCCCGAGGCGGTGCTGATCCTGCACGACTGGGCGGCGATCACCGCCACCGCCGCCCGGGGCGACATCGGCTTCGGCGAGACCTATGTGGCGGGCCTGTGGGACACACCCTCGGTCGAGGCGGTGACCACGGTGGCGCTGATGAACCTCGACGCGCTCAGGGGCTATGCCTATCCGAACTTCTGGTCGAACCTGAAGTTCCGGCTGGTCGACCGGGTGATGCGGGCCAATTCGCGGCACGGCGCGGCGCGCAACATCCGGGCGCATTACGACGTGGGCAACGAGTTCTACCAGCTCTGGCTCGACCCCTCGATGACCTATTCCTCGGCGCTGTTCAGCGACGGCGACGGGACCGGGGACGGCGATCTGGAAGCGGGGCAGGTGCGCAAGTACGACCGGGTCCTGTCGCGCCTGTCCGGGGGCGAGCGGGTGCTGGAAATCGGCTGCGGCTGGGGCGGCTTCGCCGATCGCGCCGCGGATCACGGCCGGCACGTCACCGGGCTGACCCTGTCGCCCCTGCAGAAATCCTGGGCCGAGGCGCGGCTGGACGGGCGCGCCGAAATCCGGCTGCAGGACTATCGCGCCGCCACCGGCACCTTCGACAACATCGTCTCGATCGAGATGATCGAGGCGGTGGGCGAACGCTACTGGCCGGCCTATTTCGCCACGATCCGCGACCGGCTGGCCCGGGGCGGCAGCGCGGTGATCCAGGCGATCACGGTGCCCGACCGCTATTTCGACCTCTATCGCCGGGGGTCTGACTTCATCCGGCACCACACCTTTCCGGGCGGCATGCTGCTGTCCGACCGGGTGATCGCGGATCAGGCGCGCCAGGCCGGTCTGACGGTCGCCGACAGCTTCGCCTTCGGCGCCGACTATGCCCGGACCTGCCGGATCTGGGCCGACCGGGTGAAGGCGGAAAACGCCCGGATCCGCGGGCTGGGCCATGGCGAGAGCTTCCTGCGCAGCTGGACCTATTATCTGGAAATCTGCGCCGCCTCCTTCGCCACCGGCCAGACCGACGTGGTGCAGGTGGAACTGCGCCATGCCTGAGGCGGCGGTGCTTGCGGCCGGGCCGGACCGGACCGGCCTGCGGGTCGCGCTGGTGGCGGCCTTCCTCGCCTCGGCGGGGCTGCCGCTCTACATCCATCTTCCCGGCTTCGCGGCGGAACTGGGCCTGCCGCTGGCCACCATCGGCGCGCTGCTGCTGGCGATCCGGGTGTTCGACTGCGTGCAGGACCCGGCACTGGGGCTGCTGGCGGAACGCTGGCGCGACCGGCGGGGGCCGCTGGCCGCCCTGTCGCTGGCCGCGCTGGGGCTGGGGATGGCGGCGATTTTCCTTGGCCAGCCGGGGCTGGCCGGGCTGACCGCGGCGCTGGTGCTGGTCTTCACCGCCTACAGCATGGGGACGATCCTGTTCTACAGCCAGGGCGTGGCGCTGGCCGGGGGCGAGGGCAGTGCAGGCCATTACCGCCTTGCCGGCTGGCGCGAGACCGGCACGCTGGCGGGCATCCTTGCCGCGGCGATCCTGCCGGCGGTGGTCGGGGCTACGTACGGCCCGCGCGCCGGCTATGCCGCACTGGGGGCGGCGGCGGTGCTGGTGCTGCCGGCGGTGCTGTTTTTCGGGGCGTCGATCTGGACAGTCGCCGGCCCGACGCCGGACCGTCTGCGGCTGGCCGACCTGCTGACCGCCGGGGCCGGGAGACTGATCCTGCTGGCACTGGTGAACGCGCTGCCGGTGGCGGTGACCTCGACCCTGTTCCTGTTCTTCGTCAACGACCGGCTCGGCCTGCCGGATCTGGCCGGCCCGTTCCTCGCGCTGTTCTTTCTGGCCGCCGGGCTGACCGCGCCGCTCTGGTCGCGGCTGGCGGCGCGGCACGGGGCGCGGCGGGTGCTGCTGCCGGCCATGGCGGTGTCGGTGCTGGCCTTCGCCGGCACCGCGGCGCTGCCCGAAGGCGCGGCGCTGGCCTTCGCGGCGATCACCCTGGCCTCGGGCGCGGCGCTGGGGGCCGACATGGTGATCCTGCCGGCACTCTTCGCCCGCCGGCTGGAGCACGACCGGCTGCCCGCCGCGCTTGGCTTCGGCGCTTGGGCCTTCGCCTCGAAACTGGCGCTGGCGCTGGCGGCGGGGACGGTGCTGCCGGCGCTGCAGCTTGCCGGCTTCCGGCCGGGCGGGCCGAACGATGCGGCCGCCCTCTCTGCCCTGAACGCGGCCTATGCGATCCTGCCGCTGATCCTGAAACTGCCGGCGATCTGGATGGTCGCCCGCCTGAGCGACGAGGCCGCCTGATGCTTCCCATGCTTCTTGCCGGCGCCGCGCTGGTCGCGCTGACGCTGCTGGCGCTGAACCGGCTGTTCTTCGGCTTCACCGCCCAGTCGCCGCGCGACTATGCCGGCTCGGCACCGGCCTTCGACCCCCGCCGCCACCTTGCCGGCGAGATGCAGTCCGAAGGCGTGATCTACGGCCCCACCGGTCGGGTCGCCGCGCGCTTCACCGCCCGGATGCGGGGCGACTGGGACAATGCCGGCGGCAGCCTGGCCGAGGTCTTCGACTTCGCCACCGGCCAGCAGCAGCAACGGCTGTGGACCATCACCGATGCCGGCGGCGCCCGCTTCACCGCCACCGCACCGGATGTCGAGGGCGTGGCGGTGGGCGAGCTGTCGGGGGCGACGCTCAGGATGCGCTATCGGCTGAGGCTGGAGAAGGATGCCGGCGGCCATCTGCTGAACGTCACCGACTGGCTCTATCTCGCGCCGAACGGGGTGATCCTGAACCGCTCGGAAATGCGCAAGTTCGGGATCAAGGTCGCCGAGCTGGTGGCGACGATCCGGCGGGTGGCGTGATGGGGTCCCCGTTCCGCGGTCGGCGCTGGTGGATCATCGGCGCCAGCGACGGTCTGGGCACTGCGCTGGCCCGGGCGATGGACGCGGAAGGCGCAACGCTGGTCCTGTCGGCGCGCCGGGCCGAGGCGCTGGCGGCGCTGGCCGGCGGGCTGGGCGCGGCCGAGGCGCTGGCGATGGACGTGACCGATGAAGGCTCGGTCGCCGCGGCGGTGGCGGCGGCCGGGCCGGTCGACGGTCTGGTCTATTGCGCCGGCGCCTACGAGCCGATGACCGCGCAGGACTGGCAGGCCGACGCCGCAGTGCGCATCGCCGAGGTCAACTTCATCGGCGCGCTCAGGGTGCTGGGCCGGGTCACCCCGGCGATGGCGGCGCGCGGCCGGGGCCGGATCGTGCTGATCGGGTCGCTGGCCGGCTTCGCGGGGCTGCCCGGCGCGATCGGCTATGGCGCCAGCAAGGCCGCGCTGATGCATCTGGCCGAGAACATGCGCGCCGACCTGAAGGGTAGCGGCGTCGTGGTACAGCGCGCCAACCCGGGCTTCATCCGCACCCGGCTGACGGCGAAGAACGATTTCGCCATGCCGCAGCTGATGACGCCGCAGACGGCCGCCGGCCATGTCATGGCCGCGATCCGGTCGGGGCGTTTCTCGACCAGTTTCCCGCGCCCCTTCGCCTGGGTCTTCTCGGTCGGCGGCCTGCTGCCGACGCCGCTGTTCCAGCGGCTGATCGGGAAGGGATGAGGCAGCGCGCGGGAATCGAGCGTGCGCGGACGGTTCGTGTCGCTAGAGCCGATCCTCTGGCAACCAACCGATGACGTCGTTACGCTGTCCGCTTGCGGTGACGAAAACATCATGCGCGTTCTCGGCGCGCATCTGGGCCGCCGCCTCGCCCAGTGTTGCCGTCGGCATGACCAACGCGAAGGCCGCTGCGTCGTTCGGATCGGGAATGGCCGACAAATAGTCTTGGATGGTCTTGTCTTTGTGACTCTGCGCCATCGAGAGCTGCTTGGTAGTCGCGTCCTCCGTCACCCAGTCGCTGGGGATGAGGCTTCGCCGAATGATGAATATCGGTGAGCGCGTAGCCAGTTCGAAGATGATCACTCGCGTCACCGGCGGCTTCATAAAGGCTACGATATCGGCCATCGTAACCGTTCGGGCGTTCAGACGTTCGATGTCGATCTTCACGATCTTCACGTAAGGGATCATCGCCTCGATCACGCGCTTGCCGGGAGGTGGGCGTTGTTGCGCAACTCGCTTTTGAGGCGTGACTGCCCCTTACCCCGCTGACGTCAGGCCACGCGGACGATCTCGGCGGTGCCGAGGGCATTGAAGCGGTTGATGAGTGCGACGCGAATGTGGATTTCGGCGGTTTGG
>JBGAOK010000111.1:0-10960 GCA_044221805.1 Meridianimarinicoccus sp.
CGGGGCTGTCGGCGACCACGATCCCGGCCGCCAGCATCGCCTCGATCTTGTCCTCGGCGCCGCCCTTGCCACCGGCGACGATCGCGCCGGCATGTCCCATGCGGCGGCCCGGAGGCGCGGTGCGGCCGGCGATGAAGCCGGCGGTCGGCTTCCAGCGGCCCTTCTTCTTCTCGGAGGCGAGGAACGCGGCGGCGTCCTCCTCGGCCGAACCGCCGATCTCGCCGATCATGATGATCGCCTCGGTCTCGGGGTCGGCGAGGAACCATTCCAGCACGTCGATGTGCTCGGTCCCCTTGATCGGGTCGCCGCCGATGCCGACGCAGGTCGACTGGCCGAGACCCACGTCCGAGGTCTGCTTCACCGCCTCATAGGTCAGCGTGCCCGAGCGCGACACCACGCCGACCTTGCCGCGGCGATGGATGTGGCCCGGCATGATGCCGATCTTGCAGGCGTCGGGGGTGATGACCCCGGGGCAGTTCGGGCCGATCAGGATCGACTTCGAATCCATCAGCGCCCGCTTGACCTTCATCATGTCGAGCACCGGAATGCCCTCGGTGATGCAGACGATCAGCTCCATCTCGGCGTCGATGGCTTCCAGGATCGAATCCGCGGCGAAGGGCGGCGGCACGTAGATCACCGAGGCATTGGCGCCGGTGACGTGCTTGGCCTCGTGCACAGAGTTGAACACCGGCAGGCCCAGATGCTCGGTCCCGCCTTTGCCGGGGGTGACGCCGCCGACCATCTTGGTGCCGTAGGCGATCGCCTGTTCGGAGTGGAAGGTGCCCTGGGAACCGGTGATCCCCTGGCAGATCACCTTGGTGTTTTCGTCGACCAGTACGGCCATGGTTTCTATCCCTTCTTAACGTTTACGTCGATCTGCATGGGAACGTCGTCCACGCAGAGCGGATCCTGGCCTTCCCCGCCGACGGTGACATGGATGATCCTGCCCGAGATCTTCTGCTGGTAGCCGGTGCAGTAATCCTGCGACGCGCCCGGCGTCGAAGGCGTGACAATCTTTCCGCCGCTCGGCGAATCCGAGGCGAAGGGTGTCTTGAAGACCGCCTCGGCCACCGATCTTGCGAAGGGGAGCGCCTGGCTGACATTCATCCGGTCCGATGCAACCCGGCAGGAGTTGCCATCGTGTGCGTTACCGAACGCAATCTGGATCCGCACGGCCCCATCGGGCGAGGCGTAGTGGTGGAGGACATCCGTCGGTCCGCCGCCGAAGTCTTCCGTCTGGTAGGAAAAGCCCGCCGCCTTGAAGGCCTTCATCGCGCCCTTGAAGTCCTTGTAGTTCTGCAGACAGGTCACAAGGGCGCTCTGCAAGGTCTTGCTGGATTCTGCGGCAGCGGGTCCCGCCACAGCGAGCGCCGAGAGGACGACGGCAATTGCAGCGTACCTCATGGGATCAGCCCTTGACCGCCTTGACGATCTTCTCGGCGCCATCGCGAAGGTTGTCGGCGGCGATTACCGCGAGGCCGGAGGTGTTGATGATCTCCTTGCCCTTCTCGACGTTGGTGCCTTCCAGACGGACGACCAGCGGAACCTGCAGGCCGACTTCCTTCACCGCGGCCAGCACGCCCTCGGCGATCACGTCGCAGCGCATGATGCCGCCGAAGATGTTCACCAGGATCCCCTTCACGTTGGGGTCCGAGGTGATGATCTTGAAGGCCTCGGTCACCTTCTCCTTCGTGGCGCCGCCGCCGACGTCGAGGAAGTTGGCCGGTTCGGCGCCGTAGAGCTTGATGATGTCCATGGTCGCCATGGCAAGGCCCGCGCCGTTCACCATGCAGCCGATCTCGCCGTCCAGCGCGATGTAGTTCAGGTCGAACTTCGACGCGGCCAGTTCCTTCGGGTCCTCCTCGGATTCATCGCGCAGCGCGGCGATTTCCGGGTGGCGGTAGACGGCGTTGCCGTCGAAGCTCATCTTGGCATCGAGGCATTTCAGATCGCCCTTGTCGGTGACGATCAGCGGGTTGATCTCGAGCATCTCCATGTCCTTGTCCACGAAGAGCTTGTAGAGCGTGCCCATCAGGCTGACGCACTGCTTCACCTGCCCGCCTTCGAGGCCGAGCATGAAGGCGATGCGGCGGCCGTGGAACGGCTGGTAGCCGGTTGCCGGGTCGACCGGGAAAGACAGGATCTTCTCGGGGGTCTTGGCGGCGACTTCCTCGATGTCCATGCCGCCTTCGGTCGAGCAGACGAAGGCGATGCGCGAGGTCGAGCGGTCGACCAGCAGCGCGAGGTAAAGCTCGCGCGAGATGCCCGAGCCGTCCTCGATATAGATGCGGTTGACCTGCTTGCCGACCGGGCCGGTCTGGTGCGTCACCAGGGTGCGGCCGAGCATCTTCGAGGCTTCCTCGGCGGCTTCGGCCACGGACTTCGCCAGGCGGACGCCGCCCTTGTCGCCGGCCGAGGCTTCCTTGAACTTGCCCTTGCCACGGCCACCGGCGTGGATTTGGGCCTTGACGACCCAAAGCGGCCCGTCCAGCGCGCCCGCAGCGGTCTTGGCTTCCTCGGCCTTGAGGACCACGCGCCCGTCGGACACCGGCGCCCCGTATTCGCGCAGCAGCGCCTTCGCCTGGTATTCATGAATGTTCATGAAACTGTCCCGTCCTGTCAGTTAGTGTCGCCCGGACTAATCACAGCTTTTCCAATGCCGGAAAGGTAATTTGGTCGCAGGCAGGGGTTTGAAGAGGAAATCCGACGTTTGTGATCACACAAAAAATTCGTGTGATCACACGTCCGGACGGGCCCCGGTCCTGTTAGCGCCGGTCAGTCCGAATGTCGTTCTTGACCCGGGCCTTCCGCGCGAATCGGTAAGGACGAGATACAGGTTTTCGGCACCTTCGCGGGCGACCGACGCGGCTCCTGCCGAAAGATGCGGCGCAAAGCGAACGGGCCGCGCCTGTTGGCACGGCCCCTTGATAAAAATCTGCCGGCCCGCTGGGAGCCGGCTCCGGGTCTTACGACAGGCTGGAGTCGATCGCCTTGCAGGCGTCGATCAGGCCCTGAACCGCGGCGACCGACTTGTCGAACATCGCCTGCTCGTCGGCGGTCAGCTTGATGTCGACGATGCGCTCGATGCCGCCGGCGCCGATCACCGTGGGCACGCCCACGTAGATCCCCTTCAGGCCGAACTCGCCGTCGCAATAGGCGGCGCAGGGCAGCAGCCGCTTCTGGTCCTTCAGATAGGCTTCCGCCATCTCGATCGCCGAGGTGGCCGGCGCATAGAAGGCCGAGCCGGTCTTCAGCAGGCCGACGATCTCGGCACCGCCGTCACGGGTGCGCTGCACGATGGCGTCCAGCTTCTCCTGGGTGGTCCAGCCCATCTCGACCAGATCCGGCAGCGGGATGCCGGCGACGGTCGAATAGCGCACCGACGGCACCATGGTGTCGCCGTGGCCGCCAAGGACGAAGGCGGTGACGTCCTTCATCGAGATGTTGAACTCGACCGACAGGAAGTGGCGGAAGCGGGCCGAATCCAGCACGCCGGCCATGCCGCAGACCTTGCCGGCCGGCAGGCCCGAGAACTGCTGCAGCGCCCAGACCATCGCGTCGAGCGGGTTGGTGATGCAGATGACGAAGGCGTCGGGGGCGTGCTTGGCAATGCCTTCGCCGACCGACTTCATGACCTTCAGGTTGATCCCGATCAGGTCGTCGCGGCTCATGCCGGGCTTGCGCGGCACGCCGGCGGTCACGATGCAGACGTCCGCGCCGGCGATGTCGGCGTAGTCGTTGGTGCCCTTGAGGGTGGCGTCGAACTTCTCGGAGGGACCGGACTCGGCGATGTCCAGCGCCTTGCCCTGGGGGGTGCCTTCGGCAATGTCGAACAGCACGACGTCGCCGAGTTCCTTCAGTGCGACGAGATGGGCGAGCGTGCCGCCGATTTGCCCCGCACCGATGAGGGCGATCTTGGGTCTGGCCATGGTCTGGAAGCTCCGGTCCGGTGAGTGTTGCAGCGCTGCGTAGTCCTTTGGTCGGAGGCACGCAAGAACGGGCGGCGCGGCGAAGCGTTGCAGTTAGCGCTGCCATCGCGCAGCAAATGGCAAGGCGGGCGGCGCCCCGCGCATCTTTCTTGCCCAGCCGGCCGACCGGCCCGCGGCGCTGCCGGCCGGTGCCGCATCGATGGCGCGCAAAGATTGCAAAGCCGGGCGTTGTCGCAGCGCAGCATTGTTGCGGGCCGCGTGCTTTACTGCGCTGCCGCATCGTGGCAGGACGGACAAAACGCACGAGGGGAATCATGGATAATCTCGCACGTCCCTACCGGTCGGTTCTCTACATCCCCGGTTCCAACGACCGCGCGCTGGAAAAGGCCAAGGGCCTTGCGGTGGATGCGATCATCTTCGATCTTGAGGACGCGGTGGCGATCGACGCCAAGGCCGATGCGCGCCAGCTGCTGGCGAAGACGCTGGCCGAAGGCGGCTTCGGTGCGCGCTTCCAGATCGTCCGCCTGAACGGGATGACCACGGAATGGGGCCCGGCCGATCTGGCCACCATCGCGCCGGTGGGTCCGCAGGCGGTGCTGCTGCCCAAGGTCGGCTCGGCCGCCGAGATCGCGGCGGTGGCGGCGGAACTCGACAAGCACCCGGCCTGTGCCGAAACCCGGATCTGGGCGATGATGGAGACGCCGATCGGCATCCTGAACGCCGCCTCGATCGCCACGGCGCCGCGGATGGGCGGCTTCGTCATGGGCACCAACGATCTGGCCAAGGAACTGATGACCCGGTTCCGCCCCGACCGCGAACCGCTGCTGACCTCGCTGCAGCTCTGTCTGCTGGCGGCGCGGGCGGCCGGGATCGCCATCGTCGACGGCGTCTACAACGCCTTCAAGGACGAGGACGGGCTGAGGGCCGAATGCATCCAGGGACGCGACATGGGCTTCGACGGCAAGACCCTGATCCACCCGGCGCAGGTCGCCATCGCCAACGAGGTCTTCGCGCCGTCGGACGCCGAGATCGACCTGGCCCGCCGGCAGATCGCCGCCTTCGAGGCGGCCGAGGCCGAAGGCAAGGGCGTCGCGGTGGTGGACGGCAAGATCGTCGAGAACCTGCACATCGTCACCGCGCGGCAGACGCTGGCCAAGGCCGACGCCATCGCAGCCCTGGGAGCCTGACATGGCCTTGCTGATCCTCGGCATCCTGCTGTGGTGCGCCGGGCACCTGTGGAAGCGGTTGGCTCCGGCCAGTCGGGGCGGGTTCGGCGACAAGGGCAAGATGATCGCCGCGGCGGTGATCGGCGCCGGTCTGCTGCTGATGATCCTCGGCTATCGCGGCGCGGCCTTCGTGCCGGTCTGGACCCCGCCCGCGGTGCTGACCCACATCAACAACCTGCTGATGCTGCTGGCGGTGTTTCTGTTCTTCGTCGGCGGCGCCAAGGGCAAGATCGCGCAGAAGTTCCGCCACCCGCAGCTGACCGGGGTCAAGACCTGGGCGGTGGCGCATCTGCTGGTCAATGGCGACGTCGCCTCGATCCTGCTGTTCGGCTCGATGCTGGGCTGGGCGGTGGCCGAGGTTATCCTGATCAACAAGGCGCAGCCGGTCTGGACGCCCCCCGCCACCATCGACCGCAACGGCGACATCAAGGCCGCGGTGATTGGCGCCGTCGCCTTCGCGGTGATCGCGGCGGTCCATGTCTGGCTCGGCTACTATCCCTTCGGGTGAGGCGATGAAGCTCTATCGGTTCCTGACCGAGGACGACACCTCGGCCTTCTGCCACAAGGTCAGCGCCGCGCTGGCCAATGGCTGGTCGCTGCAGGGCGACCCGACCTATGCCTTCGACGCGGCGCGGGGCGTGATGCGCTGCGGGCAGGCCGTCACCAAGGAAGTACCGGGCGCCTACAGCCCCGATTTGAAGTTGGGAGAACAGTGATGGCCAAGACCAACCCGGGCCGCTTCTTCGAGGATTACCGCGTCGGCGACGTGATCGAGCACGCGGTGCCGCGCACCGTGGGCGAGGGCGAGCGGGCGCTGTACCACGCGCTCTATCCCGCGCGCCACGCGCTGTATTCCTCGGACGTCTTCGCGCAGGATTGTGGGCTGGACGGCTCGCCGATCGACGATCTGGCGGCGTTCCACATCGTGTTCGGCAAGACCGTTCCCGATGTCTCGCTGAACGCGGTGGCGAACCTCGGCTATGCCGAGGGCCGGTTCCTGGCGCCGGTCTGGCCCGGCGACACGCTGCGGTCGCAGTCCGAGGTGATCGGGCTGAAGGAGAACTCGAACGGCAAAACCGGCGTGGTCTATGTGCGCACCACCGGCTTCAACCAGATGGGCACGCCGGTGCTGGAATATGTCCGCTGGGTCATGGTGCGGAAGAACGACACCAGCGCGCCCGCGCCCGAGACCGTGGTGCCGGACCTGCCGCCGGTGGTCGACCCGGCGACGCTGGCCATTCCCGACGGGCTGAACTTCGAGGATTACGACTTCATCCTGGCGGGCGAGCCGCACCGCTGGGGCGACTACGAGATCGGCGAGACCATCGACCATGTGGACGGTGTCACGCTGGAGGAGGCCGAGCACATGCTGGCCACCCGGCTGTGGCAGAACACCGCCAAGGTGCATTTCGACGCCACCTTCCGCGAGGATGGCCGCCGGCTGATCTATGGCGGGCACATCATCTCGCTGGCGCGCACGCTCAGCTTCAACGGGCTGGCCAATGCCCAGATGATCGTCGGCCTGAACGCCGGGGCCCATGCCAACCCGGCCTTCTCGGGGATGACCGTGAAGGCCTGGTCGGAAGTGCTGGACAAGGCGCCGACTTCGGCCCCCGGGGTGGGCGCGATCCGGCTTCGGCTGGTCGCGATCAGCGCCGGCACCGAGCCCTTCAAGCTGAAGGACGAGGCCGGCAAGTACCTGCCCGGCGTGCTTCTCGATCTCGACTACTGGGCGTTGATGCCGGTCTGACAACGGGCGACGATTCGTGATCACGTCAAATTTTGGCGTGATCACAAAGCCCGCCGTTACCGCTAAATTGCGCCAAAACACCGCGCCAAAAGTCTTAAGTTGCCGGAGACTCGGGCAACAAAGCTGCTATCACGGCTGCGGATCGCCACTCTCGCGAAAGGGAAGCCCATGGCCGATGTGAATCGCGGCAACCGTCCGCTTTCACCCTTCATGATCGGGCCCTACTACCGCCCGCAGCTCACCTCGATCACCTCGATCCTGACCCGGATCACCGGGGCCGCGCTGATCGTGCAGGCCGTGCTGATCGTGTGGTGGCTGCTGGCACTGAGCTATGGCCCGGAATACTTCGGCTTCGTCGACTTCATCGTCACCTCGTGGCTGGGCGACCTGATCCTGCTGCTGTCGACCTGGGCGCTGTGGTACCACACGCTGGCCGGCGTCCGGCACCTGATCTGGGACACCGGCCGCTGCCTTGAGATCGAGGCCGCCGAGCGGCTGGGCAAGATCGTCATCGGCGGCTCGGTCGTCCTGACGCTGATCACCATCATCCTGGTCTGAGGAGGACGCCATGGCCTATCTCACCGCCCGCAAGCGCGCCGTCGGCCTCGGATCCGCCAAGACCGGCACCGAGCAATTCTGGAACATGACGGTGTCGTCGGTCGCGCTGCTGCTGCTGGTGCCGCTGTTCGTTCTGACCATTGGCCCGGTCATCGGCATGCCCTACGAGGAAGCCGTTCTGTACATGGCGCGGCCGTTCCCGGCGATCATCGCCGGTCTGACCCTCGTTGTCAGCATGCTGCACTTCAAGAACGGCATCCGCGTCGCGATCGAGGACTATTCCCAAGGCACGACCCGCCACCTGCTGATCATCGCCACGACGTGCCTCAGCTATGCGGTGATCGCGACCGGGCTTCTCGCCCTGGTCCGGCTCGCGCTTTGACGGACGGAGCAAGACAATGAGCGCATATCAGTACGAAAGCCACGATTTCGACGTGGTGGTGGTGGGCGCCGGTGGCGCCGGCCTGCGCGCGACGCTGGGCATGGCCGAACAGGGCCTGCGCACCGCCTGCGTGACCAAGGTCTTCCCGACCCGCAGCCACACCGTCGCCGCCCAGGGCGGTATCGCCGCCAGCCTTGGCAACATGGGCCCGGACAGCTGGCAGTGGCACATGTTCGACACCGTGAAGGGGTCGGACTGGCTGGGTGACACCGACGCGATGGAATACCTCGCCCGCGAGGCGCCCAAGGCGGTCTACGAGCTGGAGCATTACGGCGTGCCGTTCAGCCGGACCGAAGAGGGCAAGATCTACCAGCGCCCGTTCGGCGGCCACACCACCGAATACGGCGAGGGCCCGCCCGTGCAGCGCACCTGCGCCGCGGCGGACCGCACCGGGCATGCGATCCTGCACACGCTCTATGGCCAGAGCCTGAAGAACAACGCCGAGTTCTACATCGAATACTTCGCCATCGACCTTCTGATGAGCGAGGACGGCGCCTGCCAGGGCGTGCTGTGCTGGAAGCTGGACGACGGCACCTTCCATGTCTTCAACGCGAAGATGGTCGTGCTGGCGACCGGCGGCTATGGCCGCGCCTATTTCTCGGCCACCTCGGCCCATACCTGCACCGGCGACGGCGGCGGCATGGTGGCGCGGGCCGGGCTGCCGCTGCAGGACATGGAATTCGTGCAGTTCCACCCCACGGGGATCTACGGCTCGGGCTGCCTGATCACCGAGGGGGCGCGCGGCGAAGGCGGCTACCTGACCAACGCCGAGGGCGAGCGCTTCATGGAGCGCTATGCGCCGACCTACAAGGACCTCGCCCCGCGCGACTATGTCTCGCGGTCGATGACGCTGGAGATCCGCGAGGGTCGCGGGGTCGGCGAGCACGGCGACCACATCCACCTGCACCTGAACCACCTGCCGCCCGAAACCCTGCACGAGCGCCTGCCGGGGATCTCGGAATCGGCGAAGATCTTCGCCGGCGTCAACGTCAACAAGGAGCCGATCCCGGTCCTGCCGACGGTGCACTACAACATGGGCGGCATCCCGACCAACTATTGGGGCGAGGTGCTGGACCCGACGGAGGCGAGCCCGAACCGCATCGTTCCCGGCCTGATGGCCGTGGGCGAGGCGGGCTGCGCCTCGGTCCACGGGGCGAACCGGCTGGGGTCGAACTCGCTGATCGACCTCGTGGTGTTCGGCCGCGCCGCCTCGATCCGGGCGGGTCAGGTGGTGGATCGCGCGGGTGCCGTGCCGAAGGCACCGGCGGCGCAGATCGAGAAGGCCTTCGACCGCTTCGACCGGCTGCGCAACGCCAAGGGCAACATCTCGACCGCCGAGCTGCGGCTCGAGATGCAGCGCACCATGCAGTCGGACGCGGCGGTGTTCCGCGCCTCGGATTCGCTGAAGCAGGGCGTCGAGAAGATGACCGCGATCGCGGCCAAGCTTGACGACCTGAAGGTCACCGATACCTCCCTGGTGTGGAACTCGGACCTGATGGAAACGCTGGAGCTGACCAACCTGATGCCGAACGCGCTGGCGACCATCGTCGGCGCCGAGGCCCGGCACGAAAGCCGCGGTGCCCATGCCCACGAGGACTATCCGAGCCGCGACGACGAGACCTGGCGCGTGCACACGATCTCCCGCGTGGAAGGCAACAGGGTCGACCTGACCTACCGCCCGGTGGTGAAGGACCCGCTGACCACTGAAGCCGAAGGCGGCATCAGCCTGAAGAAGATCGCGCCCAAGGCGCGGACGTTCTGAGGAGATCGAAGATGGCCCAATTCAAGCTTCCCAAGAACTCGACGATCACCACGGGCAAGACCTGGCCGAAGCCCGAAGGTGCGAAGAACGTGCGCAAGTTCCAGATCTACCGCTGGAACCCGGATGACGGAAAGAACCCGCGGGTCGACACCTATTTCCTCGACATGGACAAGTGCGGCCCGATGGTCCTGGACGCGCTGATCAAGATCAAGAACGAGATCGACCCGACGCTGACCTTCCGGCGGTCCTGCCGCGAGGGGATCTGCGGCTCCTGCGCCATGAACATCGATGGCGGCAACCATCTGGCCTGCATCTACGGGCTGGACGAGATCAAGGGCGACGTGAAGATCTATCCGCTGCCGCACCTTGAGGTGGTGAAGGATCTGGTCCCCGACCTGACCCATTTCTATGCCCAGCACGCCTCGATCATGCCGTGGCTGGAAACCAAGACCAACGCCCCCGCGAAGGAATGGCGCCAATCGATCGAGGACCGCAAGAAGCTGGACGGGCTTTATGAATGCGTGATGTGCGCGTCCTGCTCGACCGCTTGTCCCTCCTACTGGTGGAACGGCGACCGCTACCTTGGCCCGGCCGCGCTGCTGCATGCCTATCGCTGGATCATCGACAGCCGCGACGAGGCGACGCCGGAACGGCTGGACAACCTGGAAGACCCGTTCAAGCTGTATCGCTGCCACACGATCATGAACTGCGCCAAGACCTGCCCGAAGGGTCTGAACCCGGCGAAGGCGATCGCGTCGATCAAGCACATGATGGTCGAGCGGATGGTCTGAGGCGCGCGCGCCTGCGGCACCGAATCAGGGGCGGGCCTTCGGGTCCGCCCCTTTCCGTCGCAGGGCAGGGGCACGCCTTGCGCCCGGGCGTCCCCGGCCCTAGGCCTTGGCCATGATCCTTGCCGTCCTGCTGCTGATTGCCGTGCTGATCTGGATGTTCGTGACCTATCGGTCGCGCCAGCGGATGCGGTTCTGCCGCTGGCGGGCGAACCGGGACAAGGACGGGCCGGAAGGGCACTACCATGTCTGCATGGCCTGCGGCGCCGAGACCTTCGTCGCCGGCGCGGGCGCGCCGACGACCTGTCTCAGACCGGTGCCGCCGGGCGAGGCCTGAGCCCCGGACGCTGCCGGGCTCAGTCCAGTTTCGTTGCGGCGCCGGTCTTGAGGTTGCTCGACCAGCGCGCCTCGCCGGTCGGGCAGCAGTGCGGGTCGCCCGGCTTCGGCATCGTCGTGGTCAGCGTGACCCTGTCCGCTTCCCACCGCGGGTCGCGCGGGTCGCTGC
>JBGAOK010000006.1:0-63747 GCA_044221805.1 Meridianimarinicoccus sp.
CGCGCTTGCGGAGCGCAGCGTTGTAGGCGGACCAGTTCGTCGTGCGGTAACGGGCGGGCTTGGGCTTGCTCATGCCACCCGTCTAACCGCATGGATTCGTGATGTGAATCCTTCGCGGCGACAGTTCTGCAACAATGCCCAGCCCACCAGAAGAGACATCCTCATGATAAACCCCGAAATATACCGGATTAACATTGAGCGTGCTGCCCAAGGTCACCGGCAGATCGAGATCGGGCGTCAGCAGGCCCGGCCAGTCGCCATAGACGATAACGTAATCGGAGATATAAGTCGAACCGAACCATCCCTGCTGGTAGGCGACGTGCCTCACTCCGGTGACGTTGGCACCATTGGGAAAGATGTATGCCTGACCGACGTAGGCGGAGGAAAAGGAAACACTGCTGCCGTTGATCGTGAGGACTGCAGACAGCATCGGAGAGATCGTCGCGACAGCTGATCCGCCCTCAACCAGATCCGAATTGGCATTGGTAGTCCGGATCCCCAGGGCAGTGTCGTAGATATAGGTCAGCGTGTAGGCCAACCCATCGAGGGCAGACGGATCCGATGCCCCAAATACGCCGGTTTCGTCATAAGCCGTAGTGACGGTTCCCGTATAGACCGCCTGCATCACCGCAGCCTGGGCCGGAATCCCGGCCAGCCCGATCGCCGCCGCCACACAGATCGCTTTGAACATTGTCTGACCTCCTGAATGACTGTCCACGCAGTCAGGCAAGCAGGAATCGCGGCGGGGCGCATGGCCCGGATGGGCTATGGCCACAGAAAACATGGCAACCGGACTGCGACGGCCCGTTCGTGGTCCGATGCAAGTCCGATGAAAGTCCGATGATTTTCCGATCGGAACGGAGCGGATTTCCCCGCCATTCCAGCGGCTTCGCAAAAACGCACCGATCGGGTCGGCGGACAAGGAAAGGGGCCCCTCGGGGCCCCTTCAAGTCTCGCTGACTCGGTTCGATATTCTGCCTGCTCGCTAGTCTGTTGTTTTTGCCTGCGACCGGTCCGCGCCGGGGGCGAGCTCACCCGCCCCGGAAGTCTGGCGGGGCGGGCGCTTCTGGCGGGCGCCCTGCCCCTGTCCTGCTGGGTTCCGCGGCGCCGGAGGGAGGAGAAGCGCCGCGCGACCAAGGGGTTAGCCGTCGGCTCAGCTACAGCCCGAGGTCCCCCCGCAGGTGTTGCATTTCAGGCAGGTGCCGTTGCGCACCAGCGTGTAGTTGCCGCATTCGCCGCAGGGATCGCCCTCGTAGCCCTGGATCCGCGCCTTGGTGCGCGGATCGAGCCCGGCGGCGATCGCCGTCGTCGCCTCCAGCGTCTCGACCGCCGCGGTGACGAAGCCCGCGGACAGGGCCGCCGCCCCGGCACCGCCCTGCAGCAGCACCAGCTCCTGCGGCATGCGCTTCCGCAGATACCCGGTCGACGAGATTTGCCGCAGCACTTCCAATGACTTGGACGCTGCCGTCTCGGTCACCGGGGCCAGGTTGCCGCCCGTCCGCTTGCCCTCGTTCTCGCCCGCGCCAAGGTCGTCGAAGGCCGCGCCGGCGGGTTTCACATGGGCCAGGTCGGTGCGGTCCAGATAGCTGACCGCCAGTTCCCGGAAGATGTAGTCGAGGATCGAGGTCGCCGACTTGATCGAGTCGTTGCCCTGCACCATCCCCGCCGGCTCGAACCGGGTGAAGGTGAAGGCATCGACGAATTCCTCAAGCGGCACGCCGTATTGCAGCCCGACCGAGATCGCGATGGCGAAGTTGTTCATCATCGCCCGGAAGCCGGCGCCTTCCTTGTGCATGTCGATGAAGATCTCGCCCAGGGACCCGTCGGCATATTCGCCGGTCCTGAGGTAGACCTTGTGGCCCCCGACGATCGCCTTCTGGGTATAGCCCTTGCGGCGCTCGGGCAGCTTCTCGCGGTGGCGGCGGATCACCTCCTTGATGATCACCTTCTCGACGATCTTCTCGGCCAGCACGGTCGCCTTCTCCTGCTGGCTGCCCGAGGCGAGGATCTCCTCGGCCTCGTCGTCGTCCTCGATCAGCGCTGCGGCCAGCGGCTGGCTCAGCTTCGAGCCGTCGCGGTAGAGCGCGTTGGCCTTCACGCCCAGCGACCAGCTCAGTTCATAGGCCCGCTGGCATTCCGCGATCGTGGCGCTGTTGGGCATGTTGATGGTCTTCGAGATCGCCCCCGAGATGAAGCTCTGGGCCGCGGCCATCATCAGGATGTGGCTGTCCACGCCCAGATACCGGCGGCCCTTCTTGCCGCAGGGGCTGGCGCAGTCGAACACCGGCAGGTGCTCGGCCTTCAGGTGCGGCGCGCCTTCCAGGGTCATCGTCCCGCAGACATGGTCGTTGGCGGCCTCGATCTGCAGCTTCGTGAAGCCCAGCGAGGTCAGCAGGTCGAAGGTCGGATCGGCCAGTTTCGCGGGCGGGATGCCGAGGACGTCGGTGCAGAATTCCTCGCCCAGGGTCCACTGGTTGAACACGAAGCGGATGTCGAAGGCCGAGGCGAGCGCGGCTTCGACCTTGGCGATCTCGGCCACCCCGAAGCCGTGGCCCAGTAGGGCGGTGTGGTCGATGCCCGGCGCATCGGCCAGGGTGCCGTGGCCGACCGCATAGGCGACGATCTCGGCGATCTCGGCGGGCCCGTAGCCCAGCCCTTCCAGCGCGGCCGGCACCGAGCGGTTGATGATCTTGAAGTAGCCGCCGCCGGCCAGCTTCTTGAACTTCACCAGCGCGAAGTCGGGTTCGATCCCGGTGGTGTCGCAATCCATCACCAGCCCGATCGTGCCGGTGGGCGCGATCACCGTGGACTGGGCGTTGCGGAAACCGTGCGCCTCGCCCAGGCGCAGCGCCTCGTCCCAGGCCTGGATCGCCAGCGCGCCAAGGCGCGGATCGGGGCAGTTGGCGTGGTCCAGCGGCACCGGCGGCACCGCGAGGCCCTCATACCCTTCGGTCTCGCCGCGGGCGGCGCGGCGGTGGTTGCGGATCACCCGCAGCATGTGGGCGGCGTTCGGGGCATGGGCCGGGAAGGCGCCCAGCTCGGCCGCCATCTCGGCCGAGGTGGCATAGGCGACGCCGGTCATCACCGCGGTCAGCGCGGCGCAGAGCGCCCGGCCCTCGGCCGAGTCATAGCTCAGCCCCATGGTCATCAGCAGGCCGCCGATATTGGCATAGCCCAGCCCCAGGGTGCGGAAGTCATAGGACCGCTGGGCGATCTCCTTCGACGGGAACTGCGCCATCAGCACGCTGATTTCCAGCGTCAGGGTCCAGAGCCGGGTGGCGTGGACATAGTCCTCGGCCCGGAACTCGCCCGCCTTCAGGAAGGTCAGCAGGTTCAGCGAGGCGAGGTTGCAGGCCGTGTCGTCCAGGAACATGTATTCCGAGCACGGGTTCGACGCGCGGATCGCCCCGTGTTCCGGGCAGGTGTGCCAGGCGTTGATGGTGTCGTGGAACTGGATCCCCGGGTCGGCGCAGGCCCAGGCGGCATGGCCGATCTGGTCCCACAGCTCGCGCGCCTTCAGGGTCTTGGCCACCTTGCCGTCGGTGCGCCGGATCAGCGCCCAGTCGGCATCCTCGCGCACCGCCTTCAGGAAGGCGTCGGTCACCCGCACCGAGTTGTTCGAGTTCTGCCCCGAGACGGAGGCATAGGCCTCGCTGTCCCAGTCGGTGTCGTAGGTCGGGAACTCGATCGAGCCATAGCCCTGCCGGGCATAGTCCAGCACCCGCTTGGTGTAGGTGTCCGGGATCGCCGCCTTCTTCGCCGCCTTCAGGGCCGCGCGGAGCGCGGTGTTCTTCGTGGCGTCAGTGGCGTCGGCCAGGCTGCCGTCCCAGCCGCGGATCGCGGCGAAGATGTCGTTCAGGCGCGCCTCGTGCGCCTTTGAGCCGGCGACGAGGCTTGCCACCTTCTGCTCCTCGATCACCTTCCAGTTCACGAACTGCTCGATATCCGGATGATCCGCGTCGCAGATCACCATCTTGGCGGCGCGCCGGGTCGTCCCGCCCGACTTGATCGCCCCCGCCGCGCGGTCGCCGATCCTGAGGAAGCCCATGAGCCCCGAGGAGCGGCCGCCGCCCGACAGTTTCTCGCCTTCAGCCCGCAGGCTGGAGAAGTTGGTCCCGGTGCCCGAGCCGTACTTGAACAGGCGCGCCTCGCGGACCCAGAGGTCCATGATGCCGCCTTCGTTGACCAGATCGTCGGCCACCGACTGGATGAAGCAGGCATGGGGCTGCGGGTGTTCATAGGCCGAGGCCGATTTCACCAGCTTGCCGGTCTTGTGGTCGACATAGAAATGGCCCTGGCTCGGCCCGTCGATGCCATAGGCCCAGTGCAGCCCGGTGTTGAACCACTGGGGCGAGTTCGGCGCGGCGCGCTGGGTCGCCAGCATCAGCCGCATCTCGTCGAAATAGGCGCGGGCGTCGGCTTCCTTGGTGAAATAGCCGCCCTTCCAGCCCCAATAGGCCCAGGCGCCGGCCAGCCGGTCGAAGACCTGCCGGGCCGAGGTCTCGCCGCCATAGCGCTGGTCCTCGGGCATCTGCGCCAGGGCGGCCTCGTCGGGGACCGAGCGCCAGAGGAACTCGGGCACGCCCTTTTCGGCCACCCGTCTCAGGCGGCGCGCGATGCCGGCCTTGCGGAAGTATTTCTGGGCGAGCACGTCGCAGGCAACCTGGCTCCAGCCCGTGGGGACCTCGAAACCGTCAAGGCGGAACACCGCCTTGCCGTCGGGATTGCGGATCTCGGAATTCGTCGTGGTGAAGTCGAGACCGGCATAGGCGTCCGCTGCGTCGCTGGTGAATTTGCGTTCGATTCTCATGGTCGCCTTGCCGCTTTCCTGCCGTGTTGCCGTATGCCCGGCGGGTCTGTGCCCGCCGCGACGCCTGTTCCTGACGCAGACGGAAGTCCAGGTCGCGCCGGAACAGCCGGTCGCGTCGCTTTGGATTTTCCTGTCTGCATTTCGATGCGGGCACCAGATATTGTGGTTAGCCGCGCTGTTCACACAACTAACCGCGACTCAGTGGCACTGGTCAACGGCGTTTTTCGGTTTTCCCGGGGTTATCCCCGGAAAATCACGCTTGACCCCGCGGCGATCCCATGCCCCCGCCCGCGCCGCCCCAGATTCCAGTTAACATACGTTTAATCAACTGGTTAGCCGTCAACCTCCGTTAACGGGCCGGCGCGCGCTTCTGCCAACGGGCGACGCGGAAAGGATGCGACGGCAACGCGCTTGACCCACCGGGGCCGGGCCGTCATAGGCTCGTCCGTCGGTGGAGTGTGTGTCATGATCCGCAAATTGTACGATTGGGTTCTGGGCCTGGCCGAGTCGCGCTATGCGGTGCCGGCCCTTGCGGCGGTATCCTTCGCGGAAAGCTCGTTCTTCCCGATCCCGCCCGACATCATGTTGATCCCGATGATCCTGGCTGCGCCACACCGGGCCTTCTTCTTCGCCATGGTGGCGACCGTCTCGTCGGTGGTCGGCGGCTTCTTCGGCTATGCGATCGGCTATTTCGCCTTCGACGCCGTGGGCGTGCCGGTGCTGAACTTCTACGGGGCCATGGGCAAGTATGCCGAACTTCAGCACCTCTACGAGGAATGGGGCGCCTGGCTGATCATCATCAAGGGCGCGACCCCGATCCCCTACAAGCTGGTGACGATCGCCAGCGGTGCCTTCCATTTCGACCTGCTGACCTTCGCCATCTCATCGGTGATCTCGCGCGGGATCCGCTTCTTCCTGGTGGCCGCGCTGCTATGGAAATTCGGCCCGCCGATCCGCGACTTCATCGAGAAGCGGCTGAGCCTGGTGTTCAGCGCCTTCATGGTCCTGCTGGTCGGCGGCTTCTTCGCGCTGCGCTACATCTGATGGACGGGCGGCCCGCGCAGCGCCTGATGCTGGTTGCAGCCGCCGGATCGGCGGCGCTGCTGCTGGGTGCGCTGGGGTTCCAATATCTGGCCGGCCTGCCGCCCTGCCCGATCTGCATCTGGCAACGCTGGCCGCACCTGGCCGCGGTCCTGCTGGGACTGCTGGCGCTGCGCTGGCCGGTTCCGGCGGTGGCAGGCCTGGGCGCCATGGCCGCCGCAGCGACCAGCGCGATCGGGGTCTATCACACCGGCATCGAACGCGGCTGGTGGCCGGGGCCCGACAGTTGCACTGGCAGCGGACCCGGATTGTCCGGTCTCAGCGGCGCCGACCTGCTCAGCACCGCCGACGTGCCGCGGCTGGTGATGTGCGACGAGGTCGCCTGGCAACTGGCCGGCCTGTCGATGGCCAGTTGGAATGCCGTGGTCTCGGCGTTACTCGCCGCGCTCTGGCTGGCCGCGTTCCTGAAGGCCCGCGGCGCGCGCTGATCCTCAGTGCAGGAAGAACTCGCCGGTGACGTTGCGCCACTCGCCGGGAGAGATCATCTTGCGATGGCAGAAGCGGACGGAATGCAGCGGCCCCTCGATCTCGCGCTGCCAGAACTCGATGAACTGGAACAGCTTGGGATGGTCGGGGGCAAGGTCGTAGTCCTGCCAGATGAACGTGTTCAGGACATTGCGGTAATCCGGCAGGCGGTAGAACAGTTCGGCCGTGGTCAGTCCGTACCCCTTAAGCATCAACTCGGTTTCGCGGTGATCCATGGGTCGCCTCTTTGCTGGAACAGCTGTGAAAAGGATGCGACGGATTCCTTAAAGATCAACAAGAACAGTGTGTTATCACTCGCGCCCGGCGGCTGATGACGAAAGGGTGACGGGCGCATTGCGGCTGGACGAACCGGGATGCTATACCCCCTCATGAGCCGGACAGCGCCAAGACCGAAAGGGCGGAGAACGTGAACGACACGCCGCAACCCCCTGAAAAAGAACAGGACGAGAAGACTCCGCCGCAGAGTCCGACGATCTCGATCGCCGAGGAGATGAAGACGTCCTACCTCGATTACGCGATGAGCGTGATCGTGGCGCGGGCCATTCCCGACCTGCGCGATGGCCTCAAACCTGTGCATCGGCGCATTCTTTATGCGATGCATGAAACCGGCAATAGCCACGACAAGCCCTATCGCAAGTCGGCCCGGCCGGTCGGCGACGTAATGGGCAAGTACCACCCCCACGGCGACAGCGCGATCTATGACGCGCTGGTGCGGATGGCGCAGGACTTCTCGATGTCGCTGCCGCTGCTGGACGGCCAGGGCAACTTCGGGTCCATGGACGGCGACAACGCCGCCGCCATGCGCTATACTGAGGTGCGCATGGCCCGCCCGGCGCAGTTCCTTCTGGCCGATATCGAGAAGGAAACCGTCGACTTCCAGGACAATTACGACGGCAAGGACCGGGAACCCACGGTCCTGCCGGCGCGCTTCCCGAACATCCTGGTCAACGGTGCGGGCGGCATCGCCGTCGGCATGGCGACCAACATCCCGCCCCACAACCTCGGCGAGGTGGTGGACGCAACGCTGGCACTGATCGAAACCCCGGACCTGGATTCGATCGACCTGATGCAGTACATCCCCGGCCCCGACTTCCCCACCGGCGGCGTGATCCTGGGCCGGTCGGGGGCGCGGAAGGCCTATCTGGAAGGGCGCGGCAGCGTCATCCTGCGCGCCAAGACCCATATCGAGGACCTGCGCAAGGACCGCGCCGCGATCATCGTCGACGAGGTGCCCTATCAGGTCAACAAGGCGTCGCTGGTCGAGAAGATCGCCGATCTGGTCCGCGAGAAGAAGATCGACGGCATCGCCCATGTGCAGGACGAATCCGACCGGATCGGCGTGCGGGTTGGTGGAGCTGAAGCGCGACGCGACGCCGGACGTGGTGCTGAACCAGCTCTTCCGCTTCACGCCGCTGCAAACCTCGTTCGGCTGCAACATGCTGGCGCTGAACGGCGGCCGGCCGGAACAGCTGACCTTGCGGGCATTCCTGAGCAATTTCATCTCGTTCCGCGAGGAGGTGGTGGCGCGGCGTACCGCCTTCGAGCTGCGCAAGGCGCGCGAGCGCAGCCACATCCTGTGCGGCCTTGCCGTCGCGGTGTCGAACGTGGACGAGGTGGTGGCGACGATCCGCGCCTCGGCCGATGCGGCAGAGGCGCGCGAGCGGCTGATGGAACGGCGCTGGCCCGCCGGCAGTATCGCCGAATACATCCGCCTGATCGACGACCCGACCCATCCGGTGAACGACGACGGCACCTACAACCTGTCCGAGGCCCAGGCACGGGCGATCCTCGACCTGCGCCTGCAGCGGCTGACCCAGCTGGGCGTCAAGGAGGTCACCGACGAACTGCAGGAACTGGCGTCGAAAATCCGCGACTACCTGTCGATCCTGCGTTCGCGCGACCGGATCATGGCGATCATCTCGGACGAACTGCGCGAGGTCCGCGACGCCTTCGCCGTGCCGCGGCGGACCGAGATCGTCGAATGGTCCGGCGACATGGAAGACGAGGACCTGATCGAACGCGAGGACATGGTCGTGACGGTGACCGAGTCCGGCTACATCAAGCGCACGCCACTGGCCGAGTTCCGCGCCCAGCGGCGGGGCGGCAAGGGTCTGACCGGGATGGCGACCAAGGACGACGACGTGGTCACCACCCTGTTCGTCGCCAACACCCATGCCCAGCTGCTGATCTTCACCACCGACGGCATGGTCTACAAGCTGAAGACGTGGCGCCTGCCGCAGGGCGGCCGCAATGCCCGCGGCAAGGCCATGATCAACATCCTGCCGATCGCCCAGGGCGTCGGCGTCGCCGCGATCATGCCGGTCGACGCGCCCGAGGACGACTGGGAAAGCCTGCACATCGTCTTCGCCACCTCGGATGGCGATGTCCGCCGCAACGCGCTATCGGATTTCACCAACGTGATGCGCAACGGCAAGATCGCCATGAAGCTGCCCGACGGCGTGTCGCTGGTGCGCGCCCGGATCTGCACCGAGGACGACGACGTGATGCTGGTCACCGCCCTTGGCCGGGCGATCCGCTTCCCGACCACCGAGGTGCGGGTCTTCAAGGGCCGCGATTCGACCGGGGTGCGCGGCATCCGGCTGGCCGAGGGCGACCGGGTCGTGTCCATGTCGGTGATCCGGCATTTCGAGGCGAGCCCCGCCGACCGCGCCGCCTATCTGAAGATGCGCCGCGCCGTTGCCGGCCTGACCGACGACGCCGAGGCCGACGACGACGAGACCGCGGTCGAGGAGACCGCCGGCGACGCCGCCGAGTTCACCCAGGACCGCTATGCCGCGATGTCCGCCGCCGAGGACCTGATCCTGACCATCACCGCGAACGGGTCGGGCAAGCTCAGCTCGAGCCATGACTACCCGGTGCGCGGCCGCGGCGGCATGGGCGTGGCGGCGATGGACCGGGCGATGCGGGGCGGGCGCGTGGTGGCCTGCTTCCCGGTGGATCTGGACGACCAGATCATGCTGGCGACCTCGAACGGCCAGTCGATCCGCTGCCCGGTCAGCGACATCTCGTTCCGCTCGCGGGCCGCGGGCGGGGTCCGGGTGCTGAACACCTCGAATGGCGAGCAGGTGGTGTCGGTGGCCTGGATCGCCGACCAGGGCGAGACCGAGGGCGACGGTGCCGAGCCGGCCGGGCCGGCGGCCGGGTGACCGGAGCGGCGCGCAACCCCCGGTCCGGCCGGTCCGGGCCGGCCGCAGCCTTCCGCTGGCGACAGAATGTTGCCCTGTGTGGTCGCTGCGCGACAGGATCGGAACGTTTTGCGGTTGACCCTGCCGCGGCCCCCTCCTATGGTCCCGGTCCAAGCATGGAGCCTGTGGTATGAATACCCTTCTCGTACTCGTGGAAAGTTGGCGCATGGGCCGGTGACGGACGCCCAGACACTCCCATGCGCCCCCGATCCTCACCGGGGGCTTTTTTGTTTCTCGGACCTGCACAGCATCAGACCTTACGGAGCAAGACGATGACCCAGATGACCGGCGCCAGGATGGTGGTTCAAGCCCTCAGGGACCAGGGCGTCGACGTGGTATTCGGCTACCCCGGGGGCGCGGTGCTCCCGATCTATGACGAGCTGTTCCAGCAGAACGACATCCGGCACATCCTCGTCCGGCACGAACAGGGTGCGGTCCATTCGGCCGAGGGCTATGCCCGCTCGACCGGCAAGGTCGGCGTTGCGCTGGTCACCTCGGGCCCCGGGGCGACCAATGCGGTCACCGGCCTGACCGATGCGCTGATGGATTCGATCCCGATCGTCGTCCTGTCGGGTCAGGTCCCGACCTTCATGATCGGCAACGACGCCTTCCAGGAGGCGGACACCGTCGGCATCACCCGGCCCTGCACCAAGCACAACTGGCTGGTCAAGGACACCAAGGACCTGTCCGACGTGATCCACCAGGCCTTCCACGTCGCCCGCAACGGCCGGCCCGGCCCGGTTCTGGTCGACATCCCGAAGGACGTCCAGTTCGCCAAGTCGGCCTATGTCGCGCCGGGCCGCGCCAAGACCAAGCATTACCAGCCGCGGGTCAAGGGCGATCCGGACCGCATCCTCGAACTGGTCGAGATGATCGAGACTGCCGAGCGGCCGATCTTCTACACCGGCGGCGGCGTGATCAACTCGGGCCCGGGCGCCAGCCAGCTGCTGCGCGAGCTGGTCTCGCTGACCGGCTTCCCGATCACCTCGACCCTGATGGGTCTGGGCGCCTACCCGGCCTCGGGCAAGGCCTGGCTGGGCATGCTGGGGATGCACGGCCTCTACGAGGCGAACCTCGCCATGCATGGCTGCGACGCGATGTTCTGCATCGGCGCACGCTTCGACGACCGGATCACCGGGCGGGTGCAGGATTTCAGCCCGCACTCGAAGAAGGCCCATGTGGACATCGACCCGTCGTCGATCAACAAGGTCATCCATGCCGACGTCCCGATCGTCGGCGATGTCGGCCATGTGCTCGAGGACGTGATCAAGGTCTGGAAGTCGCGCGGCAGCCGGATCAACCGCGAGGCCCTGGCCGGGTGGTGGGCCCAGATCGAGGCGTGGCGCAAGGTCGACTGCCTGAAGTACAAGCCGTCGAAGACCACGATCAAGCCGCAATACGCGCTGGAGCGGCTCGAGGCCCTGACCAAGGACCGCGACCGCTACATCTGCACCGAGGTCGGCCAGCACCAGATGTGGGCGGCCCAGTTCCTCGGCTTCGAGGCACCGAACCGCTGGATGACCTCGGGCGGGCTCGGCACCATGGGCTACGGCCTGCCGGCGTCGATCGGGGTGCAGGTCGCCCACCCCAAGGCGCTGGTCATCAACGTCGCGGGCGAGGCGTCGTGGCTGATGAACATGCAGGAGATGGGCACCGCGCGGCAGTTCAACCTGCCGGTCAAGCAGTTCATCCTGAACAACGAACGCCTTGGCATGGTGCGCCAGTGGCAGCAGCTGCTCCATGGCGAGCGCTATAGCCATTCCTGGTCCGAGGCCCTGCCCGACTTCGTCAAGCTGGCCGAGGCCTTCGGTGCCAAAGGCCTGCGCTGCACCGACCCGGCGGATCTGGACGAGGCGATCCGCGAGATGCTGGCCCATGACGGGCCGGTGGTGTTCGACTGCCTGGTCGAGAAGCACGAGAACTGCTTCCCGATGATCCCGTCGGGCGAGCCGCACAACAAGATGCTGCTGGGCGACGCCTCGACCCAGGATGCGATCGGCACCTCGGGGGCCGTGCTGGTCTGACGCTGCCGCGACGGCGGGTCCGACGCCGCCTGCCCTGCACCCCGGTGCTGGGCGCGCGCGGGCCCCGCGTCGTTGACCGGCCCGGATCGGCGATGCGCCGATCCGGTGCCGCGCAAACCGAACAGACGCTTGCCCGGCACTAGGCCGGCTGAAAGGACAGGGACATGTCGCCGCTTCACATCCAGAAAGGCACATCCAAGCATTCCGCCTACGACCTGCGCAGCCACCTGTCGGACGAACAGGAGCGCCATACCCTGGCCGTGGTGGTCGACAACGAAGCCGGGGTCCTGGCCCGGGTGATCGGCCTGTTCTCGGGCCGCGGCTACAACATCGACAGCCTCACGGTGGCCGAGATCGACCATCAGGGCCACCGCTCGCGCATCACCATCGTCACCACCGGCACGCCGCAGGTGATCGAGCAGATCAAGGCCCAACTGGAACGCATGGTACCGGTGCACGAGGTCCACGACCTGACCGTCGAAGGGCCATCGGTCGAACGGGAGCTGGCGCTGATCAAGGTCGCCAGCGAAGGCGAGAAGCGGGTCGAGGCGCTGCGCCTGGCCGACATCTTCCGCGCCAAGGTGGTGGACACCTCGCTGCAGAGCTTCGTCTTCGAGATCACCGGCACGCCCGAGAAGGTTGACGCCTTCACCGACCTGATGCGGCCCCTGGGTTTCGTCGAGATCGCCCGCAC
This sequence comes from Meridianimarinicoccus sp., assembly GCA_044221805.1. GTDB lineage: Bacteria > Pseudomonadota > Alphaproteobacteria > Rhodobacterales > Rhodobacteraceae > Meridianimarinicoccus. Next base: position 12,322 of record JBGAOK010000006.1, read on the forward strand.
CGGCGTCGCCGCCCTTGCCCGTGGCGCGGGGCGCGGCCCGGTCAAGGCCTGAGCCGGACCGGCGGGACAGGATGCCAGGCCCGGGCGGTTGCCCGGGCCTGTTTCGTTTCGGCGCCGGGCCGGCTGACGGACCGGCCGCCCGAAACGCGCCGCGCTTGTGCCGAGGCGTCGGACTAAGCATCGGCGGGCTCGGGCGACGGGCTGACCGGTCGGTTTGCATGGGCCGCACGGGAGAGGTGGCCGCGCCGGGCCGACACGCCGAAGGGCGACTCGAGGGCGCGGATGGGAGGTCCGTCTCAAAGACGGAAATACGAACCGGACGCGGCCTTCCGGTTTGGCCGGCCGCGGCAACCCTGCCCGGCCCGTCGCCCGGCTGGGCCGGATCCTGCGGCGCCCGGCAGGCTCGATCCCCCACCGGTGCCGCCCGCCGCCACAGGTGAACCTGGTCAGACGGTTAAAGCCGCGAAAGTTTCGCCGGACCGGCGGTCGCGGCGCCGGAAGGCACGGTCGGCCTCAAGGACACCGACCCCTGCCCGGGCCGTTGCGCCCGCGCCCGGCTTCAGTCCGTCGACAGCGGTGGAAGGTCGGGCGTGAACACGGTGGCGCAGCCGCGGCCCCGGTTCTTCGAGGCATAGAGCGCCCGATCGGCCTGCTTGAGCAGGTCCTGCGGCATCGCGCTGGCGGCGCCGGTGCTGACGACGATGCCCACGCTTCCCGAGATCCGGCAGAGGTCAGAGCCGAAGGGGATCGGTTGCTGCAACCGGCGGATCAGGCGCAGGCTCAGGTCGGTCAGCTTCCGGCTGTCGACCAGACCGGGTAGGATCAGCAGGAATTCGTCGCCGCCAGCGCGGACCAGCGTATCTTCGGCCCGGGTCGCGTCGACCATCGCCTGCGCCGCCACCTTCAGCACGTGGTCGCCGGCCGCATGCCCCAGCGTGTCGTTGACCTGCTTGAAGAAATCCAGATCCAGATGGATCAGCCCGAAGGGCTGGCGCAGCGCGCAGAGCTGCTGCAGCACCAGGTCGAGCGCCCGGCGGTTCTTCAGCCCGGTCAGGGTATCGGTCAGCGCCTGGGTCTCGGCCTCCAGCTTGGCGGACTGGAGGCGCGCGTTGAGACCCCGCCATTCGTCAAGGATCGCCGTCTTCGCCTCGATCAGGTACAGCATCTCGACCGCGAGGTCGGTATGGGCAAAGTCGCCGCTCGACAGGTCGTAGTCCCGGATCGCCTCGAGCAGCGAGATGCCGAAGGACAGGTTCAGCAGGAATTCGCGCCCCCGCGCGTCGGGAACCAGCAGCCCCTTGAAGGCAGTCCGCGGCGGCTCGCGGAACTGGACCTGCAACCGGTGACTGCGCCCGTCGGCCAGGGCCGCCATGTCGCCCGCCCCCTGCGGCCGGCGCAGGTCGAACACGTCTAACAGGTTCTGCCCGGCCAGGTCGCGGCCCGCGCGCAGCTTCTGCAAGGTCGGGCCGGCGTGTAGGATCGTCCCATCGCCAGCCAGCCGCAGGTGCAGCGGAAGAAGTTCGTCGCGCCGGTCCTGCGGCAGGCTCAGGGACAGATCCCCCATCCGACTCATGCCCGGGCCGACAGCTGGAAGGGACGGCCGCGGGCGTGTTCGGTGCTGAGGATATGAACGCCGATCCATTCCTCCCCGTCGCGGCTACCCTCGTGGTCCAGCAACGCCAGCGCGCCGTAGTCGTCGGCCAGGGTCCTGAGGATTCCGACCAGCACATGGCCGAACCCGCTGTTGCCGGATCGGCAGCCGATCCGCACCCGGCCATCCGCCGCCTCGCTGACCGTGAGTTCGGGCAGGATCAGTTCGGGTACGGCCAGGGTCGCGCGCCGCGGCAGATCCTCGACCGACTGGAGAAACTCGACGAAGGTCTCACCGCCGAAGCGCAGGAGCCGGCGCAGCGCCTCGACGTTCGGGTGCGAGACCAGATAGGTCCCCAGATCCTCGAGGACCGTTTCCCGCGGGCGGCGCAGAACCGCCTCCGCCGATGTCAGCATCCGGTCCGTCACCGCATCGTCATAAACGAACATCGCCTCAAACCCGCCCGGTGGCACCTCGGCCGACCGGGCGATCTCCTCCCACGCCGGGAGCCCGTAGGTATCCCGGATGAAACACTGGATGGCGCGATTCACTAGTCCATGCATGCCGGTGGTCCGCCTCTGGCCATGCCAGATCGCTACCGGTCAGCCGTTAACAAATGGCGAAAGCGCAACGCTGCAATCGCCCGTTCGAGGGATTTTCATCGCCTCAGGCGGCGTTTCGCGCCCGTGCGGATTGGTCCAGCCATTTCGGCAACGCCGCAATGCTGGGAAGCACGGCGCAGGCGACGGGCTCAAGTTGGGCCCGGGTCGAAAGCCCGGTCAGAACGGCAATGCAGGTCATCCCGCAGGCGCGACCGGCAGCCATGTCGCTTGGGCTGTCGCCGACCATGACCACCCGGCGCGGTTCGATCCCGGCGGCCTCGGCAAAGGCAACCAGCATGTCGGGCGCCGGCTTCGGCGCATAGCCGCTGTCGGCCCCGAAGATGTGCTGCACCGCCCGGTCGATCCCGGCGTCGCGCAGATGCGACCGCGTCGGCGCCAGCATGTCGTTGGTGACCACCCCGAGGGTCAATTCCCGCGACCGCAGTTCGTCGAAAAGCGGCACCAGCGGCGTCGCCTCGGCATGGGATACCGTCGCCGTCAGCGCCGACATCCGCGTTGCGATTCCGGTTGCAGACGCCCCCGGCAGAAGCGGCAGCAGCGCTTCCGCAATGGCCTTGGGTGCCCCCTGCAACAGCACGCTCTCGCTTTGGAAAGCATTGAAATCGAATTCGAAACCCACGGCGGCACCAAGCAGTCGCGCCTGCGGGACATCGCCATCCGCCAGTTCCAGAAGGAACTGCCGCGACCAGTTGGCCCAAGTCTTGTGATAGTCGAAAAGGGTGCCGTCCTTATCGAAAAGGATCGCAGCAATATCGATCATGGTTTCTCCCGCCCTGCGGGCACTATGCCGCAGAGCGGGGCAAGTGACAATTCCTTTCAGAACCGGCCCGGACCGTCACGTCCAGTGAGGCAGATCTCCGCCGGGAAGGAAGGCCCTGAGGCCGGGAATCACCTCCGGCGCGATACCGGCATTGGCGGCGAAGGCGATCACCCGGGCATCTTCCTGCAACAGGAAGTCCATCACCGCCGCCAGCGTCTCGGGCTCCGTCAGGCTGGCGCGGAAGTCGTCCAGGGACAGGCCGCTCATCCCCAGGAAGGCGTCGATCTGCCCGTCCTCGCGGGACAGGAATTCCACCATCCTCAGCGCCATCACCTGCGCCGCCTCGGCCGAGGCCGGCGGCATCCTGCCGGGACGGGACATCCGCAAAGCCTTTCTTAACCGTTCGGGCGAAGGATGCAAACCACAGGCAGAGACGCAAAGGCAAGGCGCAAAATGGCGGGACGGGTCCTCATCTATGACGGGATTGCTTCGAACCGGATCATCCTGCGCTGCAAGCTGTCTGCGGCCTGCTATCAGATCCTTCAGGCGACCAGCTATGCCGACGTCCGGGTCCAGGCCGCACGCGGAACCCCCGACATCGTCCTGCTCGATCTCGACGAAGACGCCGGCGAAGCTTTGGAGACCTGCCGCAGCCTGACCCGTGCTGGCGAAAACGTCGCGCCGCAGGTGATCTGCCTTGCCGGAGAGAGCACCCCGGCCCTGCGCATCGCCGCGTTCCGTGCCGGGGCCGCCGCGGTCCTCGCCAAGCCCTGCCACGAGACGCTGCTGATGGCGACCCTCAGGCGCACGTTGCGCGAGGTGCAGATGATCGGCGCCGCCCTGGCGGGCGCGGTGGATTTCGACCCGTCCGACGATCTGGCCCCGGCGCTTCCCGCCGGGCGCGTCGCCGTGGTCAGCACCGACCGGATCCTGCCGCGCAGCTGGCTCGCCCGTCTGCGCCAGACAGGCCTGGCGCATGGTTGCGTCCTGCTCAGCCCCGAGCAGGCGCTGAACCAGAAGGATGAAACCGAAGCCCCCGACGTCTACATCCTCGGTGCCGACCTGCGATATCCTCACGACGGATTGCGCCTTCTCTCCGAGATCAAGAGCAGGGCCGCCACCCAACACGCAAGGGCGATCCTGGTGATGGAGGGGGTCGAAGCGGGCCTCGGTCAGGGCCATCTGGTTCATGCGGCCATGGCCTTCGACCTTGGCGCCGACGACGTTCTGGTGGACGGTTTTCAGGAGGAAGAGCTGGCGTTGCGGATCGAGGCGAGCCTGAGGCGGAAGCGCCGGGCGGACCATTACCACCGCTCGCTCCGGACCGGCATGCAGCTGGCCGCCATCGATCCGCTGACCGGACTCTACAATCGCCGCTATGCGATGCCCCGGCTGCAACGCCTGCTGCGTGCCGCCCGGGCCAACCGCCAACCGCTTGCGGTCCTGGCGCTGGACCTCGACCGCTTCAAGCTGATCAACGATACGCTCGGCCATGCGGCCGGCGACAACGTGCTGGTCGAAGTCGCGCGCCGGCTGGGCGACGCGGTCCGGCCGCGCGACCTCGTCGCCCGCAGCGGTGGCGAGGAATTCTGGATCGCGCTACCCGACGCCGACGCCGCGCGCGCCCGTCAGATTGCCCAGATGCTGCGCGAGCAGATCCGCGCCAACCCGATCCCGTTGTCCGAACGCGGTGCGCCGGTGCGGGTCACGATCAGCATCGGGGTGGCGGTGGCAGATCCGCTGCATGGCGAGGCCGAGACGCTGGAAGGACTGCTGGAACGGGCCGACCGGGCGCTCTATGCCGCCAAGGCCGACGGTCGAGACCAGGTGAACTGTGCCGGCCATGCGGCCTGACGGCGCCAGGCCGGACCGGCCGACTTGGCCCGGCCAGACAATCCGGGCCTGAGACCGCCGGCGCACCGGGGCAGGGTCACGGTCGGCCGAGTGGACGGCAAGGCAGGTGTCCGGCAGCCCGGACGCGCCGTCCAGTCCGCAAGCGACGGGCTGGCCGGGGCCGGCGCCCAGCTGGTCTTCCGGGAACCGCAGTTCCAAGCAGAACAGAACGCCACGCACCGCGCGACCGCACGCCATTCCTTCGGCTTCGCATCCGGGGTCCGGCTTTTGCCCGACCCGGCGGACGCGGGAACTCGGCCCTGCCCGGTCCGGCCCGCGGGGGCTGCGATCGACTCGGATAGGGGAGCCAAATGGTCAGGCCGATCCGGCCATTTCCTGCAGCGCTCACTGCGGCGGTGCCGGGCGGTCGCCGGGGCCACGGTAGGGACCCCCAGTGGGACCATCAGCGGGGCCATCCGGTCCTCGCGGGCCGCCGCGACCATCGGGCGGCGGTCCATCCCGCCAGCCGCCCGCATCGTCCCGTGGGACATGTTCGCCGTGGTGGCGGCTTCCGGGCCGGAACCGCTCCAGCCGTGCCACATAGGCGGTGCGATCCTCGAACGGCATGGCGCTGAGCTGGGCGGACAGGGCCGCTTCCAGTCGTGCGGCCATCGCACCCTGATCCTCGCGAATCCCCGCTAGGATCGATTCCAGCTCCGCCGCCCCGACCTCGGGTTGCCGCAGCGCAGCGCGGAACGCCGCCCATTGCCCCACCATTGCCGCCAGGTCGGGCGGTCCACCCAGATCGGCGCGAAGCGCCTCGCGACGTTCAGGCGGCAGCACCGCCACCATCCCGAACAGGCCGCGCCCGGCATCGGGCGACACGGCCTGCGCCACATCCCGGCGGTGCATCAGCACCCCCCCCACCAGACCGATCACCGCGAGATTCAGCGCCAGCGACACCGCCAGCGCCAGTTTCAACCAACGTCCCGACATCCCGCCCCGCATCGCTCAGTACCCCCCGACCAGTCCCGAAACCTCGGGCAGATGATAGCCCAGCTCCAGCGCCAGATTGCTTGCCACATCCGTCCCGGCTTCCAGATAACCCTGCGAGTCAGCCCAGGCGCCCAGCCAGAGGCCGGCGAGCACCGGCACCGCCATGCCCGCCGGCCAGAGCACCGGTGCCAGCCGGTCTGCCAAATCCGCCAGCCGCGCGCGCCACCCGGCCCGCGCCGGCACCCCGGCAGCAGGCCGCCCGGGCGCACGCGAAGGCGGCATGGCTTCGACCGCCTGTTCCGTGAGGGCGCGCAGGAAGTCGGGCCGCGGCGCGGGTTCGGCCGCGCGCGTCTCGGCGATCAGCCTGTCCAGGGCGGCGTCGGAAATCGATCGGTCGCGCTCAGTCATCTTCGAACCCCAGTTCGCTGCGGCGGCTGCCCAGGTTCTCCCTCAGCGCCCGCCGTCCCCGTGCCGCAAGGCTTTCCACCGCCTCGACCGAGACGCCAAGAATCGTGGCGATCTCGGGATTGGCCAGGCCGTCGATATCGCGCAGGACGACGGCGATCCGCTGCCGCTCGGGCAGTGCCGTCAGCGCCGCCTGCAGCGCGTCGGCCCGCGCCCGCGTCTGCATCTGCGCCACCGCCGGAGGCGCGCCATCGGCCAGTTCGGGCAGCACCTCCATGGTTTCGGGGCGTCGCCGCCGCCGCCGGTCGGTGCAGAGGTTGACCACCACGCGGTAGAGCCAGGTGGAGACCCGCGCGCGCTCCGAATCCCAGTCCGGGGCGATCTTCCACAGCCGCAGCATGGCCTCCTGTGTCACGTCCTCGGCCTCGGCCGGGTCGCCCAGAAGCCGGCGCGCCAGCGACAGCGCCATGGGCGCCAGCCGCGCAACGAGGGCCGCCGCGGCTGCCCGGTCGCCAGAGGCATAGCGCAGCAGCAAGGCGGCCTCGTCCTCGCGGCCGGTCGCATCGAAGGCCATCGCAGCCACCCCGTCCGTCTCCTTCGCCGCGGGCCCGGCCAGTCAGTCCCGGCCGGGCCCGCGCAGCTTCACTGCATGCCGCCGCGGCCGTGTCCGCCGGGGCCGCAGTCGCCGCCGCGCGGCCCGTCGTGGCCGTGTCCGCCCTGCCCCAGCACCGCGAATTCCCCGGCGTCGATGGCGCCATCGGCATTCCGGTCCAGCCAGCCCAGCCGGTTTGGCATGTCCGCCCCGGGCAATTCAACAAGGCTGAGCGCGCCGTCGCCGTCGGCATCCATCCGGGTGATCATCCGCGCCGCCATCTGCGCCTGGTGCTCGGCCCGGCGGGCCTCCATCCAGACCGTCAGTTCCTCGGCGGCGAGCTTGCCGTCGCTGTTGGCATCCGCGGCGGCGAACTGGGCGGTGCGCCAGGCGGTGACCTCTTCGGCCGTCACCTTGCCGTCAGCATTGGTGTCGAGGGCGGCAAAGTCCGGCCCCATCGGACCCGGCCCCATCCCGGCGCCATGGGCCGGTCCGGCGCCCTGCATCGCCGGTGCGCCCATCTGTGCCATGCAGGCGTCGGCTAGGGCCAGACCCGGCGCCAGCACCGGAACCAGCGCCACGACCAGGGCGGCGATGCTTGCAGATTTCCTCATGATTGGTCATCCTTCGATCTCGATACGTCCGGGCCCAGGCCCGACACATGCGATCAAACGGGCGATGCGGCGAATTCCGTCGCGAACCTTGAAGAAATGTCGACCGCCTGCGGGCGGGCCAGACCAAGGGGCGCTGCCCCGGCCTGCACGACGCTGAGGAGACTGCCATGGCCGAGCCGGCCGAAGACCGACCGATCTGGCCCGCAATCCTGCGCGGGCTGCGCTGCCGTTGCCCGAACTGCGGCAAGGGGGCGATGCTGCGCGGCTATCTCAAGGTGCGCGATGCCTGCCCGGCCTGCGGCGAGGATCTGCACCACCACCGTGCCGATGACGGGCCGGCCTACCTGACCATCCTGATCGTCGGCCATGTGATGGCGCCGCTGCTGCTGATCGTCTTCACGGTCTGGCGGCCGTCGCCCTTGTCGCTGGCGCTGCTGTTCTCGACCTTCTGCGTGGCGTTGTCCGGCTTCCTGCTGCCGCGGCTGAAGGGGATGATCGTCGCCATCCAGTGGTCGCGGCGGATGCACGGCTTCGCTGCCCGCCCCGCCGACGCGTGACCCTGGCGCGGACCAGGACATGACAGGGGAAAAGACCGCGATCCGCGACGCCGCGACGGTGATCCTGGTGCGCAATCCCGGCGCGCCCGAGGTGCTGATGGGCCAGCGCGGCTCGGGCGCGGCGTTCATGCCGTCGAAATTCGTCTTCCCCGGCGGCGCCGTGGACCCCGGTGATGGGGATGTGCCGCTGGCCGGCCTGCCCTCGGCCACCTGCATGGACCGGCTGTCCGAGGACGCCGCCCCGGGGATCGGCCCGGCGCTGGTGGCCGCGGCCCTGCGCGAACTGGCCGAGGAAACCGGGCTTCTGATGGGCGAACCCGGCGACTGGCCCGGCGCGCCGGACGACTGGCAAGCCTATGCCGCCCGGGGCCTCAGGCCCAGCGGCGCGGGCTTCCGCTTCGTGTTCCGGGCGATCACCCCGCCGGGCCGGCCGCGCCGCTTCGATGCCCGCTTCTTCCTGGCCGATGCCGGCCGGATCAGCGGCGACGCCGAGGATTTCTCGGCCGCATCGGGCGAGTTGCAGGCGCTGCAATGGATCCCGGTGGCCGAGATCCGCCGCTATGACCTGCCCTTCATCACCGAGGTGGTGCTGGCCGAGATCGCCCTTCTGGCCGGCAGCGACGCGCCGCCGCCCGGGGTGCCGTTCTTCAGGAACGACGACGAGGAAAGCCTGTTCCTGCGCCTGCGCGGCATGGCGCCGGCCGCCGGCGACTGAACGCCGGCGGGCCCGGCCTAATAGGGCATCGGGTGCTGCCGGTGGGCGGCCGCGATCTCGGCCAGAACCTCGGGCGACAGGGTCAGCTCCGTTGCCCCCAGCGCCTGCGCCAGCTGGTCGGTCGAGGTCGCGCCGAGGATGGTCGAGGTCATGAACGGCCGCGACCGGCAGAAGGCGATCGCCATCTGCACCGGATCGAGCCCGTGGCGCGCTGCCACCTCGCGATAGGCCTCGACCGCCTGATGGGCGCGGGGCGTCGCCCGGCCGGCCAGATCGCCGTTCAGGCTCATCCGCGACTTCGGCGGCACCGCGCCGTTGCGGTACTTGCCGGTCAGCAGCCCCGCCGCCAGCGGCGAATAGGCCAGCAGGCCCACATCCTCGTGCACCGCCACCTCGGCAAGGTCGGTGTCGAACATGCGGAACAGCAAAGAGTATTCGTTCTGGATCGCGGCAACCCGCGGCCCGCCGGTCGCTTCGGCGGCGCGCAGCCAGGCCATGGTGCCCCAGGCGGATTCGTTCGACAGGCCGAAATGGCGGATCCGGCCGGCGTCGACCTGGCGCTGCAACTCGCCCAGCGTGTCCTCCATATGCGCCAGCGTCGCGGCGCGGTCCTGGCGCGAGGGGTCGAAGTCCCAGTTCTGCCGGAAGGCGTAGGAGCCGCGGTTCGGCCAGTGCAGCTGGTAAAGGTCGATCACGTCGGTCTTCAGCCGCTTCAGCGAGCCTTCCAGCGCCCGCACCACGGCACCGCTGCCGATCGGCTCGCCGCCGCGGGCGAAGCCGCCGTTGGCACCGGAGATCTTGGTGGCCAGCACGATCTCGTCCCGCCGGCCGGATTTCGCGATCCAGTTGCCGATGATCGTCTCGGTATGCCCGACGGTCTCGGCGCGCACCGGGTTGACCGGGTACATCTCGGCGGTGTCGATGAAGGTGATCCCGTGGTCCAGCGCCATGTCGATCTGGGCATGGCCCTCGGGCTCGGTGTTCTGACTGCCCCAGGTCATCGTGCCCAGGCACAGGTCGGTGACCATGAGGCCGGTACGGCCCAGCGGCTTCATCTGCATGGCGGATCCTCGTCAGCCTGTCCGCGCCCGGGCTAGCAGAAGCCCAGGCAGGAGCAAGTGCGGTTCAGCCGCCGGCAGGTGCCGGGCAGCTCCAGTCGGTGACGGTGAAATAGTCGGCCGGAAAGCTCTGGGCCTCGGTGATCTCCAGCACCCGCTTGTTGTCATACCGGTTGATGAATTCCCAGACCATGGTGCCCGTCCCGTCCAGTTCGAAGGCCCGGCCGTTGCCGGTGTCGGTGATCAGGAAGCCGCCGTCCGGCTGCGGCTGCTGCTTGCCCCTGAGCACGCTGTAGAATTCCTGCCCCGGACGCTGGCCGGCCACGACGGTGCTCGCGCCGGTCTGCGGGTCGACCCGCGTGACGTTGCTGGCCTGCGGCCGGGTCAGGTCGGTGCGGTCGCCGGGCAGAAGGTCCAGTCGGAAGGCGTTGTTGTTGAAGACCGTGAGGCTGCCGTCAGGCATGAACTCGGCATCGTGCTGGCGCAGCCAAGGCCCGGTCTGGTGCCATTTCACCCGCCCGGTATCGGGATCGAACACCACCAGAAGGTTCTGGGCGCGCAGGGACGCCACCAGATCGCCGGCCTCGAATTCGGGGAAGGCGGCGGCATCGGCAGCCGGAAGCTCGGCGATCTTGTTCAGGTGGACGAATTCGCGCTCCCACTTCCCGTCCGCCAGAAAGCTGAAGCCGCCCGCCGTCAGCAGCGGCATCAGCCCGCCGTCGTACAGCACCTGGACCATCGACAGGCGCTGCGTGACCTCGCCATCCTCGGACACGTGCAGCACCTCGGCCTCGATGAAGGGCCACTCGCTTGACACCCGGGTGAAGGGATCGAAGCGGTTTTCCGGATCGGTCAGATAATGCCTCTGGCCCGGAATCCAGTAGCCGCCCCGTTCCGAGCGGACCAGCGAGTGATGCGTCGGTTCGCGGAGCGTCCAGACCGTCTCGCCGCAGCGGTCCAGCTTGGCGGTGCCGCCATATTCGAAGTTGAACACCACCGACCCGTCGGGATTGATCGCGGCGCCGTGGATGTCGGTGTTCCAGTCGGTCTTCGGCGGCTCGATCATGAAGTCAGGGTTCGGGAACAGCTTGGAATGGCGCACCGGCCATCTGGCCACAACGCTGCCGTCGCGGCGGATCAGCCGCAGTTCGGTGCCGCCGTCGAAGAAGCTGGTGAGCAGGATCAGCCGGCCGTCGTCTGGCCGGGTGTTGACCGTCACGCCCTCGCCGGGCTTGCGCGCGGGCTGCAGGAAGCCCGTCGGAGCGGTCCCGGCAAGGTTGTTGCGCTCGCTCAGCACCGACTTGACGGACCCTTTCAGGAAGTTCACCGCGCGGAAGGCGGCGTTCTGGGTGGTGCCGGAATACAGGCCCGCGAGGAAAAGCGCGGCGCCGATCACGCCGACGAGGGCGATCTGGAACACGATCCGTGCCGGATCACGGCGTTTGGGCGGCTGGCTGGGCACTGTGGGACCTCGTCTTCACTGGCAATTGGTTAACCGGTTCGCGGCTGGCGTCCGGAAGGCTAGCAGGTCGGCAAGCCGGCCCCGACATGCCAAGATGCCGCGCGGGATTGAGAACATTGAAAGAACATCATAGGCTGGAACCATGGACCAGCTTCGCCCCCTGCGTGGCGGCCGCCGGGCCGCATCCGACCTTGCCGTGACGGGGGACTTCGCCCTGCGCCCCGGCCGCGTGCACGAGATCTGCGGCCCGGCCCGGCGCAGCCTGGCGCTCAGGGTGGCGGCGCGGCTGGCGGGGCCGGTCCTGTGGATCCGCCCGGCCTGGCAGGCGGAACGGCTGAACCCCGACGGCATCTGCGCCGTGGTCGAACCGGGCCGGCTGGTCTTCGTCGACTGCCGCCGGGCCGATGACCAGCTCTGGTGCCTGGAAGAAGCGCTGCGGTCGGGATCGGTGGCGCTGGCGGTGGCGGAACTGGCCCAGCCCCCGGCCCTGACCCCGGTGCGCCGTCTGCACCTGGCGGCCGAGGCAGGCGCCGTGGCGGGTGGCGCGGTGCCGCTGGGCCTGCTGCTGACCCCGGGCGACGGCGGCGCGGCCGGGGTGGAAAGCCGCTGGCAGGCCAGCCCGGCGCACCGGCCCGAGGCCGCCTTCTGGCGCATCGCCCGGCTGCGCGCCCGCACCCGCCCGCCGCAGGCCTGGCTGATGTCCGGCGACGGCGACCTCGCCCCCCTCCCGGAGGCCGGGATCTGAGCGGCATCCGGCAGCCCGGACACGCCCCGCCCGGCCTGCACCCACGCGAAAGCCGAAGATTGCCTCTCGCAAACCGCGCGCTTTGCCCTAGGATCCGGTCATGCGCGCGCTTCTTCCGCTTCTGATCCTGCTGGCCCTGCCGCCCCTCGCCGCCGCCGCGGCGCCGACCAGCTACCGGCTGGACCCGGAGCAGTCTCTGGTCAAGTTCACCTATACCATGTCGGGCAAGGCCGGCACCGGCACGATGCCGATCACCCGCGCCGACCTGGTGCTGGATTTCGACGCCGTCGCCAGGTCGACGGCGAATGTGACGCTCGACGCCAGCGGCACGAAGACCAACTACTTGTTTGCCGCCGACGCGCTGAAGGGCGACTCGGTGCTCGACACCGCCGACTATCCGACCATCAGCTTCGTCAGCCGCAAGGTTGCCCCGGCCCCCGGCGGCGCCACGATCCAGGGCGAGGTGACCATCCGCGGCGTGACCCGCCCGATGGTGCTGGACGCCCAGATCTACCGCCGCGAGGGCAGCACCGCCGACGATCTCTCGCGGCTTTCGGTCCGCCTGACCGGGCAGATCAAGCGCTCGGAGTTCGGCGCCGACGGCTATCCCGACCTGGTCGGGGACATCGTCAAGCTCGACATCCTCGCCCGGCTCGAAAGCCGCGACTGACGGCGCTCGCTGGCGCCGCAGCCCCCTGCCCGACCTGTTCCGCGCTGGCATTCGCCGCGGCCCTGTCCTATGACCCGAACCGGCAGGCGGACAGGACCGATCATGGCACGCATCCTCATCACCTCGGCGATCCCCTACATCAACGGGATCAAGCACCTGGGCAACCTCGTGGGCAGCCAGCTTCCGGCCGACCTGCACGCCCGCTACCACCGGGCGCGGGGCAACGAGGTGATGTTCCTCTGCGCCACTGACGAACACGGCACCCCGGCGGAACTGGCCGCCGCCAAGGCGGGCCAGCCCGTGGCCGAATACTGCGCCGAGATGCATGCCGTGCAGGCGGAACTGGCGCGCGGCTTCCGGCTGTCCTTCGACCATTTCGGACGCTCCTCCTCGGCCCAGAACCGCCAGCTCACCCAGCATTTCGCCGGGCGGCTGGCCGATGCCGGGCTGATCGAGGAAGTCAGCGAACGCCAGGTCTATTCCAAGGCCGACGGCCGCTTCCTGCCCGACCGCTATATCGAGGGCACCTGCCCGAACTGCGGCTATGACCGGGCCCGCGGCGACCAGTGCGAGAACTGCACCAAGCAGCTCGACCCCACCGACCTGATCAACCCGCGCTCGGCGATTTCGGGCTCGACCGATCTCGAGGTGCGCGAGACCAAGCACCTCTACCTGCGCCAGTCGGCGATGCGCGACCAGCTGCACGCCTGGATTGACTCGAAGACCGACTGGCCGGTGCTGACCACCTCGATCGCGAAGAAATGGCTCAACGACGGCGACGGCTTGCAGGACCGCGGCATCACCCGCGACCTCGACTGGGGCATCCCGGTCAGGAAGGGCGACCGCGACTGGCCGGGGATGGAAGGCAAGGTCTTCTATGTCTGGTTCGACGCGCCGATCGAATACATCGCCTGCGCCTGGGAATGGGCCGATGCGCATGGCCGCCCCGCCGCCGACTGGCGCCGCTGGTGGCGCACCGACGAGGGCGCGGAGGACGTGCGCTATGTCCAGTTCATGGGCAAGGACAACGTGCCCTTCCACACGCTCAGCTTCCCGGCGACGATCATGGGATCGGGCGAGCCATGGAAGCTGGTCGATTACATCAAGTCCTTCAACTACCTGAACTATGACGGCGGGCAGTTCTCGACCTCGCAGGGCCGGGGTGTGTTCATGGATCAGGCGCTGTCGATCCTGCCGGCGGATTACTGGCGCTGGTGGCTGCTGAGCCACGCGCCCGAAAGCGGTGACAGCGAATTCACCTGGGAGAATTTCCAGGCCAGCGTGAACAAGGACCTGGCCGATGTGCTGGGCAACTTCGTCAGCCGGATCACCAAGTTCTGCCGCTCGAAATTCGGCGAGACGGTGCCCGAGGGCGGCGCATGGGGCGCGCGCGAGGCGGCGCTGATCGCCGGCCTCGACGACCGCATCGCCGCCTATGAACGCCACATGGAGGCGATCGAGATTCGCAAGGCCGCGGGCGAGTTGCGCGCGATCTGGGTGATGGGCAACGAATACCTGCAGGACGCCGCGCCCTGGACCGTGGTCAAGACCGACCCCGCCCAGGCCGCCGCGATCACCCGGCTGGCCCTGAACCTTGCCGTGCTCTACGCCGCGCTGTCCGAGCCCTTCATCCCCGACGCCGCCGCGACGCTGCGCGAGGCCTTCGGGCTGGACCGGCTGGACTGGCCCGGCGCGGCGGGCGACGCGCTCGGCCTGCTGCCCGCGGGCCATGCGTTCCGGGTGCCCGATGTGCTGTTCGCCAAGATCTCGGACGAGGACCGGGCCGACTGGCAGACCCGCTTCGCCGGCCAGCGCTGAGCGCGGGCGCCGGGGTGGCGGCGGGCCCGTTCGGACTCGACACCCTGCCCCGGGCCTGCATTACTTGACGGCAATGGAATTTCTGGGGCCGGTTCCCGCGGGCCGGACGGGGCAAGCATGGCGCAAGCGTTTCTCGACGACTGGACGTCCCGGGCCGACGACGCCCTGGGCATCTTCTTCGCCGAGGCGCCGATCTTCATGGTCTCGGCCGCGCCCGACTGGACGATCCGGCGGATCAGCGGCCATTTCGCCGGCGCGCTTGGCCACGAGCCCGATGCGCTTTGTGGCCGGCCCTTCACCGACCTGCTGACCCGGACCAGCCGGCGCCGCGCCCTGCGCGACCTGATCCCGCGCTTCGCCGAGACCGGGCAGATCTCGGGGGCGGAACTGGATTTCCTGCGCGCCGACGGCACCGTGCTGCCCGCGGTGATGGATGCCCGCGAGCGCCGGCCGGGCGCCGGCGGCGAGGTGCTTGCCGTGCTCCACGACGATTCCGAGGCCCGCGCCGCCCGCGCCGAACTGGGCCGCGCCATCGCCGAGGCGCAGGAGGCCAGCCGCGCCAAGTCGCGCTTCCTGGCGGCCATGGGGCACGAGATCCGCACCCCGATGAACGTGATCCTGGGCTTCGCGCAGTTGCTGCGCATGTCCGGGCTGGACGAGACCCGGCGCGCCCATGTCGAGGCGATCGAAAGCGCCGGCGGCACGCTGATGAACCTGCTCAGCGACCTCCTGGATCTCAGCCGCGCCGAATCCGGGCAGATGCGGGTCGAGGCCGAGCCCTTCGATCTCGACCCGTTCCTGGCCCGGCTGGCGAAGTGGTGGCAGACCCCGGCCAGCGAAAAGGGGCTGCGCCTGCGCGTCTCGAAGGACCACGGCCTGCCGGATACCATCGTCTCGGACCGCGGCCGCATCCAGCAGGTGCTGAACAACTTCATCGGCAATGCGATCAAGTTCACCGATACCGGCTGGGTCACCCTGTCGGTCGAGGAGCTGGAGCGCGACGGCAGCCGCGCACGGATCCGCTTCGCGGTCACCGACACCGGGCCGGGCCTGACCGCGGACGAGGCGGCGCAGCTGTTCCGCCCCTTCGTGCGGATCGACAGCGATTGCGGCAAGGACCGTGGCGGCTGGGGGCTGGGGCTGGCGATCTGCCACGAGATCGCCCAGGCCATGGGCGGCACCGTCGGGGTCGACTCGCGACCGGACAGCGGCGCCACCTTCTACTTCGACGTCACGGCCGGAATTGCCGGCCCGGTCGCCGACTTGCCCGCCGACCGGCCCGCCGACCGGCCCGCCGACCTGCCCGGGTCCATCTCCGCCCGTGCGGCAGCGGCCGACGGCGGGCTCGACATCCTCGTGGCCGAGGACGACGCGGCCAGCCGGGCGATGCTCTGCGAGATGCTGGCGGGCCTCGGCCACCGGGCGACCCCGGCCGCCGACGGCATCGACGCCCTGAAGGCGCTCAGGACCGGGCGTTTCGACATGGTCATCCTTGACCTGTCGATGCCGCGGCTGGGCGGAGTGGGCGCGGTGCGGCGCATCCGGCGGCTGGGCGGCCCGGCGCGGCGGGTGCCGGTGATCGCCTGCTCGGCGCAGCTCGGCGATCGCGCCGGCCTGCGCCGCGCCGGAATGGACGCCTTCCTGCCGAAACCGGTCGACCGTGCCCGGATGGAACGGCTAATCGCCCGGCTGGCGCCCGACGCTGCGGCGGACACCGGCGCCTGACCGGGCTTCCCGCCGTCGCCACCGGCGCGGAAGCCCTGCCGGGCCCCTGTCACCGAAGCTTCCGATCCCTGTCACGGCGCCGTCGCCATTCACGCCGCAGTGAAGGCGGAACGCCACCAACAGGGAAACCAGCCCATGCGCAGAACCACCCTTCTGGCCGCGACGGCGGCCGCAGCACTTGCCACCATGGCCTCGGCCGAGGGCATCGACCTCGGACCGCGTCCAGAATACCTTGTGAACCGGATGGAAGACGGGCCGCTGAAGGACAAGCTGGCCGCCTGCCTCGGCCAGCCGGCCCGCCGGACCCAGTTCTCGGTCGGCCATCGCGGCGCGCCGATGCAGTTCCCCGAGCACACGGTGGAAAGCAACCGCGCCGCAGCCCGGATGGGCGCCGGCGTCCTCGAATGCGACGTGACCTTCACCAAGGACAAGGAACTGGTCTGCCGGCACGCCCAGAACGACCTGCACACCACCACCAACATCCTTGCCACCGACCTCGCCGCGACCTGCGTGACCCCGTTCACCCCGGCCGAAGGCGACAAGCCCGCCGCCGCCGAGTGCCGGACCAGCGAGATCACCCTCGCCGAGTTCCGGACCCTGGCGCCGAAGATGGATTCCTCGGACAAGACCGCGACCACGCTGGAAGCCTACATGGGCGGCGTCCCGTCCTGGCGGACCACGCTCTATGCCGCCGAACCGGCGACGCTGATGACCCACGCCGAGTCGATCGCGCTGTTCAAGTCGCTGGGCGCCAAGTTCACCCCCGAGCTGAAGGAAGCCATTGTCGCGATGCCCTTCGACGGCATGACCCAGGAAGACTACGCCCAGAAGCTGGTGGACGAATACAAGGCCGCCGGCATCCCGGCGTCGGACGTGTTCCTGCAGAGCTTCAACCTTGACGACATCCGCTACTGGATCCGGGCCGAACCCGAATTCGGCGCCCAGGCGGTCTATCTGGACGACCGCGACGAGGTCTGGGACGAGGACGAGGCCAAGATCGACCCGATGGACCCGGCGACGTTCAAGCCCAGCATGACCGAACTGGCGGACATGGGGGTCAAATACATCGCCCCGCCGCTGTGGATGCTGGTGACGCTGGATGCCGAGAAGCAGATCGTGCCCTCGGCCTATGCCAAGGCCGCCAAGGACGCCGGGCTGAAGATCATCACCTGGTCGCTGGAGCGCTCGGGCCCGCTGGTCGCGGGTGGCGGCTACTATTACCAGAGCATCACCGACGCGGTGAAGAGCGACGGCGTCATGTACCAGCTGGTCGATGTGCTGGCCCAGGACGTGGGCGTCGCCGGCATCTTCAGCGACTGGCCGGCGACGGTCAGCTTCTATGCCAGCTGCATGGGGCTCGACTGACCCCGAACCACAGGGAAGCGCCGGACAAACCGGCGCTTCCGATCCCCGCACCCGAGTGCGACATCGCCGAAGCCCGTGACGGGACCGGATCGCAAAATCCTTCATGGCCGCGTCCCGAAGTTTCGCGTAATGCCTCGCTCATGAGTCGTGCCGAGCCCATCATGACCAAGCGCTTCCGGACCATGTTCCTGTCCGACATCCATCTCGGCACGCGCGGCTGTCAGGCCGAGCTGCTGCTCGGCTTTCTCGCCCGCCACGAGGCCGAGAAGATCTATCTTGTGGGCGACATCTTTGACGGCTGGCGGCTGCGCCGGGGCTGGCACTGGCCGCAGGGCCACAACAACGTCATCGAGGCGCTGATGGCGAAGGCCCATGCCGGCACTCCGATCATCTATGTGCCCGGCAACCATGACGAGGTGATGCGCAACTACCTCGGCACCCATTTCGGCGGCATCGAGGTGAAGGCCACCGACGAACACGTCACCGCCGACGGCCGCCGCCTGCTGGTCACCCATGGCGACCAGTACGACGTGGTGGTGATGAACGCCAAGTGGCTGGCCCATCTGGGCGACTGGGCCTACAATGTCGTCCTGATGCTCAATACCGCGATCAACCGGGTCCGCCGGCTGTGGGGCGGCCAGTTCTGGTCGCTGTCGAACTGGGCCAAGCAGCAGGTCAAACGTGCGGTCAACTTCATCGGCGAATACGAGGCGGTGCTGTCGGACGAGGCGGCGCGCGGCGGCTATGACGGGATCGTCTGCGGCCACATCCACAAGGCCGCGCTGGAACAGACCGGCGACGTTCTCTATATCAACTGCGGCGACTGGGTGGAAAGCTGCACCGCCATCGTCGAACACCACGACGGCACGCTGCAACTGATCGACTGGGCGCGGGTGACGCGTCTGGCCAATCACCGCCGGCGGCTGAAAGCCCGGGCCCAGTCCGAGGGACGGGCGCCGGCCGAGGGACGGTCCCCGCCCGACGCCGCCGAGCGCAGGGTACAGGAGACGGCCCGCTGACGGGCCCGGCTTGAGGAAAGACAGACCATGACCGACATCGACCTCGCCCGGCGCCAGCTGGGCGGTGCCGTCCACCAGAAACCGGTGCTCAGCCGGACCGGGCTGCAGGAACGCGCCTTCTCGCGGATGTTCCAAGGCCTGGTCTATGCCCAGATCTGGGAGGACCCGGTGGTCGACATGGAAGGCCTGGCACTGTCGCCCGGCGACAACCTGGTGTGCATCTCGTCCGGCGGCTGCAACCTGATGTCCTATCTGACCGCGGCGCCGGGGTCGATCCGGGCGGTGGACCTGTCGCCCGCCCATGTGGCGCTGGTGCGCCTGAAGCTGGCCGCGGCGACCGCCCTGCCCGACCATGCCGCCTTCTACGACCTGCTGGGCCATGCCGACCGGCCGGGGAACCCGGACCTCTATTTCCGCCACATCGCGCCGGTGCTGGATCCGGCCTCGCGCGCCTGGTGGGAGACCCGGATGGGCCTGACCGGGCGGCGGATCGACATGTTCGCCCGCGGCTTCTATCATTATGGCGCGCTGGGACGCTTCATCGGCGCGATGCATCTGGTGGCCCGGCTGGGCGGCGTCGACTTCCGCCCGCTGCTGGCGGCGCAAAGCCTGGACGACCAGCGCGCCTTCTTCGATGCCGAGATCGCGCCCCTGTTCGAGAAGCGCCTGATCCAGACCCTGGCCCGGCGCCGCGCCGCGCTGTTCGGGCTGGGCATCCCGCCGGCGCAGTTCGAGAAGCTGGCCGAGGATGGCGGCGGCGACATCGTGCCGGTGCTGCGCGAACGCACCCGCAAGCTGATGTGCGACTTCCCGGTGTCCGAGAACTATTTCGCCTGGGCCGCGTTCAACCGCGGCTATCGCGAGGATGGCACCGGCCCGGTGCCGCCCTATCTGGAGGCCGCGAACTTCGACGCGGTGCGGGCGCACGCGCCCAACGCCTCGATCGTCAACCGCTCGCTCACCGACATGCTGGCGGACGAACCCGAGGCCTCGAAGCAGGCCTATGTGCTGCTCGACGCCCAGGACTGGATGAGCGACGCGCAGCTTGCGGCGCTCTGGACCGAGATCACCCGCACCGCCACGCCGGGGGCACGGGTGCTGTTCCGCACCGGCGGCGGGCCCGACATCCTGCCCGGACGGGTGCCCGCGGCGATCCTCGACCGCTGGCGCTATGACGCCGCGCTGTCGCCCGAGTTGTGGCGGCGAGACCGCTCGGCGATCTATGGTGGCGTGCATCTCTATCATTTCCAGGGCTGAGCCGATGAAGGACGCAACCCACGGCGCATTGATGGACGGCGTCTATCGCCACCAGCGCTTCATCTACGACATCACCCGCAAGTACTACCTGCTGGGCCGCGACCGGATGATCGACGGGCTGGACGTAGCCCCAGGCGGCAGCGTGCTGGAGGTGGCCTGCGGCACCGGACGCAACCTGATCGCCGTCGCGCGGCGCTATCCCGAGGCACGGCTCTACGGCTTCGACATCTCGACCGAGATGCTGGCGACCGCCCGGAGCAGCATCGCGAAGAAGGGACTGGCGCCGCGGATCACCCTGGCCGAGGGCGACGCCACCGCCTTCGAGCCGATGACGATGTTCGGCGTGCCGGCCTTCGACCGCATCCTGATCTCCTACAGCCTGTCGATGATCCCCGACTGGCAGGCCGCGCTGGCCGAGGCGGTGCGCCACCTCGCCCCCGGCGGCCAGCTGGCGGTGGTCGATTTCGGCCAGGGCGAGGGCTTGCCCGAACCCTTCACCGCCGCGCTGCGCCGCTGGCTGGCGCTGTTCCACGTCACCCCGCGGGCCGAGTTGCCGGCGGCGATGGAACGGGTCGCCGGCCAGATCGGCGCCGGGCTGGACATCGGCCATCCCTACCGCGACTATGCCGTGACCGGCCGGATCACCCGGCCGGCCTGAAACCGTTCGCCGCATTCGCGCGTTGCAATAGTTTCATTCGACACCGGAGCGGCTGTCACATATGGCGCTGCCCCAACCGGCCCCACGCGGCGCCGGCACGCAAGAAGGAGGACGTCCATGAAGATTGCCGTACTCGGCGGCGACGGTTTCGTCGGCTGGCCCACGGTCCTGCACCTGTCCGATCTGGGCCACGAGGTGCACATCATCGACAACCTCTCGCGCCGCTGGATCGATACCGAACTGGGCGTGCAGTCGCTGACGCCGATGGATTCGATCCAGGAACGCTGCCGGATCTGGAAGCAGGAGACCGGGCGCAGCCTTGGCTTCCACCTGATCGACATCGCCCGCGACTATTACCTGCTGCGCGACTGGCTGGTGGAACACCGCCCCGACGCGATCATCCACTTCGCCGAACAGCGCGCCGCGCCCTATTCGATGAAGTCGGACCGGCACAAGATCTACACCGTCAACAACAACGTCAACGCGACCCACAACCTGCTCACCGCGATGGTCGAGACCGATCTCGACGCGCATCTGGTGCATCTGGGCACGATGGGCGTCTATGGCTATTCCTCGGTCGGGGCGGCGATCCCCGAGGGCTATCTGGACGTCGAGATCGAGGACCTGCAGGGCCAGAAGCGCGAGCTTGAGATCCTCTATCCGACCAAGCCGGGCTCGATCTACCACATGACCAAGTCGCTGGATCAGATCCTGTTCCAGTTCTACGCCCAGAACGACGGGCTCCGGATCACCGACCTGCACCAGGGCATCGTCTGGGGCACCCATACCAACCAGACCCGCCGCCACGCGCAGCTGATCAACCGCTTCGACTATGACGGCGACTATGGCACGGTCTTGAACCGCTTCCTGATCCAGGCCGCAATCGACTATCCGCTGACGGTCCACGGCACCGGCGGCCAGACCCGCGCCTTCATCCACATCCAGGACAGCGTGCGCTGCATCGAGCTGGCGCTTGGCGATGCCCCGGAACGGGGCGAGCGGGTGCGCATCTTCAACCAGATGACCGAAACCCACCGGGTCCGCGATCTGGCCGAGCTGATCTCGAAGATGACCGGCGCCAAGGTCGCCTACCTGCCGAACCCGCGCAAGGAAGCGGCCGAGAACGACCTGATCGTGAAGAACGACCAGTTCCTCAAGCTGGGCCTGAACCCCACCACCCTGGCCGAGGGCCTGCTGGGCGAGGTGGTCGAGGTGGCGAAGAAATACGCCCACCGGATCGACCGCAAGCGCGTCCCGGCGGTCTCGGCCTGGACCAGGGACATCGCCACGCGGGTCGAGAAGGACCCGGAAGGCAACCGGCTGAAATCGGTCTCGTGATCCGATGCAGGGGCTGAGCCCCAAGGGCCCGGCGGGATCCGACCGGGCCTTTGTGACGCTGGTGACCAACGCCGACTATGCGGTCGGCGCGCGGGCGTTGTTGCGTTCGATCGCGCTGACCGGAACAACGGCCGACCGCGTGGTGCTGCACACCGCCGCGGTCGCGCCCGCCGATCTGGCGATGCTGGAAGCCCAGGGCGCCCGGCTGGTGGAAACCCAGCTGCTGCCCACGTCGGACGCCTTCAACGAAACCCATTCCCGCCGGAACCAGCACGCCGCCGCGCCCTTCACCAAGGGCGAGAAGCCGCCGTTCCACACGCCGCTGGACAATTTCGCCAAGCTGCGCCTGTGGCAGCTGACCGAATACCGCGCGGTGGTGTTCCTGGACGCCGACACGCTGATGCTGGCGGATTGCGACCGGCTGTTCGACTATCCCGAATTCTGCGCCGCGCCGAATGTCTACGAAAGCCTCGCCGACTTCCACCGGATGAATTCGGGGGTGTTCACCGCGCGTCCGTCGGAGGACACCTTCGCCGCGATGCTGGCCGCGCTGGACGTACCCGACGCGTTCTGGCGGCGCACCGACCAGACCTTCCTGGAGCATTTCTTCCCCGACTGGCACGGGTTGCCGGTGTTCTGCAACCTCCTGCAGTATGTCTGGTTCAACCTGCCCGAACTGTGGGACTGGCAGGCGATCAAGGTGCTGCATTTCCAGTACGAGAAGCCCTGGCAGGAACCGCACCCCAGGGCGGCCGAGCTGGCACCGCTGATCGATCTCTGGCACGCCTATTCCGGCGATGGGCCGGTGCCGTCGCTGGCCGACCTGCCGACGCCGCGATGAACATCCTGCTGACCGGCGCCACCGGCTATGTGGGCGGCTTTCTTGCCGCCGAGGCGCGGCGCTCCGGGCACCGGCTGCTGTGCCTGTCGCGGCACCAGCCGGCCGATTGCAGCGACTGGCGGCCCTTCGACCTGAACGCGCCGCCGGTCGAGCTGCCCCCCGCCGAGGTGCTGATCCATGCCGCCTTCGACCATGTCCCGGGCCGCTATCGCGGCGGCGAGGGCGACGACCCGGCCGCCTTCCTGCGCCGCAACCGCGACGGATCCCTCGCCCTGTTCGAAACCGCGGCGCGCGCCGGGATCCGCCGGATCCTGTTCCTGTCGACCCGCGCCGTCTACGGCCCCCAGCCCGACGACGCCCGGCTGACCGAGACCATGGTCCCGGCGCCCGACACGCTCTATGGCCGGATGAAGCTGGAGGTGGAACGCGGGCTGCTCGATATGGCGGGCCCGTTCCTGCAGCCGATCTGCCTGCGCGTCACCGGGGTCTATGGCCACCACCGCCCCGGTCACTGGCACAAGTGGCAGGACCTGTTCGCCGATTTCGAGGCCGGCCGCCCGATCGAGCCACGTGCCGGGACCGAAGTACACGGGCTCGACCTTGCCCAGGCGGTGGAACTGACGATGGCCGCCCCGGACGCCGAGGTGTCGGGGCAGATCTTCAACGTCTCGGACCTGATGCTGGACCGGCGCGACCTGCTGACCCGCTATGCCGAGATCAGGGGCATCGTCCGCGCCCTGCCCGCCCGCGCCGCTTCGCTGCCGAACGCGATGGATTGCGCCAAGCTGCGGGCCCTTGGCTGGCAGCCCGGCGGTCAGGCCCGGCTGGACCGTTTCCTGCGCGACCTCGCCGGCTAGGCCCGGCTAGGCCTCGTCCCCGCCGTCCCCGGCGGGACGGCCGCGATACCCGGTCGCCACCACGAACTTCTCGGAACTGTCCGAACGGCTGGCCGGCGGCTTGACGTTCGACACCGCCTCGAAGCGCTGTTTCAGCAGGGTCTGCAGGCTGCCCTCGGCGCCCCCGGCCAGCACCTTCGCCACGAAAGTGCCGCCGGGTTCCAGCACGTCGAAGGCCAGCTCGGCCGCTGCCTCGCACAGGGCGACGATGCGCAGGTGGTCGGTCTGCTTGTGGCCGGAACTGGCCGCTGCCATGTCCGACATCACCACATCGGCCTGCCCGCCCAGCCAGTCCTTCACCTGCCGGTCGGCATCGTCGGCCATGAAGTCGAGGACATGAAGCTCGGCCCCGGCGATCGGCTCGACCTCTCTCAGGTCAAGGCCGATCACCCGGCCCGCCGGCTTGCCCGGCCGGTCACCCAGGGCATTGACCCGCTGCACCGCGACTTGGCACCAGCCGCCGGGCGCGCAGCCCAGGTCGACCACCCGGGCCCCGGGCACCAGGAAGCGGAACCGGTCGTCCAGATCGATGATCTTGAAGGCGGCGCGGCCGCGATAGCCCTCGGCCTTCGCGCGCGCCACGTAGGGGTCGTTGAGCTGGCGTTCCAGCCAGCGGGTCGAGGACAGCTTGCGCCCCTTCGCCGTCTTCACCTTGACGTGGAGCGCGCGCGTACCGCGCCCGCTGGTTCCGGGAGGTTTGACCATGGTTCAGCGTTTCTTCTGCGGTGTGTCGTCGATCGGGAAGACCCCGTCCGCGCTCATCTGCGCATAAAGCAGACCCTCGCGCAGCCCCCGATCGGCCACCGACAGCCGATCCGTGGGCCAAAGGCGCAGCAGCGCCTGCAGGATCGCCGCCCCCGGCATGATCAGCGTGTGCCGGTCGCGGCCGATCCGCGGGTCGGTGCGCCGTCCCTCGGGACCAAGGCGCAGATAGTCGCGGATCACCTCGTCGATCTGCGCCGAGGTCAGCACCAGCCCGTCCACCAGCGACCGGTCATAGCGGCGCAGCCGCAGATGCGAGGCCGCAACCGTGGTGATGGTGCCCGATGTGCCGACGATCTGGAACCCGGTCTTGGAATGGGACGCGGCGGCGGGGGTGAAGTCGGCCAGGTTCTCCTCGAAGAACCAGCTCATCAGCGCGAAGCGCGCGGCGTCGTCCTCGACGTCGGTGAACTTGTCCCGCAGCGTCGCGACACCCAGGGGGACCGAGATCCAGTCCACCACCCTTGCGTCGAAGCGGCATTCCGCGAACGAGGTCTCGTGCATCGCGAGGATCGCGGCGGAGCGCTGGTCGGGGCCGACCCGCGACAGGTCGATCCAGACCAGTTCGGTCGATCCGCCGCCGATGTCCACCACCAGAAGCTGCTCGGCGCCCTGATCCACCAGCGGCCCGCACGAGACCACCGCCAGACGCGCCTCCTCCTCGGGGGTGATCACGTCGATCGCCAGCCCGGTCTCGCGGCGGACCTGTTCGATGAAAGCCTTGCCGTTCCTTGCCCGGCGGCACGCCTCCGTCGCCACCAGCCGCATCCGGCGCACCCGGTGCTGCTCCAGCTTGCGCCGGCAGACGCGCAGCGCCTGCACCGTGCGCCGCACCGAGACACGCGACAGCATCCCCGAGGTTTCCAGCCCGGCGCCGAGCTGAACCGCCTTCGAGAAACTGTCAATCACCTTCACTTGATTGCCCTCGGCCCGGGCAATCAGCATCCGGCAACTGTTGGTCCCCAGGTCGAGCGCGCCATAGGCTTCGCCCTGGGAAATGGGGACGGGCGCGCAGTCAACCTCAACAGGGACTGCGGCGCCGCATCCAGAACGCCTGGGCGTCATCTCGCGCCCTCCAATTCGAGTTGAATTGAAGGTAAACATGACACTTCCGCGACGCAAGGGCGCAGCGCGGCAGCAGGTCCGTGAAGCGGATGCCGAAAGCCGCGGCATTCCCGCCGCATTCGGGCATTGCCGGCTGGCATCCGGGGGCCGGCCCCTTGCACTGGCAAAGGCCCGGTGCCACCTAGCGCGCGACCCCGCCCCTCAGACCAGGCCGCCCGCGCTGGCGCCCGCAGGACAGCAGATGGCTCGCCCCGCCCTTCTCTTCGACCTCGACGGTACGCTGCTCGATACCGACCCGCTGCATTATTCGATCTTCCGCGAGCTGTTCGCCGAACGCGGCATCACCATCGATCACGCCTTCTATCTGGCCGAGATCCATGGCCGCCTGAACGCGGACTTGTTCGGCAAGTCCTTCCCGGGCGAGGACGCCGCCGCGCTGTCCGACCGCAAGGAAGCGGAATTCCGTCAGCGGATGGGCCGGTCCCACCCGGAAATGCCGGGCGCGGCGGCGCTGCTGGACCGGGCGCGTGCCGAGGGCTGGCGCACCGCGGTCGTCACCAACGCGCCGCGTGCCAACGCCGAGGCGATGCTGGCGGCGACCGGCCTTGCGGCGGCCTTCGATCTGGTGGTCATCGGCGACGAATGCGCCCGCGGGAAGCCCCATCCCGACCCCTACGCCACGGCGATCGACCGGCTCGGCAGCCACCCGGACCGGGCCATCGCCTTCGAGGACAGCCCCTCGGGTCTGGCCTCGGCCCGGGCGGCGGGGGCTTTCACGGTGGGGGTGCGCTCGGCGCTGGACGATGCCGCCCTGCGAGCCGCCGGGGCGCAGGTCAGCATCCGCGACTTCGCCGACCCGGCGCTCGAGCCGGTTCTGGCGCGACTGGCCGGCTGACCGGCGCCGTCTCAGCCCTCCAGCGTCCAGAGATCGGCCTGATAGGTCGCCGCTTGGCCGCTGATCCGCTCGGGATGCGGGCTGTCATGGACGACCAGCCAGCGCGCGCCGTCCCAGCGGCACAGCCCCTCCGGATTGTCGCCGGCATCGCCATAGGGCAGGTCCAGCGCGCAGGTGACGCTGGCGCCGCCTTGCAGCCCCGAGGCGGTGCAGCCCACCGCCCCCTTCCAGCGCAGCACCCGGGTCGCGCCGTCCCCGGCCAGCGTCGGGCCGGTGAGCAGCAGCAGGTCGTCGCCGTCCAGCGCCAGATCGCGGATGCCGGCGCCGCCGGTGTCGATCAGGTGCTTGCGATAGCGCCGCCGCCCGTCGATCCGCGCGGGCTTCAGGTGGCCGCGCCCGTCGAGGCCCATCTCGAATTCCAGCACCACCGCATGGCCGCGCAGCACCGGGCCGCGCAGGCCCAGCCAGACCCGGTCGCCGCGCACCGCGATGCCTTCGATGTCCAGCCCGTTCTCCTTCCCCGGAATGCCGAGAAACGGGTCCAGATGGGCATCGCCCGCCAGCCAGTGCTTCAGCCGGGCGGTGCGCGCGAACTTCACATGCGCAAGCCGCCGCGCCCCGTCCTGCGCCACCGGCTCGGGCCCGTCACCCAGATCGGCCAGCGGCAGGCGGCCAAGGAACTGGCGGTTGCCGTCACTGCGGATCTCGGCCATCCGCGCAAGCGCCTGGGCCCCCGTCGGCATTGTCGCCCCTGTCGTCCCCTTGGCCCCGTTCGGCCCGCGCCGCTTCAGCGCGTGGGATCCCAGCACCCAGAGCCAGCCGTCGTCGATCGCCAGGCCCTCGATGTCGATCTCGTCGCCGGGCCCGGCGGGCAGGTCCACGAAGCCGGCGAGGTCGTAGTGGTGATGATCGCCCCAGCCCGCCGGGGTCAGGCGAAGCCGCTCGATCCCGGCGGTCTCGTCACAGGCCAGGAACAGCACGTCCCCCAGCCGGACGCAGGCCGACAGGTCCTCCTGCACCGCGACGCCGGGAAGGCCGGGATGGTCGGGCGGCAAGAATTGCAGGACGACCCGGTCCACGGGGTCCCGCTCAGGAGCGGACAGCGGCGTCTCGGTCATCGGCGGATTCTCCTCGGCGTCACCGGGGATGGCGGCACGCGCGCACCCTTGCCGCTGCGGCGCCGCGGATCAAGCGCCACAGGGGCGCAGGGGTCTGGCGGCGACGACGGGCGGAGGCGACCCGCGCCTGCATCTTGACGGCGCCGGGGCTTGTCTGTAGCACGCCAGCCATTGCGGGCGTAGTTCAGTGGTAGAACGTCAGCTTCCCAAGCTGAATGTCGTCGGTTCGATCCCGATCGCCCGCTCCATCCTCTACAGTGGCCGGCAAGCGGGCCGGATCGGTAGCCCGCAAGCCGGCCGCTGGCCGGACCAGCGGCCAAATCAGATCACATCGCGATCACAATCGGCGGCGGGTGGCCAATCGAGGCCCTCCGGGGCACCTTCTTGTTAAGAAACGCGCTGGCCTTGGTGATCCGGTTGCGGATAATCACCGCGTTTCGATCAAGGATGGACCCGCCGCATGGCGACCATGATTCCCCTCATCCGGGCGGCCTGCCTGATTCCACATATCCTCTGGCTCGAGTCCCGCAACCGACCGGTGGACGCCCTTCTGGCCGCTGCCGGCGTGCCCGGCGACCCGGTGGACCAGCCCGAGCGCCCGATCCCGCTGCGCGCCGCGATGACCTTCGTGCGCGACGCGGCCGAGCGCGAGGGCCTGCCCGATCTCGGCCTGCGGGTAATGGCCCCGGACAGCCTGACCCGCCTGGGCACCTATGGCCGCGCGGTGCTGACCGGGGCCACGATCGAGGCCGCGCTGCAGGTCGCCGAACGGGCGATGGCGCATTTCTGCACCCATGAACGGCTCGATCTTCGCGGTCCGCCCGGGGCACGGCGACTGGTCGGCGCCTTCACCATCATCACCGACCCGGCGGCCCTGCATCAGGCGCAACTGATGACGCTGGGCCATTGCCTGTCGCTTCTGGCGCTGGCCCGGTACCGCCCGTCGGTTCAGGATGTCGTCCGGATGGCTCCCCACCCGCAATTCGGCTTCGAGGCCCTGCCGGCGGACCTGCGAGGTGTGGTGCGGGCGGGAACCGATCAGCTTCTGGTGCTGGAACTGGCCGAGACCACCCTGGCCCTGCCTCTGGCCCAACCGCTGACCCCGAACGGAGCGGCGGCGCCCGGGCCGGACTGGCGCAATCTGAGGGCGCAGGCGGAATTCCAGAGCTGCGCCTCGATGCTGGTCGAAGGCATGGTCGAGGACGGCAACATCAGCGTCGAGCGTCTGGCGGAGGCGGCAGCGGTCAGCGTGCGCACCCTGCAACGGCGTCTGGCCGCCGAGGGCAACACCTTCTCGAGCCTTGTCGATGCCGCCCGCCGCCGGGCGGCCCTCGCCGCCATCGTCCGGGAAGACACCGCCATCGCCGATGTCGCCAGTGCGGTCGGCTATGCGTCGCCCTCGGCCCTGACCCGCGCGGTGCGCCGCTGGGTCGGCCAACCCCCCCGGGCGTTGCGCATGAAGTGACCCGCCGCGGCCCGGATCGCATCTCGACAGCCCGCGCCATCCGCGCCAAGGTCCGGGCCGAGGTCCGCACCGGGCCCCGTCCCCGAAGGAGCCTCCATGCCGGACACCGATTGCCGCCTGAACGGCTGGCGCCGTCTTGCCGCCGGGCTGGCCGGTCTTCTGGTGCTGTGTCTGACGCCGCCGCTGGCCGCCTCGGAAAAGCCCGCCACCCCGGCGGCCCCTGCCTATCTGGGCTCGTCCGCCTGCACCGGCTGCCACGGGGCGGAAGCCGCGGCCTGGACCGGATCGGACCACCAGCTGGCCTGGACCCTGCCGGGACCGGACACGGTGCTGGGCGACTTCGACGATGCCGAATTCAGCCATGGCGGCGCCACCACCCGCTTCCGCCACCGCGACGGCCGGTATTTCATCGAGGCCGAGGGCACCGACGGGGTCCGCCGCGAGTTCGAGGTGATGGGCGTCGCCGGGATCAGGCCGCTGCAGCAATACCTGCTGGCGCCGGAGCCCGGGCGGCTGCAGGCCTATGACGTCGCCTGGGACGTGGACGCGCGGCGCTGGTACCCGGTGTTTCCCGACCCGGTCCCGCCGCCCGGCGACGGCTTCCACTGGACCGGCCCCTACAAGAGCTGGGAGGCGCGCTGCGCCGAATGCCACGCCACCGGCTACAGCCGGAACTACCAGCAGAGCACCCGCACCTATGCCCCCGAGATGGCCGAGATCGGCGTCGGCTGCGAAGGCTGCCACGGCCCGGGGGCCGAGCACGCCGCCTGGGCCCGGGCGCCGGCAGACTGGACCCCGCAGGCGGGGCTGACGCCCCTGGGGCTGACCGTGGACCTTGCCGCCGCGCCCGAGGTGCTGATCGGCCAGTGCTCGACCTGCCATTCCCGGCGCGAGGCGATGTTCGACGGCAACCCGCTGCCGGGCACGCCCTATCACGACGCCTATACGCTCTCGCTGCTGCGCGCGGGCATGTATTACCCCGACGGGTCGATGCAGGACGAGGTCTACAACACCGGGTCGTTCCTGCAGGCGAAGATGCACGCAAAAGGCGTGCAATGCACCGACTGCCATGAACCCCACAGCCTGCAGCTGCGCGCCGAAGGCAACGCGGTCTGCACCCAGTGCCATTCCCCGGCCGGCAACCCGCGTTTCCCGACCCTGCGCCCGGCCGAGTATGACAGCCCGGCGCATCATTTCCACGAAGCCGGCAGCGCCGGCGCCGCCTGCCCCGCCTGTCACATGCCTGAGCGCACCTACATGGGCATCGACACCCGGCACGACCACGCCTTCCAGGTGCCGCGCCCCGACCTGGCCGCCACCGGCGCGCCCGATGCCTGCACCGACTGCCACCAGGACCGCGAACCCGCCTGGGCCGCAGCGGCGATCGCCACATGGTATCCCGAGGGGCGCCAGACCCGGCCGCATTTCGCGCCGGTCTTTGCCGCCGCGCGGCTGGACCCCCGTCCCAATGTGCCCGAGCTTCTGGCGATCGCCGAGGACCCGGCCGCCGCCGGCATCGTCCGCGCCACCGCGCTGGAACTGGCGGGCTTTGCCGGCGACCCGGCCGCGGTCGCGCGCAGCGCCGCGCTGCTGGCCGATCCCGACCCCCTGGTGCGCAGCGCCGCCGCCGGCGCCCTGGGCGCCCTGCCGCCGGCCGAGCGGCTGGCGGCCCTGACCCCGGCGCTGACCGATCCGATGCGCAGCGTCCGGGTCGCCGCGGCCCGGGCGCTCTTGGACGCGCAGCCCGCCCCGGGCAGCGCTGGCGCGGCAGCGCTGGGCGCGGCGATGCGGGACTGGCAGGCGGCGCTGGCGACGCGAATGGACTTCCCCGAGACCAACCTGCAGATCGCCGGCGCCGGGCTGACCATGCGCAACTGGTCGCTGGCCCTTGACGGCTTCAGCGAGGCGGTGGCGCTCGACCCGCAGCTGGTGGACGGCTGGTCGATGATCGTGCAGATTCTCGCCGCCCTGAACCGGCCCGACGAGGCGCGGGCGGCGCTGGCCCAGGCGATGGCGGTCAATCCCGGCAACCCGGTGCTGGCCGGGCTTCAGGCCCAGCTCGGCGGGCCGTAAGGCGCCGCCGGGCTCAGGCCTTGTGCCGGGGAACCAGCCGGATACGCCGGCCGGTGATCCCGCGATAGACCGTCTCGATCAGCAGCGAGGCAGCGATCATGCCGGCGAAGATCCACAGGTGATTGCGGCTGGCCGGGTTCTCCTCGACGCTGATGCACAGGATCACCAGCGCCCCCAGCGTCGCCGCCGCCGCCAGCCCCGACAGCCAGACCCGGCTGCCGGTCTCGCGCCAGAGCCGGATATTGGCGAGGTTGACCAGAAAGAACAGCAGCAGGAAGCCGGCGCTGCCCATGGTGGCGATGGCTTCCAGCGGCACCAGGTTCGCCACCACGATCGCCAGCCCGCCGCAGACGATGGCGCCTTCGGAATGGGCGCCGCGGATGCTCCGCTCGTAGTGCTTGGGCAATTGCCCGGTCTTGGCCACGGTGTAGGCCAGCCGCCCGGTGCTGAACAGCGTCGCATTGATCGCCGACCCGGTGGCCAGCAGCGCCGCGATCACGATGGCAATGTAGCCCGCCCGCCCGAGGATCCGTTCGCCCGCCGCCGACAGCGCGGTCGACGAGGCCGCCGCGACCTCGTCAAGGCTCAGGTGCCCCAGCACGACGATGACGATCAGCGCATAAAGCCCCATCACCAGCAGCACGCCGCCGACGAAGGCGACGGGCAGCGACCGGCGCGGGTCGGCAACATCGTCCGAGGCATTGGCGATCAACTCGAAGCCTTCGTAGTTCAGGAAGATCAGCATCGCCCCGGCAACCAGGCCCAGGGGCGAGACAGCGCCGACCGGATCGACCCGGGTCCAGTCCATGGGCGTCAGGAAGCCCGCCACCACGAAGCCGCCCAGCAGCAGCAGCTTGATCGCGTTCAGCGCATTCTCGGACCGGATCACCAGACCCGAGGCGAAGACGTTCAGGCCCAGAAGCGCCAGCACGATCCCGGTGGTCAGCACATGCTGCCAGACGGCGCGGCCCGCCTCGGGCAGAAGCCCGGCGCCGTAGCTGCCGAAGGCATAGGCATAGACCGACAGCAGGACCACATAGCTGAGCAGCAGCAGGATGTTCGCCGCCCCGGTCAGGATGCCGCCGCCGAAGGCGCGGTCCAGGAAGCTGACCGTGCCTCCCTCGCCCGGGAAGGCCAGCGTCAGGCGCAGGTAGGAATAGCTGGTCAGAAGCGCGACCACACCGGCGATCAGGAAGGCCAGCGGCGCCGCGCCGCGGGTGGTCTCGATGGTCAGGCCGGTCACCGCGAAGATGCCGCCGCCCACCATCGCGCCGATGCCGATGGAGAGCGTCGAAAGGGTGCCGAGTTTTCCGCCGTTCTGCGCCACGCCGCTGCTCCCGATGGTCCTGCAGGCCGGGCGTCGCCGCGGCAGACTGGTGCCGGCTGAGGGACTCGAACCCCCGACATCCTGATTACAAATCAGGCGCTCTACCAGCTGAGCTAAGCCGGCCCCGTGCGTCTCCCGTGGCCCGGGTGAATAGGCGAGCGCCGGGCGCGGGGCAAGGAGAAACTGGCCGCACGCCAGACCGCGCCCCGCCCTCAGCGGTTCGACCGCGCCAGCACCAGAACCGCGGCCAGACCGACCAGGATCACCAGCATCGCCGGCGGCGCCGCGTCGCCGATCCGCTCGAGCGAGGCCTGATTGTAGACCCGCGTCGCCAGCGTGTCGAAGTTGAACGGGCGCAGCAGCAGGGTCGCCGGCAGTTCCTTCACCGCGTCGACGAAGACCAGCAGCAGCGCCGTCGCCACCGAGCCCGAGATCAGCGG
Source organism: Meridianimarinicoccus sp. (assembly GCA_044221805.1). Classification (GTDB taxonomy): domain Bacteria; phylum Pseudomonadota; class Alphaproteobacteria; order Rhodobacterales; family Rhodobacteraceae; genus Meridianimarinicoccus. The sequence continues at coordinate 45,005 of JBGAOK010000006.1, forward strand.
CAGGTGGACATGGCGCAGGGTGCCGCCGGCGCCCCGGCCCAGCGACCGCGCTGCCATCGGCAGGCTGGGCGAGATCCGCCCCAGCGCCCCGTCCGCCGCGCCCTGGGCGATGGCGAAGAAGCGCACCACATAGGCCAGCACGATGGCGAAGGCGGATCCGGTCAGCATCAGCCCCGGATCATGGCCGGTCAGCGCCAGGATGGTATCGGCCAGCCGGTTGTCCAGCGCCCCGAGCGGGATCAGCAGCCCCAGCCCCAGCACCGCCCCCGGCGCGGCATAGCCCAGCGTGGTCACCGGCAGCAGCGCCCGCGGCAGGCTGTGCCCGCTCAGCCGCACGCCATAGACCATGAACAGCGCCAGTGCGACGGTGACGAAGGCCGCCGTGCCCGCCACCAGCAGGGTATGGCCAAGCGCCATCAGCAGCGCCGGGTCGGCCCATTCGGCGGCGTTCCTGACCGCCAGCGTGCCGATCACCGACACCGGCAGCACGAAGCCCACCAGCACCGGCACCAGGCAGAAGGCCGTGGCACCCCAGGCCCAGGCGCCGCGCAGGGTCACCTTTTCCATCGGCCGTTGCCGGCGCGAGGTGCGGTAGAAGCGCATCTTCCGGCGGCTCGCCTTCTCCAGCCCGGTCAGGCCGAAGACCAGCACCAGCACCAGCCCGGCGATCTGCGCCGCCCCGGCCGCATTGGCCGCCTGCAACCATGTGGTGAAGATGCCGGTGGTCAGGGTCTGCACCGCGAAGAAGTCGACGACGCCGAAATCCGCCGCGGTCTCCATCATCGCCACTGCGGCGCCGGCGGCGATCGCCGGCCGGGCCAGCGGCAGCGCGATCGCGGTAAAGCGCCGCCACGGCCCGGCGCCAAGGGTGCGCGCGACCTCGTGGGCGCAGACCGACTGCTCGCGGAAGGCGGCGCGGGCCATCAGGTAGACGTAAGGGCACAGCGCCGCCGACAGCACCACGATCGCCGCCCAGCGGGAGCGCACCTCGGGAAACCAGTAGTCCCGCGCGCTCTGCCAGCCGAAGGCGGCGCGCAGCAGGGTCTGCACCGGCCCGGCATAGTCGAGAAGGTCGGTGACCGCATAGGCGCCGATATAGGCCGGGATCGCCAAGGGCAGCAGCAGCAGCCATTCCAGTCCGCGCGCGCCGGGAAAGCGGTACTGGGTCACCAGCCAGGCCGCTGTGGTGCCGACCGAAGCGGTGATCGCCCCCACCGACAGCATCAGCAGCAGCGTGTTGCCCAGATAGCGGGGCAGCGTGGTGGCGGCGAGGTGGCCCCAGACCCCCTGCGAGGGCGCCATCGCCAGCCAGGCCACCGATAGGATCGGGGTCAGCACCACGGCGGCGATCAGCAGCGCGCCCGCCGACCAGACGTTCACCCCCGACCGATTGAACTGCGCCGCGATCGCGCCCATCACCCCTGACCCGTCCCGCGCCTCAGACCATGCCGAGCGCGGCCTTGTACATTTCCAGCACCGCCTCTTCCTCGGCGATCTCGTCCTTGTCGCGCTTCCTCAGCGCGATCACCTTGCGCAACACCTTGGTGTCATAGCCGCGGCCCTTGGCCTCGGCCATCACTTCCTTCTGCTGCTCGGCCACCGCCTGCTTCTCGGCCTCGAGATGTTCGAAGCGTTCGATGAAGCTGCGCAGTTCCGCCGCGCTGACGTCATAGGACGAATTGCCCGGCGTCTCGATCACGTCCGTCATGCTCATGGGAACCCCCTGCCTCTGTGCCGGGCCGTCCTAGCGGCCCCGGCGGCGCGCCGCAAGATCGCCGCCCGGCTTGCGCCCGCGCCCCGGCCCGGCTAGGGGACGGCCGGGGCACGGAGGGCACTGCGATGGAAATCCTGATCTGGATCGGCGCCGCGATCTCGCTTCTGGGCGTGGCCGGGCTCTTGCCGCCTGCATTGTCATGGCGGTGAAGGCGCGGAAGGCCGGGCTTTCCGATGCCGACCTGCGCAAGCGGTTGCAGAAACTGGTCGCCCTGAACATGGGCGCGCTGATGGTCTCAGCGATCGGACTCATGTGCGTGGTGGCCGGGATCATGCTGGGCTGACCCCGGTCCGGCCCCCGGACGGCCGGGCCGATACCCGGCCGGTAACCGGCCGTTCAGACCGGCAGGTTGTCGTAGAACTCCTCAAGGATCTCGGCCTCAAGTTCTTCCGCGGCTTCGCGCAGGTCTGCCGGTACATCGGCATGGGTGGCATTCAGGTCGGCCACCAACTGGGTGACCTCGTCATGCAGCTCGCGCGGGTCGTCATGGTCATGCGACAACTTTGAGCGCAGATCCTCGATCTTGTCCGTCATCTGATGGTTCGGCATGTCTCTCTCCCCTTTGTCTGCCGCGGTCTGACGCGGTCGGACCTGCTGTTCTGATCGAGCGGTCCACATAGGCGCCCGACCGGTTCTTCCGGCTGCCCGACCGCAGGCCCAACTGGCCCGACTGTCGCCTGCCGGACCCGCTTGTTTCAGGCGAATGCTGACAGATTCGTGGCTGCGATGTGTTGACAAACATCAAACTGGAACGAAAAAGGCGGGGACTGGCGAAATATGTCGTAATGCGCATGCGTTTTCGGTTCCCGCTGTGCCGCCCCGCGGCCGCACGCGGGCGTTCAGGGTTGCAGAGGTGCTAGGTAATGGAAATCGCATGGGTTCATGGGTTTGTCGGCGGCCTGCTGATCGGGTCGGGGGCCGCGCTTTATCTTCTGGTGAATGGCCGGGTGATGGGCGCCAGCGGCATCCTCGGCGGGCTGGTGGACGGCAGCGCCAGCGCCAGCCGCGCCGAAAGAGTTTCCTTTCTTGCTGGTCTGCTGGGCGTTCCGCTGGTGATCGCCCATGTCTTGAGCTGGGGCTCTGCCCCTGTCTTCGACGCCATCTTCGGAAGCGACCGCCCTCCGGCGGCGACCGGCAGTCTCGCCGCTCTGGTGACTGCGGGGATTCTGGTCGGGCTCGGCACCCGGCTGGCGAACGGATGCACCTCGGGCCACGGCGTCTGCGGCATTTCGCGGCTGTCGCGGCGCGGCATCGTCGCCACGCTACTCTACATTCTCGCTGGCGGCCTGACGGTCGCGCTGTTCCGCCATGGTCTTGGAGTGATCTGATGCGCAACCTTTTCGCGGCGCTTGCGGGCGGTCTGTTCGGCCTAGGGTTGATGGTCTCGGGCATGACCGACACAACGAAGGTGCAGGGCTGGCTCGATGTCCTGGGTGACTGGGATCCGACGCTGGCTTTCGTCATCGGCGGGGCGATCCTGCCCATGGCGGTGGCGTGGCGCGTCGCCCGCAACCGCCGGCCGGTGCTGGGCGGCAGCTTCCCGACGCCGTCCGAAACGCGGCTCGGGCACGACCTGGTGGTCGGCTCGATTATGTTTGGCGCCGGCTGGGGGCTGGTTGGCTACTGCCCCGGCCCGGCGATCGCATCCCTCGGCTACGGAGGCCCCAGTGTCTGGATCTTCACCCTTGCCATGGTGGTCGGCATGGCTGTCGCGCCGCGGATCCGCATTCGGCTGGACGCGCTGGCTGCGAGCGCCTAATTCTCGAGTCATGGATATCAGGCGACTCTCCCCCGACTATGCGGTCTCGCCGCAGATCACGCCGCAGGATGTGGCGGCGATCCGCGAGGCGGGATTTTCGACGGTAATCTGCAATCGCCCCGACGGCGAGAACCCTGCCCCGCTGTGGTCGCAGGCGATCCGCGCCGAGGTCGAAGCCACAGGCATGAGCTTTGTGGTGAACCCGGTTGTGCCGGGGCGGTTCACCGCCGAGATGCTGGCGACCCAGGCCGATGCCATGGGCAAGGCGACCGGACCGGTCCTGGCCTATTGCGCCTCGGGCAACCGCAGCGCGATCCTGTGGTCCATGCTGAAGGCTTCCGAACTGGGGGTCGACGGCGTGCTGGCGGCGACCAGGGCGGCGGGCTATGACCATTCGCCTTTCCGGGCACAGTTCAAAGCCTACGCCGAAGACAGCTGAAAAGGCAGTCGAGCGATGCGGAAGGCGTAGCCTGGTCTCCGATCCGGGCGGCCGCTTCCCCGATATGCAGAAGCCTGCTACCGCCGATGGGTCAGGCGATCTGGCGGCGCCGCACGATCCGAGGCCAAGTCGGCGACGCGCTGCGGCCGTCGCGCCAGCCGGGTCCACCGGCCCTATTATCGGCCCTGCCGTCCCGCGGCGATCCGCCCTGACCACCCGCCCGGACCTTGGCGGCCGGATCGGCTGCCATCGCCGGGTTGCCGCCCCATGTCGCGACTAGCCGGCATCGCCGGGGGCAAGACCTTGCGGCAGCCGGGTCGGAAGCCCGGCCGCGCCGGCCGCAACCGGACCGCTTGGCAGGCCATGGGGCAGACCGGGCGCGCCAGCCCCACCCTTCCCATCGGCCGTCCCGACGTCCTCGCGCTGCTGGGGCAGCGCGACGATCTTCACCGCCCGGTGCCCCTCGCTCCGGCCTAGGCGCCCGGTACCGGTCCGACGCCCGTCCGCGCCTTCCAGCGAGACCGCGGCGATCGACTGCGCCGGCAGCGGCAGCAGCATGTCCGGGCGCAACCGCGACAGTTCGGCCAGCGGCAGCTCCAGCCGGTGCAGCACCGCCTCGATCGGCACCGGACTGTCCATCACCTTTTCGGCCAGCGCACTCTGCCACGCGGCGAGCCGGGGATCGGACCCGGCCTCGGCCTCGGCTGCCGGCGCGCCGTCGCACGGCGGATCATGGGGCAGGATCAATCCCAACGTGCCGGAGCGCAGGCCGGCAATGTCGATGCCGACCGTCATCCCCCGATAGACCGCGTCGGGCAGGAGATGCGGCAGCCGCGCCGGATCGGACACCCGTTCGCGCGGCTGGAACCCGGCCGCCCAGCGGGCCGCCGTGCTGCCGTCGAGCCGGGCCGCGAAGGATTCCAGCAGCACGGTCAGGAAGCGCCGGGCGAGGATCGCATCGGTCTGGGTCGGTGCCCGGTCGGGCACGCCGCTGCCCGACACCCGCCCTGCGGTCAGGGCCTGCAGCACCGCCGCCAGAAGGCTGGCATCCAGCGTCACCAGCCCCGCGGCCGTCCCCGGCCCGCGCAGCATGACCCAGAGCCCGGACGGCGGCAGCGCCTCGGCCATCGAGGCCAGGGTCAGCCGCGCCTCGGCCAGGTCGCCGGCGCGCAGCGCCACCTTCAGCACCTCCTGCCCTGCCCGCGACACCGCCAGCCGCAGCGCCCCGGCAGGCGTCACCCGGCCGTGATCGGGCTCGGGCCGGTCGGCCCCGGCCTTCCGCTGCATGGTCGAGTATGGCGGTCTGGTCATGCTGCCCCGGTGTTCTTGCGTCCCGGTGACACTGACCTCAACCCGGTTACCAAAGGCTGAAACCCGCCCGCATTCCCGGCCAGCGGCCCTCGCCACCGGGTTCAGGCGGCCAGAACCGCCACATCCGCGGGCAGGACCACCCGGAAGGCGGCACCGCCCTGCCCCGGCAGATAAGCGACCGACCCGCCGATCCGGGTCATGATCTCGCGGCAGATCGCCAGGCCCAGCCCGGCGCTGCCCGCCGCGGCGTGGTCGGTCAGGCGCGAGAACTTCTCGAAGATCACCGTCTGGTTCTCGGGCGGGATGCCGCTGCCGTTGTCGACGAAATCCACCGCAATCTTGCCGTCCAGCTCCACCACCCGAATCCGCAGCCGCGGCCGCGGCGCGTCGCAGTACTTCCGGGCATTGCCGATCAGGTTGATGAAGACCTGCGCCAGCCGGTCCAGATCAGTGGTGACCTCAACCGCCTCGCGCATCTCGTTGCGGTCGATGGTGAAGCTGCCATGGGCGCTGAGCGCGCTGGTCGCCAGCACTGCCCGGTCGATGATGTCGCGCAGCATGCCCCGTTCCGGCACCAGCCGCGCCGCGCCCTGTTCCAGCACGCTCAGGTCCAGCAGCGCATCGAGAAGCCGGGTCAGCCGGATCGCCTCGTCATGGATGACCTTGGAATAGCGCTGCCGTTCCTCGACCGTCAGATCCTCTTCCATCAGGATCTCGCTGAAAGCGCTGATCGAGGTCATCGGCGTGCGCAACTCGTGGCTGATCTGGCTCAGGAAGGCGTCCTTCTGCTCGTAAAGCCGGGTTAGCTTGTCGTTGGCGTCCCTGAGTTGTCGCGCGGTGCGGGTCAGTTCCCGCGACTTCAGTTCCAGCTGGCTGGAATACTCCATGATCTGGGCGGTCTCGTCGGCAACCGCCATCAGATCCCGGACCGACAGCGTCGCGCCCGAGATCATCTGCCCGATCATCGCATGGGCGGTCGCCGCCCCCACCGATCCGGCCATCTCGCGTTCGAACCGGTCGATGAATTCTGGCGTGATGTCCGGCAGATAGCCTTCCTTGCCCTGGGCCGCAGCCTGGGCCAGGAACAATTGCTGGGCCTCGGCCGGGCCGAGGATGCGCTGCGCCATGGTCAGCAGGTCCTCGGCCGCGACCGTGCCCATGCTCCAGCCATGGTGCGAGGCGGTGAAGTCGAAGACGCCGACGAACTGCGCCCCCTGCAGCCGTTCCAGCGGCTGCGGGAAACTGATCACCGAGCCGACGAAGAACGCCGCCGCGTTCAGGGACATGCTCCACAGGATGCCGTGGACCATCGGGTCCAGCCCCTCGAGCCCGAACAGCGCCTCAGGCCTGAGCCAGTCCATCCCGAACGGCCCCTGCGCCAGCATCGAAGCGGACATGATCGCGTCGGGGCCGAGGCTCGGCAGGAACTGGGTATAGAGCCAGACCGCGAAGCCGGTCGAAACCCCCATCAGCGCGCCGACCCGGGTCGAGCCGCGCCAGAAGATCCCGCCCAGCAGCGCCGGCAGCACCTGCACCACGCCGGTGAAGCTGACCAGCCCGATCGCCGCCAGTGCCTCGCCGCCGCCGGAATAGCGGTAATAGAGATAGCCCAGCCCCAGCACCGCGGCGATGCTGATCCGCCGGGCCATCAGGACGATCTCGCGCACGTCGCCCATGACCGGTGCAGGGTCGCGCCGCAACCACAGCCATAACGGCATCACCACATGGTTCGACACCATGGTCGACAGCGCGATCGCCGCCACGATGACCATCGAGGTCGCCGACGAGAACCCGCCCAGGAAGACCAGCATCGCCAGCGCGTCCTGGCCCATGGACAGCGGCAGCGTCAGCACGAAAAGGTCCGGGTTCGACCCCGCCGGCAGGATGTCGAGCCCCACCGCCGCGATCGGCAGGACGAAGACGCTCATCAGCAGCAGATAGAGCGGAAAGGCCCAGGATGCGGTGGCCAGGTGGCGCTCGTCCTCGTTCTCGACCACCAGCACCTGGAACATCCGCGGCAGGCAGATCACCGCGAAGCCGGAAATGAACAGGAGTGCCGCCCAGCGGGTGCCGTCGGCCGGGATCGTTGCCATGGGCGAGGCGTTGATCCGCTCGGCGATGGCGCCCAGCCCGCCGGCAATGCCCCAGACCACATAGGACCCGACAGCGACCAGCGCGGCGAGCTTGACCAGCGCCTCGACCGCGATCGCGGTGACCACGCCGTGATGGCGTTCGTTCACGTCAAGATTGCGGGTGCCGAAGATCACGGTGAAGACCGCCAGCCCGACCGCAACCCAGATCGCGGTGGCGTGCTGCGACGGTATCGGCCAGTCGGCCAGGCTGCCGCTGGCGAAGACGCCGAAGGACAGGGTCACCGACTGCAGCTGAAGCGCGATGTAGGGCGTGATCCCCACCACCGCCAGCGCCGTCACCAGCCCGCCCAAGGCCGCGGTCTTGCCATAGCGCGAGGACAGCAGGTCGGCGACCGAGGTGATCCGCTGGCTGCGCGCGATCCGGACCAGCTTGCGCAGGATCCACCACCAGCCGATCATCATCAGTGTCGGGCCCAGATAGATGCACAAGTATTCCAGACCCGACCGGGCGGCGTAGCCGACGCCGCCATAAAAGGTCCAGGCGGTGCAGTAGATCGACAGCGACAGCGTGTAGATCCAGGGCGACCGGATCCAGCCCAGCCTGCCGCGCCGGGCCCGGCGCTCGGCCCAGAAGGCTACCGCGAACAGCATCGCCACATAGCCGAGGCAGACCGCCAGAAGAATGTCGAAGGCGAACATCAGGCCGCGGACCCGCCCAGCGGCCGCGATACCGGGCTGTCGCCGCGCCGGCCGGCCTCAGCCCTCGCCAGTGGCGTCCGCATCGTCCTCGGCCCCTTTGGGTCGGTTCAGGTCCGCCGGGCGCAGGGCGAAGGCCAGCGCCGCCGCCGCCGCCACGAACAGCGCCCAGATGACGAAGATGTAGGCGGCATGCTGCGCCATCACCGGGGCGCCCCGGTGGCCGTCGTCCCACAACAGCGGCACCAGCACCAGGAACCCGCCGAAGACGGGCAGCAGACGCGCCGCGTCGATCACCCGGCGCCGCCGATAGGCCCGCCGCGCAAGAAATGTCGGCACCCGGTCACGCCGGGCCATGACTGACCAGGGCGCGCAGACGGTCGCGCACTTCGGAGTTCGAGAACGGCTTGGTCATGAAGGCGTTGCTGCCCAGAAGCGCGGCGCGCTCGCGGTCCTTGGCCTGGCCCTTGGCGGTCAGCATCAGCACCGGCAGATCCTTCAGCGCCGGATCCTCGCGCATGTCCTTCAGCACGTCGAAGCCGCTGCGGTTGGGCAGCATGACGTCCAGCACCACCACGTCCGGGATCGTCCGCTGGATCGCCGCGAAGGCGGTCGCGCCGTCGGAGTGGCACGACACCTTCCAGCCGTCCCGCGACAGGATGAAACGGATCGCTTCCATGATGTTCGGCTCGTCTTCGATCAGCATCACGTGATGCGCCATTCCCGGCTCCCCCCAAGACGTCCGGTCGGCCCTCTGCGGGGCACGTCACATTCAGACTATTGGGGAATAGATGCACCGGAGTCAAAGCTATCGGCAAGAATCGAAGGTTCGCGCCGCGCCGGACAGGTTCGCAGCGGACAGACCCGGCACGACGTGCCGACCTGCAGCGCGCCGCCGAAATCGCCCGGCGGCACCACCCGCTCGGGCGGGATCAGCACCATCATCGCCTCGTAGACTGCCGGCCCCGAGAAACCCTGCGGATAGCTGGCATGGCTGATCGCATAGGCCAGGAACCGGAGCCCCGGCCGCGAGGCATTCTCGATCACCGCTCGGATCGGTGCCATCGGCTGCGCCAGTGCCCGATACAGCGGCCAGAGCGCACAGGCCGCGCCGAAGCGCGGCATCGCCAGCAGGTCGGTGGACTTCCTGAGCGTCAAAGCCCCGGCCCCGTCGCACAGCACGAAGCCGATCCGCGTCACGCCGCTGTCCGAGGGCAGCGAGGCCAGCCGCCGGAACACCGCCGGCAGGTCGCAGTCGAACCGCATCGCCAGCCGCGCCGGATCATAGTGCAACGCCGCCGCGGCCTCGGTGAAGGCACCCAGCGGCATCGACAGCACATCCGCGCGGTAGCGGTGCAGATAGGCGCGGGTCAGGTCGCGCCCGGCCACGGTGCCAATCATCCCGTCTGCCTCGGCCAGCCGGTCGATCAGTTCCGGCACGTCGGTTTCCAGTTCGGGCACATGAAAGCTGCGCCGGTTGAGCCAGGCTTCCAGCTCCTCCTGCGGGCTGAGCAGCCCGATGTCGCCGTCGCTCTCGGCGTCCAGATACTGCACCAGCGCCGCGGCGCCTTCGGCCAGCTTGCGGCTGTCGGCGTGCAGGTTGCGCTGGAAGCGGTCGGTCCAGGCCTGATCCAGGTCCTCGGTCTCGATCAGGATCGAGGCGGTGGACTTGATCGCCGAAACCCGGGTCAGGATCTCGTGCAGCGAGGCCGACAGGAACGGGTCATGGGACAGCCGGTCGACCAGCGCCGCCACCCGCAGTTCCAGCTGCACGCCCCGGCGCTGCTGCTCGCGGATCAGCCCGGCCCAGCCGGGAAACCGGCCGACGAACTCGTCGATGCGCTGGACCTCGGCCTCGACCTCGGGATGGGCCGCCGCCGCCTCGCCCAGCTGGTCGATCAGGTTCGCCTCGGCACCCTGGGTCAGCACCGAGACCTCGACTGACAATGACCGGGCGATCCGGGTCAGAAGCTTGCCGCCGATCCGGCGCCGGTTGTGCTCGATCAGGTTCAGGTACGAGGGCGAGATCTCGGCCATCCGCGCCAGGTCGGCCTGCTTTATGCCAAGCATGGTGCGCCGCTCACGTATCCGCGTCCCCGTGAGTGCCGACCGCGCCATCTTCCCTCCTGTCCGCCGACCCGATGTCGCCTGCTCCGGCCCGTCCGGCCCGGTCCCCCTGCCTTCCCGGCGGCCCGTGTCGCCCGCCGAAAGTCAAAGGCGCCGACGGATCAGCCCGGCGTCCGTCCATTCGTTTACAAGATAGCTTCTAAGGAATAGACATTTGCGTGTTTTTTTACTGGCGGTGCGGTGATCTGGCAAGGCCAGCGGAGATCGCCCCCGGCGGAACGCCGCCGAATCCATCCGGTTCCGTTGCTGCAAGTCCGGATTGCCCGACCCGCCAGCCGCCCCGCCTGCCTGTTCCGCCGGCACCGGCGCCGTCCCCGGCCGATTTCCGCTTCCGGTCGCGGCCGCCTGCCGCTAGCGTCCGCGCACCAGAACAGGGAGTTCCACATGCACAAGACCCTTACCGCGGCCGTGCTCGCCGCCGCCCTCGCGCTGACCGCCTGCGGCAACGTCACCAAGAACGAGGTCGGCATGGGTGTCGCCGCGGGCGCCATCGGTGCGATCGCCGCGACCGCGCTCGGAGCCAACCCGGCCTGGACCGTGGCAGCCGGAGCCGCCGCCGCCACCGCCGGCGCGCTCTATGCCCGCAACCAGCAGACCGGCCAGTGCGCCTATCACAATGGCGACGGCAAGACCGTCACCGTCAAGGACTGCCCGTCGGTCTGAGCCTTGCGGTCCGGGGCCGGCACACGGCACCCGGACCTTCGCCTGTCGGCGCCGGACCGAAGGCCCGGCGCGCGTCGCTTACTTCAGCGCAACATCGGTGATCGCGTGGGTCCAGGCGCCGGTCGGCTCCTTGGTGATCGCCGGGTTCTCGGGCGACACCGCCGACAGCAGCGTCGCCACGGTCTGGGCGTAATCCGCCGGATCCAGCGCGCCGTTCGACCCGGCGGTCAGCTTCGCCACCTCGCTCATCATGTATTTCTGATGCTCTATGGTCTGCGCCCCGGTCAGGTCGTTGTCGATCACGATCTGCGCCGCCTCGTCCGGGTTCGCCTCGGCATATTTCCAGCCCTTCATCGAGGCCGCCACGAACCGGGTCAGCTTGTCGACCATGGCCGGGTCGCTCAGGCTGGGCTCCAGCACGTAAAGCCCGTCCTCCAGCACGCCGACGCCCTCCTCGAGATAGTTGAAGGTCACCAGTTGCTCGGGCGTGATGCCGGCATCCAGAACCTGCCCGTATTCGTTGTAGGTCATCACCGAGATGCAGTCGGCCTGCTTCTGCAGCAGCGGATCGACGTTGAAGCCCTGCTTCAGCACCTCGACGCCCTCGGGCTTGCCGGTGGTCTTGACGCCCAGCTTCGCCATCCAGGCATAGAACGGGTATTCGTTGCCATAGAACCAGACGCCCAGCGTATGGCCGGGGAAATCGGCCGGGGTGGCGATCCCGGTTTCCTTCAGGCAGGTCAGCTGCAATCCGCCATGCTTGAACGGCTGGGCGATGTTGACCAGCGCCAGCCCGCGTTCCCGCGCCGCCAGCGCCGCGGCCATCCAGTCGACGATCACATCGGCATTGCCGGCGGCGATCACCTGCTCGGGGGCGATGTCGGGGCCGCCCGGGTTGATCGTCACGTCAAGACCGGCCTCGTCATAGAAGCCCTTCTCCTTCGCCACGTAATACCCGGCGAACTGGGACTGGGTGACCCATTTCAGCTGCAGGGTCAGCGGGTCGGCGGCGAAGCCGGTGCCCGCCATCATCGCCAGCGCGCCGGCAAGGGCGGTCGTGAACGCAAGTCTCATCGTCTTACTCCCCATCTGGATCATTACCTTCTTTGCGACGGGTGCCAGAACGTCACCCGGTTTTCGATCAGGGCCACGGCCCCATAGAACAGCGATCCGGCCAGCGCCGCCACGGCGATCTCGGCCCAGACCATGTCCAGCGCCAGCTGGCCCACCGAGGTCGAGATGCGGAAGCCCATCCCCACCACCGGCGAGCCGAAGAATTCGGCCACGATGGCCCCGATCAGCGCCAGCGTGGTGGCGATCTTCAGCCCGTTGAACAGGAAGGGCATCGCCGCCGGCAGGCGCAGCTTGGTCAGGGTCTGGCGATAGCTCGCGCCATAGGTGCGCATCAGGTCGCGCTGCATCGGCTCGGCGGCGCGCAGGCCCTCGACGGTGTTCACCAACACCGGGAAGAACACCATCACCACCACCATCGCCGCCTTCGACTGCCAGTCGAAGCCGAACCACATCACCAGGATCGGCGCGATCCCCACGATCGGCAGGGCGGCGACGAAGTTCCCCACCGGCAGCAGGCCCCGGCGCAGGAAGTCATGGCGGTCGGCCACGATGGCGGTCAGCACCGCCGCGGCGCAGCCGATCAGATAGCCCGACAGCGCGCCGATCAGGATGGTCTGGCGGAAGTCCTGCCACAGGATCCCGGCCGACCCGGCAATCCGCGCCGCCACCGCCGTCGGCGCCGGCAGGATCACCGGCGGCACGGCCAGACCGCGCACCAGCCCCTCCCACAGCACCAGCAGCGTCACCCCGAACAGGACCGGCACCGCGATCCGCGCCGTCCGGGTCCGCGATGCGGGCGAGTTGGCGATCAGCACGTTGACCCGCCACGCCGCCAGCCAGAACAGGATCGCCCCCCCCGCCCAGATCACCGCGCCATCCCCATCCGGCGCAGCGTCACCCGCTGCAGGACGCCGATCACCGCGATCAGCAGCCCCGCCAGCGCCGCCGCCATGATCAGCGCCGCCCAGATCTGCACGGTCTGGCCGTAATAGCTGCCCGCCAGCAGCCGCGCCCCCAGCCCGGCCACCGCGCCGGTCGGGAGTTCCCCCACGATCGCGCCCACCAGGCTGGCCGACACCGCGATCTTGAGCGAGGCGAACAGCAGCGGCGCCGAGGACGGCAGCCGCAGCCGCCAGAACACCTGGCGATCGCTGGCGTTCCAGGTCCGCATCAGGTCAAGCTGCATCCGGTCCGGGCTCCTGAGCCCCGTGACCATGCCGACCACCACCGGGAAGAAGCTCAGATAGGCGCTGATGATCGCCTTCGGCAGGATCCCCGACAGGCCGAGCGAGTTCAGCACCACGATGATCATCGGCGCGATGGCGAGGATCGGGATGGTCTGGCTGGCGATCGCCCAGGGCATCACGCTCATCTCCATCGCGCGGTTGTGGACGATCCCTACCGCCAGCGCGATCCCCGCCACGGTGCCGATGGCGAAGCCCAGCAGCGTCGCGCTGAGCGTGACCCAGGCGTGATAGACCAGGCTGCGCTTCGAGGTGATCTTCTGCTCGACCGTGGTCTTCCACAGTTCCGCCGCCACCTGATGCGGCGCCGGCAGCTTCGGGCGGTCCTGGGACAGGGTATCGGCGACCAGATCCAGGAAGCCGACGCTCTGCCCCGCCCGCGCCGCCTGGCTGAGCGTCCAGCTCGCGTTCAGCCAGATCGCGCCGAGATACCACAGCGCCAGGATCATCAGGATGACGGCCAGCACCGGTCCGACCTGCCTCACGCGGCACCTGCCGCGGCGCGCGTCCGGGTCCGATGAAAGTCCGATGATTGTCCGACGATTTTCCGATCGGGCATCCGGCGCATCTCAGACATCCACATGCCCCGCCCTCAGCCCCTCGCGCACCCGCCGCGCCACGTCGAGGAAGGCCTCGGTGTCGCGGATCTCCAGCGGCCGGTCCTTCGGCAGCGGGCTTTCGATGATGTCGGTGATCCGCCCCGGGCGCGGGCTCATCACCACGATGCGGGTCGAGAGATACACCGCCTCGGGGATCGAATGGGTCACGAAGACGATGGTCTTTTCCGTGCGTTTCCAGAGGGTCAGCAACTGCTCATTGAGATAGTCGCGGACGATCTCGTCCAGCGCGCCGAAGGGTTCGTCCATCAGCAGGATGTCGGCATCGAAGGCCAGCGCCCGGGCGATCGAGGCCCGCTGCTGCATGCCGCCCGACAGCTGCCAAGGATACTTGTTCTCGAACCCCTTCAGTTCCACAAGTTCCATGACGGCGTTCACGCGCTTCTCCCAGTCCGCCCGGGGATAGCCCATGATCTCGAGCGGCAGCATCACGTTCCGCGCGATGGTCCGCCAGGGATACAGCCCCGAAGCCTGGAAGACATAGCCGTAAGCCCTTGATTTCCTAGCTTCGTCCGGGGACATCGCGTTGACCGTCAGGGTCCCGCCGGTGGGGCGTTCCAGCCCGGCGATGGCGCGCAGCAGCGTGGTCTTGCCACAGCCCGACGGGCCGATGAAGCTGACGAAGTCGCCCTTCCGCACCGTGAGACCGACGTCCTTCAGGGCATGGACCGGTCCGTCGCCGGTATCAAAGACCAGCTGCAAGTCATTGGCGTCGATGACAACCTTCCGCGCCGGCGCCGGGTCCGGCAGGCCGGTTTCGTCGATGAATCCGTCGATCTCGTCCTGGCTCAGCATCGCCTCAGACGCCCGCCGGGATGTTCAGCGGGTCGCGATCCACCTTCCGCGGGCTGTTCAGGTCCTTCCAGCGGCTCAGCGCCCGCGCCGCCGACGAGAAGGCCGGCCGCGGCACATAGCGCCCGCGCCCCGGTTCGGGCTGGCTGTTCTGGCCCCAGGACCAGATCACGTCACCACGGCTGAGCGTGTAGCGCGCCTGCGCGGTCACCTCGAAGCCTTCGAAGACGTTGTAATCGATGATGGATTTCTGGTTGCTGGCGGAAATGGTCTTCGAGATCTTCGGATCCCACACCACCACATCGGCATCCGCGCCGGGCACCAGCGCGCCCTTCCGGGGATAGATGTTGAGGATCTTGGCGATGTTGGTCGAGGTCACCGCGACGAATTCCTCGGGCGTGATCCGCCCGGTCTCGACCCCGGCGGTCCAGAGCACCGCAAGTCTGTCCTCCAACCCGCCGGTTCCGTTCGGAATCTTGGTAAAATCGTCCAGCCCCATCTTCTTCTTCGCGGTGGTGAAGGCGGCATGGTCGGTCGCCACCACCTGCAGGCTGCCCGCCGACAGGCCGGCCCAGAGACTGGCCTGATGCTCCTTGCCGCGGAACGGCGGCGACATCACTCGGCGGGCGGCGTGTTCCCAGCTCTTGTTCACATACTCGCTGTCGTCCAGCGTCAGGAACTGGATCAGCGGCTCGCCATAGACCCGGTGGCCCTTCTGGCGCGCCCGCCGGATCGCCTCGTGGGCCTGCTCGCAGGACACGTGGACGATGTACAAGGGCGTACCCACCGTGTCGGCGATCATGATCGCCCGGTTCGCCGCCTCGCCCTCAAGCTCGGGCGGGCGCGAGAACGCGTGCCCCTCCGGCCCGGTGATCCCTTCGGCGAGGTATTTCTTCTGCAATTCCAGGATGATGTCGCCGTTCTCGGCATGCACCATGGGAAGCGCGCCCAGTTCCTTGCAGCGCTGGAACGAGGCGAACATCTCGTCGTCCTCGACCATCAGCGCGCCCTTGTAGGCCATGAAGTGCTTGAACGAGTTCACTCCCATGTCCACGGCGGTCTTCATCTCGTCGAAGATCTGCTCGCTCCAGCCGGTGATCGCCATGTGGAAGCCGATGTCCGACGCGATCTGCGGCCCCGACTTGCGGTGCCAGTCGTTGATCGCGTTCACAAGGCTGCCGTCCGCGCCCGGAAGCACGAAATCCACCAGCATCGTGGTGCCCCCGGTCGCCGCCGCCCAGGTGCCCGACAGGAAGGTCTCGTCGGCCGTCGTCCCCATGAAGGGCATTTCCAGATGGGTATGCGGGTCGATGCCGCCGGGAATGACATAGGCGCCCTCGGCGTCGATCACCTCGTCGCCCGTCAGGTTCTCGCCGATCGCCGCGATCACCTCGCCCTCGATCAGCACATCCGCCGTGAACTGCCGGTCTGCGGTGACGACGGTGCCGCCCTTGATGACCTTGGTCATGTGTCTCCCCTTCATTCGATTAGGCTTGGAGGATACTGTTCGGGCGCACTTACAGAACAAGAGGCGGCACAGAGTCCTTCAACAGCTTCGCTCACTTGGTCATGACGCAACTCGGGCGCCATCCGTCTCAACATGCTCAGGCCAATGGACTCCTGGTCAGGAAGGTCTCCGGACCTGACCACGAAGAACCGCCACTGCTCGGCGCTCCGGTGATCCGCTGACGCATCATCAGTCCCATGCCACGCGAATACATAGATGTTGGCGAGGCGGCCTGAGGTCGTCGTCCAGGCAGATCCTTGGTACATCCCCTTCGGTCTGCGAATACTGAACCGCGGACTGCCCTTAGGAGCCACGGCTTCAATCGTCCAAGTCTGCCTCGCGGCGGATTGTTTGATCTCGACCCGCGTGCCGCACACACGCTTCTGTAAGTCCCAAGGCCCCCAATCAGCAGAAACCACGCTCCATTGGTCACCAAGCAACTCCGCAACCATGTGCTCCACGTAGACCCCTCGGAAATCGTTCTGGATCAGCGGCCTATCAAAGTGCGCGATCAGGGAATTGAGCACGCGGTGACGGATCTCGGTACTCACTCCACGATCTCCGCCGTCTCGACCACCGCGTGGAACAGCACGTTGGCGCCGGCGCTGGCCCAGTCGGGGCTGATCTCCTCTGCCTCGTTGTGGCTCAGCCCGCCGACGCAGGGGCACATCACCATGGTCGCGGGCGCTACGCGGGCCGCCCAGCAGGCGTCGTGGCCGGCGCCCGAGATCAGGTCCATGTGGCTGTAGCCCAGCCGTTCGGCCGCCGCCCGCACGGTTTCGACCAGAGCCGGCGCGAAGGTGACCGGGTCGAAATGGCCAACCGGCTCGACCGCGCAGCCGACGCCCAGGTCGGCGCAGATCGCCGCCGCCCGGGTCTCGACCTCGGCCCGCATGCGGTCGAGCTTGTCCCGATCGGGCGAGCGGATGTCGACGGTGAAGACCACCGTCCCCGGCAGCACGTTGCGCGAGTTCGGGCTGAAGGTGACCTGCCCCACGCCGCCCACGGCGCCGGGCTGGGCCGCCATCGCGACCGCCTGCACCATCTCGAAGATCCGCGCCATGGCGAGCCCGGCATTGACCCGCATGGTCATCGGGGTCGAGCCGGTATGGGCTTCCCGCCCGGTCAGGGTGAATTCCAGCCACCACAGGCCCTGGCAATGGGTGACGACGCCGATCGTCCGGCCCTCGGCTTCCAGGATCGGGCCCTGTTCGATGTGCAGCTCGTAATAGGCGTGCATCTTGCGCGCGCCAACCTCCTCGTCGCCCTGCCAGCCGATGCGGACCAGTTCGTCGCCGTAGGTCTTCCCCTCCAGATCCTTCCGGCCATAGGCATAGTCCAGGCTGTGGACGCCGGCGAAGACGCCCGAGGCGAGCATCGCCGGGGCGAAGCGCGCGCCCTCCTCGTTCGCCCAGTTGGTCACCACGATCGGATGGCGGGTGCGGATGCCGAGATCGTTCAGGCTGCGGATCACTTCCAGAGCGCCCAGCACGCCCAGCACGCCGTCGAACTTGCCGCCCGTCGGCTGGGTGTCCAGGTGCGAGCCCACATAGACCGGCAGCGCGTCGGGGTCGGTGCCCTCACGCCGGGCGAACATGCTGCCCATGCGGTCGACGCCCATGCTCAGGCCGGCGTCCGCACACCACGCCGCGAACAGGGCACGGCCTTCGGCATCGGCATCGGTCAGGGTCTGGCGGTTGTTGCCGCCCGCCACCCCGGGGCCGATCTGCGCCATGTCCATCAGGCTGTCCCAGAGCCGCTCGCCGTTGATCTTCAGGTTCTCGCCGGGTGCAGCCATCGTGCCTGTCCTTCCATCGTCCGCGCCTGCCTTACCGGGTGCCGGGCCTGCGCCGGCACAGTCTTGCGCCGCTCGCGCGGCGCTTCAAGCGGCAGCATCGACCCGGGCAAGGGAAATCGCGCCTGCCGTCAGGTGAACGGCTAGCTTGCAGGCAGGCAGGCGGTCGTGGATAGATCCTGTTAACGGCCGCCGCAGAGCGTGCCGGAGTTTTCGGGAGGGAACGGACATTGGACAACAAGACACTTGTGGTCGGCGCCTTCGCGCTGGCCGTTGGCGTACTGCTGGGGATGCTGCTGTCGTCGTCGGGGCCAGGGATCGGCGAGATCCGCCAGGCGATGAAGGAGGAGCTGTCGGCCGCCGGCGAGCAGACCGCGGCGATTGACCAGAAGCTGGGTGGCCTCGCCGATCAGGTGAGCGCGCTGAGCGGCAAGGTGGGCGCGATCGAGACCTCGGCCGCGGCGCTGGCCGCCAAGGTCGGCACGGAAGCCGCCGGCGCCGGAAGCGAAGTCGAGTCGCTGGCGAAGAAGATCGAGGAGATGGCCGGCAGCCTGACCTCGCGGGTTGCCGAGGTGGCCGAATCGCAGGCCGCGGCGCTGCGCCAAGGTCTGGCCGCGCTGGCGCCGGCGGCAGCCACCGCCCCGGCCGCGGCACCGGCTGCCGCACCTGCCGCCGCACCCGCCGCCGCCCCGGCAGCCGCCCCGACCGGCGAGCCTCAGGGCCTGACCGCGGGGCAGACCGCGACCTTTGCCGATGGCGACGTCCGCGTCACCGTCAGCCGGGTCGATGACTCGGCGGGCGCCGCACGGCTGGCGGTGAACGGCGCGGTGATGACCCTGGCCGCCGGCGAAG